>CAVISR010000007.1:0-46357 GCA_963645405.1 Acutalibacteraceae bacterium
AGAAGATAATCAGTGCCTATAAGCAATATGAGCATATGCCCACGTATCGTGCGCCGGAATTCAGGTCGGACGCAACCGAATTTCATGTGATTTTGTGGAACCTGAACTATGGGAACGATGCCGTAAAGGATGGTACTGATGAGGTCAAAGATACCGAACAGTTCCCAAAAGAGTTCACCAATGAGTTCCCAAAAGAGGAAAAACGGTTCCCAAAAGAATTCCGAAAGGAGTTCCTTACCGCTCAACGTGGCATCTACAAACTTATTTCAACTAATCCTCATATAACCATTGTGGGTATGGCAAAAGAGTTGGGAGTTTCAGACAGACAGATAAAGAAATATCTTCAGCGCTTGACAGAGTTGAAACTTATAGAACGGCAAGGAGGCCGAAAGAATGGTCTGTGGAAAATCACAGACGAAGACTATGAGAAAATCTTTGAGCGATAAAAGACATACAAACACAACCGCCAGACTTTAAGCGTTCATCTTTAGGTCAGGCGGTTTCTGTTCCAAAAGCATTCATTCACTTGTTCTTCTTCTCCCGTTCTTCGAGCCGTTTGAGGACATCGTCAATATCATCCTCGTTGAGCACTTCGTCGAGAGACTTCATGAAGTCACGGAAATCCCGATGGTGCATGAGGGCAGGTTTCAAGATTCCGTACTCTTTGACAATGTTGGTTACATATTCCGGAGCATACCCGTTCAATCTCCCACGTGTAGTCTGCTGATTACGAATTGTTGTTTCCCTGGCTTGTCAAGCATCTTCTGTTATCATCACATCAACGACTGCGCTTCATTTTCCGCCGAAAAAGTTTGTTGATTCAGATAGTCTTTGTATCTTTGTGGCCGAAACAAAACTTCCACGCAATATGACTACAAGAGCATTACCCTGCACCATCCAGTCGTTCAAGAAAATCAGAACGGAAGGATATGTCTATGTAGACAAGTCTGACTTGGTTTGGCAACTTGTCAATCAGCCCGGTCAATTCTATTATCTGAGTCGTCCACGACGCTTCGGCAAGTCGATTCTTGTGGATACGCTTGAGTGCTATCTGACAGGACGAAAAGAACTGTTTGAGGGTCTCAAGATAATGGATATGGAGGCGGAATGGAAATGTCATCCGGTCATCCGGTTTGACATGAGCGGCGGTGGCGCATCCGAAAGGACTCTTACTTCATATCTGAAGAACCTTTTCAGATCGTATGAGAAGCAATACGGTATTGTGGCTGACCCCGAAGATTCTCTCGCTGTACGCTTTGACAATATCATCAAAGCGGCATACGAACAGACGGGTGAGCAAGTGGGCATCCTCATCGATGAATACGACTCGCCGCTGCAACATTCGTGGAAAACTCCGGAGCATGAAGCATGCACTGCCGTTTACAGAGAAGTGTTTGCCGTTTTGAAGATGGACAGCGAATATGAGAAGATTGTCTTTATCACAGGCATCACCAAATTTACACAGATTTCGCTGTTCTCTGTGCTCAACAATCTCTACAACATCAGTTTCGATCCTGAATTTGCAACCATTTGCGGAATCACGGAACAAGAGATACTGGACAATTTCCAACCGGAACTACAACGAATGGCGGAGTGCAATGGTTGGACCATGGAGGAAACGCATAAAAGGCTGAAGGAATACTATGACGGATATCACTTCTGCAGCCGTAACATGGTGGACATATACAATCCATATAGTCTTGTCAATGCATTGAAATCTGGAGAAATCCGCAACTTCTGGGCAGCTTCAGGTGCAACTACATTGCTGCCGAAATTCATTGCAGATGCGGAAATCCGCATGAGAAGCTTTGAAGAGTGTCGCATACAACGTAACACGATAGAGACATCAGATGTAGTACATGGTGGGGTGGAATTGTTTCTGTATCAGTCTGGATATCTCACAATAAAGGGCAACGATGAGTTTGGATACATACTCGGATTCCCGAATATAGAGGTAAAGCAAGCTCTTTATGAGTCAGTACTTCCTGCTCTGACCCTGCGGCAAGAGGCTGAGGTGCAGTGATGCCTGCCATAGACTACGGCAAACACGGGCTTATTGCTTGCGTAAAGGTTGCGTAGGTCGTAAAAAGTTTTGTGGTGGGTGTTGATAAGTCCGATATTCTTTGTAACTTTGCCACGATGACTAATAAATTTGCGCAATATGAAGAAAGTGTACTTATTTTTGGCTGACGGTTTCCAGGAAACTGAAGCCATTGCAAGCGTTACGATATGCCGGAGAACTGAGGAGATTGACATCAAGACTGTGTCAATCACTGGTTACTATATGGTGGAGAGTGCATCGGGAGTCACTGTCAGGGCTGACAAACTGATGGAGGAATGTGATTTCGGTGATGCTGATATGCTGGTGATGCCGGGCGGAATGCCTGGAAGTACTAACCTGCGTGACTGCAAACCGCTGCAGGACGTTATCATGAATCACTACAAGGCAGGTAAGGCACTTGCTGCTATATGTGCTGCTCCAATCGTGTATGGCAATCTGGGTATTCTCCGTGGAATGAATGCGACGTGCTATCCTGGCTTTGAAAGTCAGTTGACTGGGGCTATTGCTACTGGCAAGACGGTGGAAGTGGACGGACAGTTCATAACCGGTCATGGTCCTGGTGCATCGCTCGACTTTGGCTATGCCATTGTGGAATATCTGTTGGGCAAAGAGACTATGCTGCAGGTGAAGAAAAGCATGGTTTGGCCATATAAATAATTGCGTTGTCTGATGGATAAGGCTGTAATTATTGTCGCCAGTGGTAAGGGACTGAGAATGGGCGGTGACATTCCGAAGCAATTTCTGAAGGTCAACGGACGTCCCATCCTCATGCAGACCATTGAGCGGTTTCATGAGTACGACCACGGGATGCAAATCATTGTGGTGCTTCATCATGACTGGATTGACTATTGGACGGAACTGTGCAAGGAATTTGGGTTTGCGATACCTGTGACAATAGCCGAGGGCGGGGCAGAGCGTTTTCATTCGGTGAAGAACGGTTTGCAACTTGTTGATGTGAACTGCTCTCTTGTGGGTGTGCACGATGGTGTGCGCCCATACGTTTCCACCGAAGTCATTGACCGCTGTTATGATGCAGCAGCCTCGGAAGGGGCTGCAATACCGGTGATTGACGTCTATGAAACGCTGAGGGTTCTGACTCCCGACGGCAGCCGTACTGTGCCACGGTCGCAATACAAACTGGTGCAGACTCCGCAGGTGTTCCAGACTGAACTGCTCAGAAATGCTTATAGCCAGGAATACAACTCTGGATTTACGGATGATGCATCGGTGGTGGAAGCCTACGGGCACAGGATTGCGCTGGTGGAGGGAAACCGCGAGAACATTAAGATAACGACGAAGGCTGACCTCAAGGTGTAGGCTGCATCTCGTGTAAAGGTCGGTTTTAGGAAGTGAGTAGAATATGGTTGGCGTATAACTCCGATGGTTTGAAATAATCTAAATGTGGAATTATTGGAACCAACCTTAACTTATTGCCGCCCAATTGGTGTTGTTAACTTATTGCCGCCCAATTGATATTGGTCTTCCGCAGTTCTGCCAGCCTGTTCCATAGAATTTCGTTCTGCTGGTTTGACTCGTCAGGGTCGTTGTCGAGCACCATAGTGGCTGCATCGCGTGCCAACTGCAGGATTTGTCCGTCGCGTGCCACATTTGAAATCTTCAGGTCGAACGCCATTCCGCTTTGCTGTGTACCTTCCAAGTCACCGGGTCCGCGCAACTTCAGGTCTTGCTCGGCAATCTCGAAGCCGTCGTTTGAGTCAACCATTATCTGGATGCGCTTGCGTGTGTCGGTGCTCAGTTCGTATTTAGTCACGAGGATACAGAACGACTGTTCCGCTCCACGTCCCACTCGTCCACGGAGCTGGTGCAACTGGCTGAGTCCGAAGCGCTCGGCATTCTCTATCACCATGACACTGGCATTCGGGACATTGACTCCCACTTCAATCACTGTGGTGGCAACGAGAATCTGAGTCTCGCCGCTTGCAAACTTCTGCATCTCTGCATCTTTCTCCTGCGGCTTCATCTTGCCGTGTACTTTGCTCGCCTTGTATTCCGGAAATTCCTGGCAAATCTGCTCATAGCCTTCTTCGAGATTCCGCAAGTCAATCTTCTCGCTTTCCTGGATGAGGGGGAAGACGAAGTATACTTGATGACCTTTCTGAATCTCCTGTCTCACCTTATTATATATATGCTCTTTGTGGCGGTCGAACATGTGGACGGTGCAAATGGGTTTGCGTCCTGGTGGCAGTTCGTCGATGACGCTCACGTCGAGGTCACCGTAGACAGTCATGGCAAGTGTGCGCGGGATTGGGGTCGCTGTCATCACGAGGATGTGTGGCGGAATTGTGTTCTTTTGCCACATTTTTGCACGTTGAGCCACACCGAAACGGTGCTGCTCGTCGATGACTGCAAGTCCGAGCCGATAGAACACCACATTGTCTTCGATTACGGCATGGGTGCCTACCAGTATGTTGATGTCTCCTTTCTTCAGGTCGTCGAGTATTGCCTGGCGTTTCTTTCCCTTTACATTGCCTGTGAGCAGTCCCACCCTCACGTTCATGTCTCCAAGGAAATCGCGGATGGTCTGCAGATGTTGCTCTGCCAGTATTTCCGTGGGCGCCATGATGCAGACCTGGCACTTGTTGTCGATTGCCATGAGGGCACTCATGAGTGCGACGAGAGTCTTGCCCGAACCTACATCGCCCTGCAGCAGACGGTTCATCTGGCGTCCTGACCCCATGTCTTTGCGGATTTCTTTCAGTACCCGCTTCTGTGCACCGGTAAGTTCAAACGGGAGATGCTCGCTGTAGAAGGTGTTGAATGTCTCGCCTATTCTTGAGAACACGATGCCACGGAACCGACGGATTCTGTCGCGAGCATAACGCAGGATATTGAGCTGTACATAGAACAGTTCCTCGAATTTCAGTCGTGTCTGTGCACGCCTCAGCTTGTCTGCCGATTGGGGAAAATGGATGTTGCGTATTGCCTCGTCGTAGGACATGAGATGGAATTGCTCCACGAGGTAGGGGGTGAGGGTCTCTGCAAAAGGCTGGTCTGCCAGTTCCATGAGTTTCTTCGTCAGTTTGCATACGGCAACTGAGTTGAGTCCATGCCGTTTCATCTTCTCCGATGTGTTGTAGCTTGGTACGAACTTGTTGGCAGTGTCAGTGGTTGTGCCGTTCTGCTGCGTGCCTACTTTCTCCATCTCGGGATGGGCAATGTTGATGTGCCCGTTGAATACTGACGGTTTGCCGAACACCACATAGGGCACATTGTAGTCGTAGTTCTTGAGGGCGAACTTTATTCCCTGAAACCACACGAGTTCCACTGCGCCTGTACCGTCGGAGAAACGTGCAACGAGCCGCCGTCCCTTGCCTTCGCCTATGACGTCGGATGACAGGATGCGTCCCATGATCTGCACGTAGGGCATCGAGCCGTCAATCTCACATATTTTATATATACGGGTTTTGTCGACATACTTGTACGGATAGTATGTCAACAAGTCGCCGACAGTCTTTATTCCAAGTTCCTTGTCAAGCAACTCTGCCCGTGCAGGTCCCACGCCCTGCAGATACTTTATGTCCTGCGATTGATTAATCATTGGTGCAAAGGTAGTGCAAAGTTTGGAGAATACCAAATTCGTGCCGCTCAATCTGCATTTCTTGTCCAGTCTAAGCCGCGAGTCTGCCTGACTGGAAGTACTCCAGTCCACTGACCAGAGAACTCGAGTCCACTGACTGGAGAACTGGAGTTCTCTGGTCAGAGAACTCAAACTATACAATCGGAGAGAAAATGGCGTCCGGTAAAACATAATTTCATTTGTATTTGCCTGCAAACTGCCATATGTAAGAATAACCCGTTATCGCCAACAAGAAAGCAAACCTTATCAATATTAAACCTTTTGAGTGTATAAACTTACGCTTCTTATCCATTTTCATTCAAATCTGCATTTTATTGTCAAAAAACGCTTGGCGTTTCATATATTATGCTTAACTTTGCACCATCAAAGCAACACAAACACAAGATAAATACGACTATTAAGCAGATTATGCTATATATAGACTCAATAAAAATATTATTATAACAACATTGTAAACTATGGATTCTAAGAAAGTTTTAGAGAATTTGAAGATGCGCTTTCCAAACGAGCCGGAGTATCATCAGGCTGTAGAGGAAGTGCTTAGTACAATCGAGGAAGAGTACAACAAACACCCGGAGTTTGACAAGGTGAACCTTATCGAAAGACTTTGCATCCCAGACAGAGTGTACCAGTTCCGTGTAAACTGGATGGACGACAAAGGCAACATCCAGACAAACATGGGTTACCGTGTACAGCATAACAATGCCATTGGCCCCTACAAAGGCGGTATCCGTTTCCACCAGAGCGTGAACCTTGGAATCTTGAAGTTCCTTGCGTTCGAGCAGACATTCAAGAACTCACTCACAACCCTTCCTATGGGTGGTGGCAAGGGAGGTTCAGACTTCTCTCCACGTGGAAAGAGCAACGCCGAGGTAATGCGTTTCTGCCAGTCATTCATGCTTGAACTTGCACGCCACATCGGTCCAGATGTCGACGTACCAGCAGGAGACATAGGTGTAGGCGGACGTGAGGTAGGTTACATGTTCGGCATGTACAAGAAGCTTACTCGCGAATTCAGCGGTACATTCACCGGCAAAGGACGCGAGTTCGGCGGTTCGCTCATCCGTCCTGAAGCAACAGGATACGGAAATGTTTACTTCCTCATGGAAATGCTGAAGACCAAGGGAATGGACCTGAAGGGCAAGACAGTGCTCATCTCCGGTTCAGGAAACGTGGCTCAGTACACAGCCGAGAAGGTTCTCCAGTTGGGAGGTAAGGTGCTGACAATGTCAGACTCAGACGGTTACATCTACGACCCGGACGGTATCGACAGAGAGAAACTTGATTACATCATGGAGCTCAAGCAAGTTTACCGCGGTCGTATCAAGGAATATGCAGAGAAGTATGGCTGCAAGTATGTTGCAGGCGAAAAGCCCTGGAACGAGAAAGCCGACATCGCACTTCCATCAGCAACACAGAACGAAATCAACGAAGAGCAGGCTAAGGCACTCGTTGCCAACGGAGTGATTGCAGTTTCAGAGGGAGCCAACATGCCTTCTACTCCAGGTGCAATCAGAGTATTCCAGGAGGCAAAGATCCTTTATGCTCCAGGCAAGGCAGCAAACGCAGGAGGTGTTTCTGTGTCAGGTCTCGAAATGAGCCAGAACTCAGAGCGTCTGTCATGGACTGCAGAAGAGGTTGACAACCGTCTGCACACAATCATGGAAGACATCCACAGCAACTGCGTGAAGTACGGAACAGAGGCTGACGGCTATGTCAACTATGTGAAGGGAGCCAACGTTGCCGGATTCATGAAGGTGGCAAAGGCTATGATGGCACAGGGAATTGTATAAGCAAGACATTGTATAGACAAGGTATTGCATAAACAAAGAATTGATACTTATTGACAGAAGAGGGAGCATCCATTGCGGGTGCTCCCTCTTTGCGTATTTTGTATCTCGGTGGACCTATGTTCGTTGCTTCGTTGGTCAATGTTCATCGGCACTTGAACCAGTGTCCATCCTTTTCTCAGACTTCTATCGTCTTCCGTTGGTTGCTGCTCTGCCAGCTCCTGCTGAGCGGGTGTTCACGTTGCGAGTGGCATTGGAAGAGCGGTTCATGTTGGCTGCACCATTGCTGCGCTGCTGCATTTGGACGTTGTTGCGCTGAACAGTGTTTCCGCTTGTGCGAGTGCTTGATGCACGGGTATTGACAGTGTTGGTGTTGCGGGTGTTGACAGTCACGCGTCCGTTGCCATTACTTGCGTTGCGGTCCTGATTGCGATTGACAGTGGTTCTTGAACGGTCCTCATTCTGCGCATTTCCGTTTACGCTGAAGCGGTTTGTGGCATTGTTGCGGTTCGCATTGCTGTTTCTGTCCGCATTGTCATTACCTCCCATATTGTTGTTGACATTCCCGTTGTTATTGTGATTCACCACATTAGTGTTATTGCGGTTCATGTCATTGTTACGGTTCATATCATTGCGGTTCATGTCGTTTCTGTTCATGCCGTTGTTACGGTTCATGTCGCCAGGATTGCCGATGCGGAATCCTGTTCCTGCATTTGCGCGTCCGTCATTCCTGCGGAAGTCCATTCCCGGTTCTGGAGCACGCATGCCGCCGAAGAAGGCACCGCCTCTGTATTCCTTGAATCTGCGTGGAGCATTGAAGAAGAAATGGTCCATCCTGTGGTCGTGGGCATAGATGGCAAATCTCCAGTGACGGTCGGCGAATGTGATAGGACGGTAGAAATAGTCGTACGTCATGAGCAGTTCCCACTGGCGCTCGGTAAGAAGGCGGCGGAGGGCATAGTCGCGTGCAAACACCACTTCCATATAGTCGTCGTATCTGTAGCCCAGAGCCACATCGTCGAGATAGTCGTTGACGCCGCATATATAATCGTAATTGATACAATAGAGGTCGTCAAGAATTGCTGAACTCAAGTGCAGTGTGTATGCCATCCTGTCGGTCAGGAAACGTGCGTTGCTGCGCATTGAGTAAACAGACATTGGCTGCGCACTTGCTGAGAATGAAACTACCATCATCATCAACGCTACTGTAATGTTTCTTAGGGTTTTCATATCCGATCTCCTTTCTGTATTTTGTTCGTTTGTTTTTTAATTCGCTGCAAAGGTAGTGCTTGTTCCGTATGCGGCAAAAAGAAAGTTCCTATTCATAATGGGGAAAATCCTATCGGGGAAATTTTCATGAACGGCGTATGGAAGATGCAGCGCCAACATTGAATAGGCATGGGATAGGCGTTGTATCCAACATGGTGTAGGTGCGGAATTATAATTTATAATAAGGTGCAGGACATATAGTGCAGATATAGAATTATAATGAGGTGCAGGATATTATAATAAGGAGTCAGGATGCATCGTCCACATCTTCTGAATTATCCGCACTTGCCACCAGCCCAGATGCCAAAAACTTAGGCAAGAGTGAAACCTCGGGTGAGATAATCTGCGGAAAGTGCGGGATTTATGGACCTTGCAGTGAATAAAAGCGCTGTGTGCACAATGCCGTAAGAATTAATTTTGTAACTTTGTAAATTAAAAGGATACTATTATGAACGTAACGCCGATACTGGATAAAATATATTTTGCCCGCAGACAAAAGGCAATGAAACACTACAAGGGTCATGCAGAAGAGATTCAGAGGAATGTCTTGCGCTATCTTGTGCGTGCAGCAGCAAAGACAGAGTGGGGAACAAGTCACGGATATTCCGAGATAAAGAACTACGAGGACTATTGCCAGCATGTGGGACTGAACACATATGAAGAGCTGAAGGACTTCATTCAGAAGATGCGCCAAGGTTCGAAGGATGTGCTGTGGAGAGGACAAGTGAACTGGTATGCCAAGTCTTCGGGAACGACCAACGACAAGAGCAAGTTCATCCCGGTCAGCAAGGAAGGACTGAAGAACATTCACTATCTTGGCGGAACCGATTGTGTGGCAGCTTATCTCAAGATAAATCCAAAGAGCAAACTGTTCTCGGGCAAGAGCCTCATCCTCGGAGGAAGCCATGCGCCCAATCTGAACACTCCCAACAGTCTGGTGGGCGACTTGAGCGCCATACTGATTGAGAATATCCCTTCATGGGTCAATCTTGTGCGCGTACCGCCCAAAGATGTTGCGCTGTTGAGCGACTTCGAAGAGAAACGCGACAAAATCGCCATGATTGCACAGCACGAGAATGTGACAAACATAAGTGGAGTGCCCTCGTGGATGCTTTCCGTCCTCGACCGTATGCTCGAGATTTCGGGCAAGCAGAAGATTGACGAGGTATGGCCAAACCTTGAAGTGTTCTTCCACGGAGGAGTGGCGTTCACCCCTTACCGCGAGCAGTACAAGAACATCATCTCGCTGCCGGGCATGCGCTACATGGAGACCTACAATGCCAGCGAAGGATTCTTCGGCATTCAGACTGACCTCAGCGACCCTGCAATGCAAATCATGATGGACTATGGAGTGTTCTATGAATTCATTCCGATGAGCGAGTTCGGCACTCCTTCGCCTACAGTCGTACCGCTGTGGAAAGTGGAGAAAGATGTCAACTATGCCATCGTAATCAGCACCTCATGCGGTCTGTGGCGTTACATCATAGGCGACACGGTGAAGTTCACCAGCATCGACCCCTACAAGTTCATCATCACCGGACGCACCAAGCACTTCATCAATGCCTTTGGCGAAGAACTGATTGTGGACAATGCCGAGAAAGGACTGGAACAGGCTTGCATAGCAACAGGAGCACAAGTGCGCGAATATACGGCAGCACCGATATTCATGAACGCAAATGCCAAGTGCCGCCACCAGTGGGTCATTGAGTTTGCCAAGCATCCTGCATCGATAGAAGACTTTGCCACTATCCTCGACCGTTCGCTCCAAGCCATCAACTCCGACTATGAAGCCAAACGGTCGAAGGACATCACCCTCCAGCGCCTGGAAATCGTGGATGCCAAGCCTGGACTGTTCGACGAGTGGCTGAAGAAGAAAGGAAAACTGGGCGGACAGCACAAGATTCCGCGCCTGAGCAACAGCCGTGAGTATATCGAGGAACTTCTTGAAATGAATAAATGAGGGAAATCAGGAAAATCAGAAGCGCATACATAGCCGTGCTGGCTGTTGCCACATTGATTGTGGCAGCCTGTGCCAACATTGGCTCGCCCGACGGTGGACCCTACGACGAAACTCCGCCAGTAATCGTCAACACCACACCCAAGTATGGTGCGGTGAAATCGAAAGCCAAGAAGATTGTGCTGGAGTTCGACGAGAACATAAAGATAGAGAACGCATCGGAGAAAGTCATCGTGTCGCCTCCACAGATTGAGCAACCAGAAATCAGTTCGCTGGGCAAGAAAATCACCATCCGGCTGGTCGACTCCGTAAAGCCCAACGTCACCTATACCATAGATTTTTCCGATGCCATCGAGGACAACAACGAAGGCAATCCGATGGGCGACTATGCCTTTACCTTCTCCACCGGCGACACCATCGACACTATGCAGGTGTCGGGTTATGTGCTCGATGCCAGCAACCTCGAGCCGGTGAAGGGAATCTACGTAGGACTCTATGAGGTAGCAGATTCCATTGCAGAGGATTTTCCCGACTCAGTGTTCAAGACAAAACCGTTCGACCGCATCTCACGCACCGACAGCCGCGGACATTTCGTGGTGAAAGGTCTCAACCACGGGAAGTATCGTGCTTATGCACTGAAAGACCTGGACCAAAGCTATTCATTCACACAGAAGAGCGAGATGCTGGCATTCAACGACCAGGTGATAAAGTCCACCTGCAAGCCCGACATACGCTACGACACCATCTGGCACGACAGCATCCACTACGATTCCATCGTTCCAAAAGGCTACACCCACTTCTATCCCGACGACATCGTGCTGCTGGCATTCACAGAGAAAGTGACCGACCACTATTTCCTCAAGATGGAACGCCCGAACTTGCGTGAATTCACACTGTTCTACACCAGTCCTGCCGACCAACTGCCAATCATCAAAGGCATCAACTTCAACTCCGACAATGCATTTGTGGTCGAGCCCAATCCGACGAACGACACAATCAAATACTGGATTCTCGATTCACTCATCTATAATCTCGATACCCTCGTGTTCGACCTGTCCTACATGGCAACCGACTCGCTCGGCAAACTCGTGCTGACCACCGACTCAGCCACCGAACTCATTTCGAAAGTGACCAAGGCGAAAGTCGACAAGCAGAAGCAGCAGGCTTACGAAGAGTGGGTGAAGGACTACAAGGACGAGCTGAAGAAGAAAAAGAAGAGGCACGACGACGAAGAGGAGGAATCTGCCGACAGTGAAGTGGCAGAAGAACCGAAGTCGAAGCGTAAGAAGAAACAGAAGGACGAAGACATCGAGATTCCGTCCATGCCCGAGGAATTCCTTGAGGTGAGGACATCGAATTCATCGATAAGTCCTGTGCAGAATATAGACTTCTCCAGCACCGAACCCATCGCTGCTATCGACACAACATTGTTCCATTTCCGTGAGAAGATCGACTCAGTGTATGTGGACTGCGACTTCAAGATACGAAAGCGCGATTGTCCCCACAACACCTACCGGTTCTATGCAGAGTGGCAGCCGGGACATACATACGAAATAGCCGTAGACACCGGAGCCTTCGTGAGCGTGTACGGCAAAAGGTCGGAGAGTTTCGTGAAGCAAGTGAAGGTAAGGACTGCAGAATCCTTCGGCTCCATGTTCATCAACCTTCATGGCATCGATACCTGCGCAGTGGTGGAACTCATCAATTCGTCCGACAAACCAGTCAAGAAGGCAAAGGTCAACAAAAAGTTGAGAGCTGAATTCTATTATGTTGAGCCTGGCACATACTATCTGCGCACCTTCTGCGACAAGAACGGTAACGGCATTTGGGACACAGGCTCCTACGACGGCCATCTCCAGGCAGAAGAAGTCTATTACTATCCCGGTTCGTTCGTAGTGAGGGCAAACTGGGACATCAGCCAGGAATGGTGGCCAAAGGCATTGCCGGTGATGAGGCAGAAACCGACAGCCATCACCAAGCAGAAGGCAGACAAGGAGAAAGACATCAGAAAGAAGAACGCAGAACGACTCAAAGAGAAGAACAAGAAATGATGAGACGTTTCATCCTCCGCACGGCAACACGCACTCTGATGGTGCTCCTGCTCTTGTCGCTCGCACTGCCGGGCAATGCACAGTGCAAGTACCCGAATACGGCATTCAAACCCGGCGAATCCCTCTTCTACGACCTCTACTTCAACTGGAAATTCATCTGGGTGAAAGTAGGCTCGACACATTTCAGCGTCGTTTCGTCCGACTACAAGGGAAAGAGCGCGCTCCGCACCGACATCCTATTCAAGAGCAACAAGAGGTCCGAAGCCATCTTCCCTATGCGCGACACCCTGATAAGCTATTCCACTCCCGATCTCGAGCCGTTGTATTTCCGCAAGGGCGCATTCGAGGGAAAACGCTATACGGTCGACGAAGTGTGGTTCAGTTATGTCGACGGACAAACTGTCATGAAGCAGCGCTACCGATCGGCAGAAGGTGAATGGACCGACCGCAAGACCACCAGCGACGAATGTGTGAACGACATGCTCAACATCCTGCTGATTTCGCGCTCCAATGACTATTCCAAATGCACGAAAGGTCAGCGCATCCACTTCAAGATGGTTACAGGCAAACGACTGAGCAACCAGATACTGGTGTACAAGGGCAAAGAGAAATTCAAGGCAAACGACGGACATACCTATATGTGTCATGTGCTGTCGCTGCTCGACGACAAATCGAAGAAGAAAGAGAAGGAACTGCTGAGGTTCTACATCACCGACGACAAAAATCATCTGCCCGTACGCATCGACTTCTACTTGAAATTCGGCATAGCCAAGGCATTCTACTGCCGTGGCACTGGAATACGCAATGCCCTGACATCACAGATAAAATAACCAAGCTTCAGTGATACAATACCAAACATTCATACTATAGTCATGCTCTTACCTTATTATAATAATACGCTCATAGAAGCCGGTTGCGACGAAGCCGGACGAGGTTGCCTTGCAGGAAGCGTCTATGCAGCAGCCGTCATCTTCCCCAAAGACTACCACAATGCCCGTTTGAACGACTCCAAGCAGTTGACAGCCCGGCAGCGTTATGCCCTGCGCGAGGAAATCGAGCGCGATGCCATTGCATGGGCACTGGGAATAGTGACAGCCCAGGAGATTGACCAGATGAATATCCTGAAAGCAAGCATTACCGCAATGCACCGGGCAATCGAGAAACTGAGCGTGCAGCCCGAGACGCTTATAATCGACGGCAACCGATTCTATCCCTACCACAATCTGCCCTACCATACGATAGTGAAAGGCGATGGCAAATACCTCTCCATTGCAGCCGCCTCCATTCTTGCAAAGACTTACAGGGACGACTACATGAAGCAGCTCCATGAGGAATATCCTTACTATGGATGGGATCACAATGCCGGCTATCCCACCAAGGAACATCGCGAAGGCATTGCCCAACACGGACTCTCGCCTTACCACCGCCTGTCATTCAATCTTATGGGTGATAGCCAACTGTCGTTCGACTTCAAATGACGGTGGACGGGTGGCGGGACTCATGCATTCTTGTCTCTTCGAGGCGAGGCATTGCGCTATGAGCAATGTTAGGAGCTAGGCCTCTCCGAGGCCGTTAAAGCGAGCGCTGACTCCTATTCCAGCCCACAGTTCCACCCGCCCATCCGGATGGCAACACAAAACCTAAAACACAAAACACTTTTGCCGACACATTTCTCACCCCTCTTCCTTCACCACGTAATTGGGTCTGCCCTTGGTTTCCATGTAGATTCTGCCGATGTATTCGCCGAGGATGCCGATGGAGAGGAGTTGGACTCCGCCGAGGAAGAGGATGATGCTGACGAGGGTGGTGAATCCTTGCACTGGGTCGCCGATGAGGAGGGTCTTGCTGATGTAGAAGATGAGGAAGCAGAAGGAACCGAGGGCGATGATGGAGCCGATGATGGTGGCAAGGCGCAGGGGCGCGGTGGTGAACGATGTGATGCCGTCGAGCGCAAGGTTCATGAGGCTCAGGAAATTCCATTTGCTGTGACCCACGGAGCGGTTGCCGCGGTCGAAGGTTATTTCTTTCTTGCGGAAACCGATCCAACAGAAGAGTCCTTTGTTGTAGCGCTCGGTCTCGCGCAACTGGCGCATCGCATTGATGCAAACACGGTCGAGCAGACGGAAGTCGCCCACGTTCTGAAGTATGTGGAAACGGGTGGCACGGTCCATCAGTTTGTAGAACAGAAGGGAGAATGCCCTGCGCAACCAAGGTTCTTTGCCCCGGTCTTTTCTCCTGGCATAGACGTCCTGGAATCCTTCTTCCCAATACTCAATCATCTGCGGAATGAGGTTGGGCGGGTCCTGGAGGTCGGCGTCCATGATGATCACGCAGTCACCAGCCACTTTGTCGAGTCCTGCCAACAGGGCTTTCTCCTTACCGAAGTTGCGGGAGAGACTGACGAAGTGCACTTGCCGGTCGCTGGTCTGCATGGCTTTGATGAATGGGAGGGTGTTGTCGGTGCTGCCGTCGTCCACGAACATGAGTTCCCATTCGTAGCCTGGCTGCCCGTCCATCACCGCTTTGATGGACGGATAGAGCAACGGGATTGATGCCTCTTCGTTGTAGCATGGAATGAGTATTGATATTCTCTTCATTATGATGCGAAATGTTAAATTGTATTATTTGTTCATCTTCTGCTCTTCCGGCGAAAACCCTTCAGTCAGCCGGCATTTTCCGTGAAATATGGACTGAAAATTTTTCTAGTCAGAGAAAATTATTTTTCCAGTCAGAAAAAATATTTTTCCTAGTCAGAGAATGGGAACTTTCCAGTCAGCGCGTTTTTAGCCCAAATCCAGCCTTTCTGCCCTTCTTGCCTTTTATCTTTATTTTCGCCCTATTTGCCTCTTTTATGTTCTTATTGTTCTTGTATTCTTTCTCCTACTCAATGTCTGCATCGTTGGCATGCGCCATACTTTCGGGCAGGAGAATCTGGTAGTTATTGTCTTCCCACACGACGTGGTAGCCATGTCGGCTGATGAATCCGTGGATGATTTCCACCTTTGCGTTCTTGTGGCTGAAGTTGTCGGTGGCATTGGTGCTGTCCCAGTAGGGGTCGGGCTTGGTGAAGTCAATGATTTGCGTCTTTTCCCTCACCAGCACTGGGTACACTTTGCTCCTTGCCTCTGCCCGCTGGAGGTGAAGTCGCATGGAGGCTGTGTCGAACGACCAGGGCCAGGGATTGTACATGTAGGGGCGTGTGTGGGTGATGTAGTGGATGGTTGGACTGCTCTGGAAACAGAACAGATAGTCGCCGGGACTTACGTATTTCTTGAGTTCATCGAGCAGGTGCATGGTGGCTTCTGCATACGATTTCTTCGTCAGCGTGTTGGTGTGCACATTCTGTATTCTGCAGGTTTTCTCCAGTCGCGAACCTTCGTCGAAGTAGGCATTGTTCATGATGTGCCAGCCGTTCTTGAGGAAGAAGACTGCGATGAAGGCGGTGAGGGCGATGAATCCGATGTGGCGGAATGCCGTTCTGCTTGCCTTCAGTTGACTGACTGCCAGTCCGATACTCAGCGGTGCTGCCACCCAGATGGCATTCTCGCCCATGTTGTTTATCCCGAAATCGCTGCCGTAGGGTAGCGAGTAGAGGATGAGCAGGGCTATCAGGATGAGGTAAATCCGATTGCGGTCCTTGCGCAGGAAATATATCGAGGGAAAGAGAACCAGACTGATGAAGGAATAGAGGAAGAGCATATTGTCGAAGAAACGGATGAGGATGGCGGCTTGCAGGGCAAAGAGTGTGATGCCAAGCAGCACTGCCACGCTCCGCAACTTCACTTGCCGATGGCTGATGACGATGCTTGCAAGAAGAGGTAGAAGCCCAATCTTCAGTATGTCCTTGACAATCTGTACATACGACTGTAGGTAAGCCCCAATCATCCTGCCCAGATTGTGCGAGCTGTCGGCTGATGCTGCGGCTGACATGCCTGTGCTCAGATTGTCGATGAAGATTGGCAGATGACCGAACGCTGCCATCAGTCCCACTTCAATCGCTATGCCCACCACGAGTCCCAGCAATGCGGAGCCAAACAACTTGAGGGTTTGCCTGCCACTGCGCGTATATATATAATAAGGTATAAGCAGGGCGAGGAGGATGAGTTGTGTGAGGTTGGGAATTCGCGAGAAGACGTTCATCGCAAGCAGGATGCCTGCCATAAGCATGAAAGGGCATGAACTCTTGTGCAGAGCACGGAACAGGCAATAGGCTGCGGCTGCGGACAGAAGCACGGTCACGCTGCTGTGGTCGAACACCATCACGCCATAGTCGTGGGCTGCAACCACGAGCAGGAAGCCGAGGAACATGGCAGTGTGGCTCACGTAGTTGCGCAGCAGGTGATAGATGATGGTCCATGTGCCGAGCATGAACAGGACGTTGAGCAGTCGGAATCCGTACATTCCCATCCATCCGAACAGCATTTCCCACACGCCTCCAATCCACAGAGGATTGTAGAAGAGAAACATGTATTTCACGCTCTCCGGCTCACGGAAAATCTGTTGGTAACCGGTGAGCGACCAGCCTTCGTCTGCCATGCAGAATCCCTGTACGCCAAGCAGTGCTTCAATGATGAAAAGCGTGACGAGCATGATGCCCAGTCCCGGACCTTCCCCTGCCTTGCGATGGTGCGGCTTGAATCTTTGCTTGAAACAATCCTGCCGTCCGGTCATTTCTTCTTTGGTTTGAGTTCGTCAGGCGAGTCTTTGGTGTACATGTTGACTGCTCCTGCCGTCTTGGTGAAGAGGTCGGAAATCCGTTCGGGAGCAATGTCGACTGTAGGACGGAACTTGTCGGAGTTCATGTAGTTGAGGATTGATGCCCTCATCTGTCGAGCCACAATACGCTTGTCGAGATTGTTGGTGATGTCCATCGTGGTCATCACGAGTTTGCCTCCAAGTACGTTTGCCTCGAAGAGCATTCCGATTTTGCGCGAGATGAACCATGTGTCGATGCTCTGCACCAGCGGCTGGAAATCGGCTGGGAAGTCAGTGAACTGCATCACCTGGGCTTTGTTCACAAGCTCCCACCACTGGATGTCGCTGTGATAATCCGTTGGGAACAGACTGAAGATGCTGTGCTTGTTCTCCACGTAGATGCCGGTGGTGTGGGGCGGACGCATTTTGAACCAGCTGGTGTTCCAGAACACTGGCATGAAGGTCTGCACCACTTCTTTTCCGTAACTTATCTTGCCTGCCGCAGTGAGCAGCACTTTGCCGCCTTTCTTCAGCACGTTCATGGTCTTTGTGTCGAACTGGTCGGTGACCCACACATCACCTGTCTCTGCCTTAACTTCTGCAGGGTAAACCCAGAAGTCCCAGTGGTTGCGTGCTTCGGTGTTGGCTACGCTGACGGTGAGAGTAAGTTTTTGTGGAGTTTGCACATTGGCAAGGTCGAAATCTATGCTTCCCACTGGCAGATTGTTTCCGATTGGATAGTCCTTGGCATCGAACGAACCGGACTTCAGTGTCCGTCCGTTGGTGGAGATGGAGTAAATCACCATGGTTCCTTTCAAATCGCTGTCGGAATATTGGTTGAGCACGATGTCGGCATGGAATGTCTCGTTGTTCTTGTAGGTGAACTTCGGCATTTTTGCCAACGGCACGATGGGCGAGCAGAACTCGCGGAACGCTGGCGCTGTCATATAGCCCTTGTCATCGAAGAAAACGTCGGTCACTCCCACCAGCGCTGTGCCCTGGCCTGAATAGTCGTTGAGCGACAGGAGTTGGAAACCTGCGTATTGCGGTGTGCGCATCGTGCGCTCAATCTCATATTTGTAGCACAGTGCCTGCAACTTGCCCGATGCCATGAGGAAACGGTGGGCTCGGCTTTCCATGCCATTGTCTTTCAGAATATCCTGGAACACTTCGAAGTTGCGTGCCTTGTTCACTCCAGTGTATTTGCTTGTTTCCCTGAAGTTGGGGAAAGCGCACCACTGACCTGTCTCGTGGCCAACGAACGGTTCTTTCACCTCACCTATCTTTGCGGTGAAATCGTCCATGGTCGATGGTTGGCGGCTCGACCAGTCAAGTCCTCTGGCTCCAGCCTTCACATGGTACTGGCTTTTGGGCTGCCACTGCCAACCGCCGCCTACCGATGCTCCGGTATAGACATGCCGGCTGTCGGTTGCTTTCCAGTAGTCAACGAATTTGCTTACCCATGCCACCCAGTTGCCTGCCGGCTCGTTGCCGCAAGCCATCATGCAGAAGGATGGATGGTTGCCGTAGTCCTGCGCCATGCGCTTGGTCTCGTCCATGAGATAAGTGTCGATGAAAGCTCCGTTTCCCAGTTTCACTCCGTGGTTTGGCCAGCTCGGACCTTCGGGCTGCAGATAGAAGCCCAGTTGGTCGGCTGCCACGAATGCTGCCTCTGGCGGGCAGTAGGAATGGAAACGCATGTGGTTGAGTCCGTACTCACGGCAGCGCTTGAACACACGGAGCCACGAGTCCACATCCATTGGCGGATAGCCGGTAAGTGGGAAATCGCAGTTCTCCACTGTGCCGCGTAACTGTATTTCGTGGTTGTTCACATAGAACATCTTGCCTCGGATTTCGAACTTGCGCATTCCGAAGGTTGTGGTGCGTCTGTCCTCTGCCTTCTTCAGTCCTTTCTTGGCTGAGAGAGTGGTGGTGAGTACGTAGAGGTTGGGGTGGAATTCATCCCAGAGTTTTGCTCCGTCCATCTGCAGATTGAGTTTTATTGCAGTGGTGTCGGAAGTGAGCTGTATGGTTTTTGTTGCTGAATACCCTGCGGAATTACCGTCTTTCAGTACTGCGTGAAGCATTATTGTGACCTTTTCCGATGGTTTTCCCACAACTTTCATGTCTACGAGTGCGGCAGATTTGTCGACATCGGGGTAGACTTGCAGGTCGGTGATGTGTGTGCGGCTGGTCTTCTGCAGTTCCATGCGCCCCACGATTCCGTTCCAGTCGCCCTGGGTTTGGTCGGTGATGGAATGGCTGTCTTGTCCCACGTTCACTGTCTCCGGTCGGTTGTCGATGCGGATGGTAATCTCGTTTTTCCCTTTCTTCAACCATTTGGTGACATCGTACTGGTGTGCAGTGACAAGGCTGTTGCGCATGCCCACCTTTTCGCCGTTCACATAGAGAGTGGTCTCGATGTGTGGACGCTCCAGATAGAGGTTGTAGGAACTGTTCTTGTCGATGTCGTCCAGCGTGATGGTTTTCCTGTACCATGCCACTCCCACATAGTGCTTGTCGGGGGTGAGGAAGAACGTCAGTTTCATGTCCTTGCCCGGCTTGCGGTATTTCTCCATGTAGGGGTTGTAGAAGTAGGAACTGTCGTAGAGACTGCCCACCCATTTGGTGCGTACGCTTATGTCGTCGCCCTTCATTTGCTCGGGCATGGACGAGGGCAGATTGATGGTGTCGTCAAATGTCTTGCAGTTGAACCATTTCAGTCGTTGACCTTGGTCCAGACTGTCGATTTGGAATTGCCACGTGCCAGCCAGACTTAGATTCTGTGCGTTGATAGTTGTGGCAAAGATCAGGAGTAGTGTTGATACGAAGTATTTCATTTTATGCTTGTAGTTAATTAGTTTAGTTCTGTTTATAGTTGTTCAGGTCTAAGCCTGCGTTGTCCGTACTTGGATTTGGACACTTCCGTCTTATTTCTGCTTCCCTTCAATCTTCAGAGTCTGCAGTGCTGCCTCGAGTTCTCGGATGTAAGGACGTTTCTTCTTGTCGGGGGCAAACACGAATCCTTCGGTCACGATTACCCGGTTGGTCAGCGTGTCGACTTGGGTGTAGGAAACGAACGGACCGCCCATCATGTCGTTCTCCATTCTCCAGAGTCCGCGGACTTCGTGAACGAAATGTCCGTCGCAAGTGATGTTGCGTGAATACACATAGTCCTTGTTCATGCTCATGTATTGGTCGAACTCCTCGCCTCTGATGTTTCTCTGCATGAAAGTATCTCGGTGGGCGATGAAACGCTGGAGCGAGAAATCTTCATTGGCAGTGAACGGATAGGTGTAGACGCATATATTCAGACGGTTGTCTTCGTTGTTCGACGAAGCCCACATGAAGTCGGTTCCGGTCTTGACGGCGTTGATGTCTTCGGGCACGAATATGCTGCAGCCGAACTGTTTCTTCACCTGATTGAGCACTGTGGTACTGTGTTTCTTTGTGAGATAACTGCGCTCACGCTTCAGTTCGGAATTGACGAATACATTCACGATGTGGAAGCCCTGGTCTTCTGCCAAGTCTGCCATTGCCCGTCCGTCGGGAGCAGTGAGATACATGATGGTCTGCGGATGGGCATAGACATCGTAGGCTGTTCTCATCTCAGCTTTCGGATATTTCTTGTCAATCTCAAATACGATGATATTGGCAAATGCCCTGTAATCTTTCTTGAATGCGTAGGTGTTGATGCTGAGAGACTTGAAGCATGACTCGCTCTGTGGCAGTCCTTCAATCTCGGGGTTGATGTTCTCCATGAAGACCATGCCGTTGGTAGTGTTCAACCATTCCTTGTCGCCCACAATCAGCAACTCATAGGGCGCACTGCGTGTGGTTACGGTCTTTCCCGACGGTGATTTCTTCTCGCCGGTGGTACATGCTGTGATTGCCATCAGCATAAGCATTGCAATGAAAATGTACTTTCTCATAAAGCAACTTGTTGTTTAGTCTTTTGCCAACTGATTGTTTGGTCGTTTACAACCGGTTGTTTAGCCGTTTATCAACTGATTGTTTAATCGTTTACGACCGGTTGTTTAGTCGTTTACGACCGGTTGTTTAGTCTTTTGCCAATTGATAGACTTCACTGCCTGCCAGTAGGAAGCATCCCAGTCCGAAGTCATCGAAGTCGGGCTCATTGTCGTAGTCCACTGGCTGTGAATCGCTTGGCTGCTTGCCTGTGCCTTGCACATAACCGAGGAATCCGTTCTTGTGCAGACATTCCTTCACCATGGCATTCCAAGTCTTTGCCACTATCGGCAGATAGGTCTTGCTGTCGAGCAGTCCGTTGTGTATGCCCCATGCCATGCCATAGACAAAGAGGGCAGTGCCGGTGAGTTCCTTGCCTCCGTAGTTGCTCTCGTCCAGCAGACTCACGTTCCAGAACATGTCTTTGCGTTGGCATTTGGTCAGGGCTTTGGTCATCTTCATGTAGTCGGACTTGTATTCATCGAGATAATCATCGTAGTTGTCCATGCCCATGATGTCTTGCATGGCTCTCACCAAGGCTGCGTAGACCCATCCATTGCCACGGCTCCAGTAGCAGTTCTTGCCGTTGGGCTCTTTGTAGGGAGGAACAAAATCCTTGTCGCGCCACCACAGTCCTTCGTCCTTGTTGAAAAGTCCGCCAGCCAGATGGTCACGGGTATACGAATACATTTTCCAGCCTTGCTGTGCATAGCGGCTGAATGCTTCGTCGCCTTCTTTCTGCTTGATTGCCGACATCTTGGTCAGTACGGGCAAGCCCATCTGTATGGCGTCAATCCAAGTCCAGTCGCCCACGCTTGCAGGGGTCGACAGCAGGTTGTCCATGCACTGCACTGTGGGGTTGTAGTATTTCACCTGTCCTTTCTCATACATGCTGAGGTATGCCTGGCAACAGCAGTAGTCGTCGGCATCGCGTGTCTTCACTCCGTTGCGTGGCACCCATTCGTGGGAGGAAGCCCAGTCGTAGAGATATTGGTTGTTTTGCTCGTACTTCGGCGACTGTGCTGCTTGCTCGATGTCAATCAGTTCCACCAGTCCTTCGAAATACACTCCGCGTGTCCAGAGGTTGCTTGGTCGCATCTTCTTCACATAAGTGGGCGCTCCTGCATCCGGATATTTGTTGATGAAGTAGTCGTTTGCCACTTCCATACTTTCCAACACCTTGGCTTTTGTAGGCATTTTCACTTTCTCTGCGCTGGCAGAAAATGCAATCAGTAGACTGACGGTAAAAAACAGTGTTCGCATATTTCTCGGTTTATAATGGTTCTGTAATTTGGTTATATTGGTTATATCAGTTCAGCAATTTGGCTTTCCAGTTCTTCGTTGCTGATGCGGTGTTTCAGTTCGCCGCGTCGTGCAATGGAAACGGCTCCGGTTTCTTCGGAGACGACTATTGCCAGGGCATCGCTCTGCTGGGAAATACCGAGTGCCGCACGGTGGCGCAATCCCAGTTCTTTCGGTATGTTCATGTCGTGGGACACAGGCAGTATACAGCCTGCAGCTTCGATGCGGTTGCGGCTGATAATCATTGCTCCGTCGTGGAGCGGACTGTTCTTGAAGAATATGTTCTGGATGAGTTGGCTGCCGATGATTGCATCGATGGATTCGCCCGATTTTGAGATATCGTTGAGTGACATGTTGTTCTCGATGATGATGAGTGCTCCCACCTTGTTCTTGCTCATCTGTTCACAAGCCCACACAATTTTCATGACCGAAGGGTTCTCTTCCTCGTTGCTGTCCTTCTTCTTTGTGAACAGGCGACGGAGGAAATTGAGTTGGCGGTGCGAACCCAGCGTGAGGAAGAACCGTCGTATCTCTTCCTGGAAAAGGATGATGAGTGCCAGCACTCCCACGTTCACCAACTTGTCGAAGATGGAGCCAAGAAGCCGCATCCCGAACACTTGGGACACAAGTATCCAGACAACGATGAAGAGCAATATGCCATAGAAGATGTTCAGCGAACCTGAATCCTTCATCAGTTTGTAAACGTAGTAGAGCAGGAGTGCTACACACAGGATGTCGATTATGTCTTTTATTCCGAACTCGAGCATTGTCGTAAATTTCTAAGCGGTTATGAATTGTTTTTGGGAGAGATTCTGGTTTCGTGGAGTTTGTTGCTGATGGCAATACATTCCATTGCCTCCCTCACTTCGTGCACTCGCAGTATGTTCGCCCCTTTTGCCAACGCTACGGTGTTGAGAATGGTGGTGCCGTTCATCGCTTTAGCTGGGGTAGTGCCGAATAATTTGAATATCATGCTTTTGTGCGACACTCCTACAAGCACTGGCAGGTCCAGCATCGCAAGGTTTTCCATATTGGAAAGTATCGCATAGTTGTCGTCCATCGACTTGTTGAACCCGAAACCAGGGTCGAGGATGATGTCCTTCGCTCCCCTGTCTCTCAGTTGCTGTACTTTCTCGGCAAAGAACTGGAGCTCGCGGATGCAGATGTTTTCGTCTTCGTTGCGTGGTTCGTTGAATGTGAGGATATATGGCACTCCGTATTTTGCCACCACATCGAACATCTCGTCGCAGCCGCCACAGACATCGTTGATGATGTGCACTCCATATTCTTTAATGCAGCGCTCGGCAATGGCAGGACGGAACGTGTCGACCGAGATGATGGCATCGGGATAGTCGCGCTTGATTATGTCGAGGCTCTTTGCCAACCGTTCCCATTCACCTGCTTCGTCCACTGCGTCACTTCCCGGACGGGTGGAGCAGCCGCCGATGTCGATTATCGCAGCTCCGTCGGCAAGATGTTTGCCCACCAATCCGCTTATGTCGGTCTCGGTGGTGCTTCCGTCAGGACTTACGCTGGTATAGAACGAGTCGGGAGTGACGTTCAGAATGCCCATCACGCATGGAACGGAAAGGTCCAGCAGTTTGCCTCCCACATTTATTGTATATTCAATGCACTTGCTCATATTCACGCCTTTTCAAGTATAGCAGTGCAAAGTTAGGCAAAAAATCCCGAATCTCATAACACATTTATCAATTAATTACTACCTTTGTAGGCGATAATCAATTCAATCATGACTACAACAGAAGAACTCTATAAGATTTTCCTGGAACATCCCGAGATTACTACCGACAGCCGCAACTGTCCGGATGGTTCCATTTTCTTTGCACTGAAGGGCGAAACCTTCGACGGCAATGCTTATGCCAAGGCTGCGCTCGACAAGGGCTGCAGCTATGCGGTGGTGGACGATACTGAGTACTACGACAGCGCAGACCCGCGCCTCCTCCTGGTCGACAACACACTGACAGCCTTGCAACAACTTGCCAACTATCACCGGCGCCAACTCCATATTCCAGTCATCGGAATCACCGGCACCAACGGCAAGACTACAACCAAGGAACTCGTGTCTGCAGTGCTTTCAAAGAAATACAATGTGCTTTACACGCAGGGCAACTTCAACAACCATATCGGTGTGCCAAAGACTTTGCTCCGCCTCACGTCTGCCCATGAGATTGCCGTCATCGAGATGGGAGCCAACCATCCCGGTGAAATCAAGACACTGGTGAACATTGCCGAGCCGAACTTCGGACTCATCACCAACGTGGGAAAAGCCCATCTGCAAGGCTTCGGTTCGTTCGAGGGAGTGATTCGCACGAAAGGAGAACTCTATGATTTCCTGCGCGACCACTCGGGCAAGGCATTCATCAATGAGAACAATCCTTATCTGATGAACATCTCCCAAGGACTCGACCTTGTCAGGTATGGTTCCAACGGAAAGCTCGTCAGTTGCAGTCCTTATCTGAACTTCGAGTACAACGGTCGCACAGTAAGCACCCAACTTGTCGGTGCCTACAATCTCGACAATGCCCTTGCCGCAGCTTGCGTGGGCAATTATTTCGGAGTGTCAGACGATGATATCTGTTCTGCAATCACACATTATGTGCCGTCGAACAACCGTTCACAACTGATGCAGACATCAAGCAATACTCTGATTGTGGATGCCTACAATGCCAACCCAACCAGCATGAAAGCAGCATTGGATAATTTCCATCTGATGGAAGGTGCGGACAAGATGGTCATTCTCGGCGACATGAAGGAACTGGGAGATGTAAGCCAGGAAGAGCACAGCAAAATCATCAACCTTATTCTCGAATACAAAATCCCGACCGTTTGGCTCGTGGGCGATGAATTCAGAAAAGCAGCATCGCAAATGCCAGTGCAGACTGCAGACTTCAGATTCTTCAATGATGTTGAGGCAGTGAAAGAAGCAATCGCCGCCACATCACCGAAAGGCAGGATGATACTCGTCAAAGGATCCAACTCCACACGCCTTTTCACTCTCCCTGAATTGTTGTAAGATAAGGTTGCAGCTCTTGAGTATGCAGATTGGACTTATCTAGAGGGGCAAGTCACTACATCCACCACATGACTGCCGGCTCCAAGAAGGTCCGGACGTTCGGAAACTCGCTTTTGGAATTCAATGAATCGGGCAAAGGTGTCGTCGCTCATCTGGTTGAGCCGGGTGCGCATATAGTCGGCAGGACCGTCGGGCGAGAAGATGCATACTCGCTGGAGACCAGCCTTCCGGTTGAACCGGTCGATGTCGCTGATTCGCACATAATCGTAGAGCTCATCGGGAAGCGACTGTATGTGGAAGTCTGCGTCCACCACACCTCGCTCCATCAATCCGCCGATTCGGTCTTCGTCAAAGCAATATGACAGTATGCTGTATTCATTCATGAGATAAGCCACGAAAACCAGTCCTCCGGGCTTTGTCACCCTGCTTGCCTCCTTCAATACTTCCACCTTCTCGTCGTCGCCTATGACATGATAGAGCGGTCCGAGCAGTAGTGTGATGTCTGCCGAGGCAGTAGGCAGGAAGGGCATCGAGTGCGCATCGCCCTGCACCACATTGGCTGTAGGCTCGCGCTTCAGAAACACATCGATGTTGCGGCGTACCAACTCCACTGCTTTTATATCGTAGCCTTCAGCCATGAGCGCCGAAGTGTAGCGTCCCGTTCCCGCTCCGATGTCGAGCAGTTGCATGCCTGGCTTGAGGAAACGGTGCAGATGGTGCATGGTGACTTCAAATTCCACGATGCCATGCCGGCGCTGCAGTCGCAGGTCTTCCGGATGTTTGTTGTAATGCTTTTCTATGTTGGATAGTGCCATATTTTCCCATTCTTTACTTGATTGTCATGCAAAAATAAGACTTTTGTTCATTATAGCCAAGCAAAAAGGGCTAGGTTCGGAGTGGTTATGAGAAAATACCGAGGCTTCTCACAACATCCGTGCTCTTTTCGCACACTGGTGCTTTGCATGTGTATTGATTCTGCGCAAAATATGGGTTTGAGAAGCTATGAATTATGTTTTACGCTTATTTTTCACTACTTTTGTATTCATCGCATTGCGACAATGCAGAAAACAGATTGCACCAATGTCAAAAATTGACTGCGACAATGCGGGAATTTGAGGTGAAAAGACATGAGGTAAAAATACAATAGAATAGAGTACAAGATATATAAGAATACAAGAGGTAAAAAGACATTTCATAAATATTCATAACATGAAGATAAAAGACAGGATAGTATCATTCGCGTGGCAGCATTTGCTGCTGCTTGTTTCTTTGTACATAATGACTTTGGGTGTGGCTGTATGCGTGAGGAGCATGCTCGGTTCGAGCGTCATCTCCACCTTGCCTTACGTGTTCGAGTCTGCGGGCGCAAAGATTGACTGCATACCGAGCCTCACCATCGGTCAGTACACTTATATAATGAACGCGTGCTTAGTGATAGGACAAATCGCTGTGCTCCGCCGCCATTTCGAACTTGTGCAGCTTTTCCAGTTGCTCGTGGGATTCGTCTTCGGTTCGCTCATCGATGTCAACATGCTGCTGACCTCATGGCTCATGCCCGACTGTCTGTGGCAGAAAATCATTGCACAGGTAGCCGGTTGCACCATTCTTGCCCTTGGCATTGCCATCGAGGTAAGGTGCGGTTCGATCACGATGCCGGGTGAGGGATTCCCGGTTGCAGTGAGCCGTGTCACCGGTATAGAGTTTTCAAGGGTGAAGATTGCAGTCGACATATCGCTCGTAACCCTTGCAGTCATCTTCTGCTTCGTGTTCTTCGGCGCATGGCTTTGGCATATCGTTGGAATCGGAACTCTCTTTGCAATGGTGTATGTCGGGATGGTAGTGCGCTTCTTCGGCAAGCATCTGTCATGGTTCGACCGTATGTTGGCATACAAACCGGGCTTCCGTCGCTACGTCTATGGTCTTGCACGATTTCTTCTCAGATCAAGACAAAGACAACAGCTATAGAGAAAGAAGTAGAAGGATAGACTCAGAACAGAAGCCACAGAGCGCTTGATTTGAAGGGAGGCCTCAGAGCTCTTGGTATACGGCAAAGTCTGCCTCAGTTTTATTCCTACTACTTGGATACTTTCTTTGTGGCTTTCTTGTTCGGCTTCTCCGGACTCTCGTTGAGTGAAGCCTTTGCTCTTGCGCTCAAATAGTTTTTGATGGTGAACGGATTGTCGGTTGCAAGCAGGTGCGCCATCGTTCCCTTCTTCAGTTTCAGTTCCTGGGTCAGCAGGTCGAGGGCATTGTCGTAGCGTTTCTTTGTCTGCTTGTTGCCAATCTGGATTTTGAGCTTGGGCATCAGGGGACAGAAGATGGAGGTGAGGTGTTCGCTGAAATAGGTCAAGGCTGAATGTATGCGTTCCTGCAGTCTTTCGTCCTTGGCTGGAGCGGAGGTCTGCTGCAGCATTCTCTTGTAGAGCTGGCGGAATTTCGTTGACACTTCCACCACTTCATCGTTCAGACTTTGGTCACATTCCTTCAGCTGGTCCAGCAGTTCCGGATAGCTCTTGTAGAAGTTCTCGTCCACAATGCGGCTCAATTGTCGCAGGCTGTAGCGCAATTGATTGAATGAGAAGAGTTCGTCGAGCAGTTCTCCGTAATAACCGAGTTGCATCTGTGGAAGTTGGCTTTCCATGGTCTTGCCCTCAGTCAGTTTTTCATCGATGAAATCGTTGACTGACGCATCGTTGATTACGCTGCTGGCACGCATCGGGCTCGAGAGCACGAGCCCTTCCAGCGAGCGGCATCTGGAGAGTGCCACATAAGCCTGTCCGTGGGTGAAGGACCGGTTGATGTCGAGTACAGCATGGTCGAACGTAAGTCCCTGGCTCTTGTGCACCGTGATTGCCCATGCCAGGCGGAGCGGATATTGGGTGAATGTGCCTGCCACCGATTCTTTTATGTCCATGGTCTCCTCGTCGAGCGTGTATTTGGTGTTTTCCCAAACCACCGGTGTCACGACAATCTGCGTGTTGTCTTCCTTGCAATACACCACAATGTCGTCGCAGTTTGCCATCCGGTTCCACAGGATGTTTTTCACAACTCCAATCTTTCCGTTGTAGTAAGCCTTGTCCGGCGACGGGTCGTTCTTGATGAACATCACCTGGGCTCCGGTCTTCAGCACGAGTTCTGCATCTGCCGGATAGATGTTCTCGGGAAAATCTCCCGTAGTACGTGCCTTCAGCGCCACTGTCTGGGCTTTTATTGAGTCTAGACGCTGTTGGTTGTAGTCGTGTGCCGTACGGTTGTGCGTGGTGAGTCGAATCCAGTCCTCGTTGTCCGGTGTCTGGAAGTTGGGGATGTATCTGCTGTTGAGTTTGCCCAGAACCGCATCGTTGAGATTGTTGGTGCGCACATGGGCAAGGATATCGATGAATTCGCGGTCTCGCTGACGGTAGATGTGGGTCAGTTCGATGGTCACATACCTCACTTCTGCAAGGGCTTTTGAACTGAAGAAATAGGGGCTGTCGTAGTAGGGTTTCAGCAATTCCCATTCCTCGTCGTTTGCCACCGGAGCCAGTTGCTGCAGGTCGCCGATGAGCAGCAGTTGCACTCCTCCGAAAGGTTTGCCTCTGTCGCGGTACTTGCGCAGTTCGCGGTCTACTGAGTCCAGCAGGTCGCATCTCACCATTGAAATCTCGTCAATCACCAGCAGGTCGAGTGTCTGAATCAGGTTGCGCTTCTGCTTGCCTATGCGGTAGGAAATTTTGCCGTTGCTGTTGCCCGGTATGCTGGGGCCGAACGGCAGTTGGAAGAAGGAGTGGATGGTTTGTCCGTTGGCATTGATTGCAGCTACACCAGTAGGCGCCAGCACCACCATGCGCTTGGGCATCATCTCGCGCAGTTTCTTGAGAAAGGTGGTCTTGCCCGTCCCCGCTTTGCCTGTGAGAAACACTGAGATGTTGGTGCTGGTCACAAACTGCCATGCTGCGTTCATCTCACGGTTGCACGTCTGTCTGCCGTCCTGCCGTGAGTCCTTCGATTCGTTTTCTGCTTTGCCTGATTCGCCCATTTGTTGCTGTCCTTTCTTTCGTGTGTAATCCGGGATGCTCTGCGCATTGCGCGAACACCGATTGTACAAAGATACGCTTTTCTCGCTTAATTATCGTGGTATGACGATATTTTCCGCCTTCTTTTTTGGCTTTCTACCCGTTTTGTATTACTTTTGCCTTTGAAACTATAAAATATAAGGTATAAAATATATGGCACAGACAGTTGAATTCAAGTACGCTCCTATGTTCCAGCTTGGAAAGGACGATACTGAGTACTATTTGCTGACGAAGGAAGGAGTATCCGTCAGCGAGTTTGAAGGCACTCCTATCTTGAAAGTAACACCAGAGGCACTCACCCGGATGGCAAACGCTGCATTCCGTGACGTCAGTTTCCTGCTTCGCCGCAGCCACAACCTGCAGGTAGCAAAGATTTTGCGCGACCCTGAAGCCAGCGACAACGACAAATACGTGGCTCTGACATTCCTCCGCAATGCCGAAGTTGCAGCAAAAGGCAAGTTGCCTCTCTGCCAGGACACAGGTACAGCCATTGTCCACGGAGAGAAGGGCCAGCAGGTGTGGACCAATTTCTGCGATGAGGAAGCACTCGCAAAGGGCGTGTTCAAGACCTACACCGAGGAAAACCTGCGCTATTCGCAGAATGCTCCGCTCGATATGTACAATGAGGTCAACACCAAGTGCAACCTCCCTGCACAAATCGACATCGAAGCCACTGAAGGCATGGAATACCGTTTCCTCATGGTGACCAAAGGCGGAGGTTCTGCCAACAAGACCTATCTCTACCAGGAGACAAAGGCAAGAATCCAGAACCCCGGCACACTCGTTCCTTTCCTCGTAGAGAAGATGAAGACTCTCGGAACAGCAGCCTGCCCTCCTTACCACATCGCATTCGTCATCGGCGGAACCAGCGCAGAGAAGAACCTGCTCACAGTGAAACTCGCTTCAACGCACTACTACGACAGCCTGCCTACTTCGGGCGACGAAACCGGACGTGCGTTCCGCGACGTAGAGCTCGAGAAAGAATTGCTGAAGGAAGCCTACAAGATTGGACTCGGAGCACAGTTCGGAGGCAAATACATGGCGCACGACATCCGTGTGGTACGTCTGCCACGCCACGGAGCAAGCTGCCCAATCGGACTCGGAGTAAGTTGCTCTGCCGACCGCAATATCAAGGCAAAAATCAACAAAGACGGAATATGGATTGAGAAGATGGACGACAAACCATACGAACTCATTCCGGAAGAACTGCGCAATGCAGGCGAGGGCGATGCAGTGAAGATTGACCTCAACCAGCCGATGGACAAGGTGTGCGAGCAACTCTCCCAGTACCCTGTAAGCACCCGTCTGTCGCTCAACGGCACCATCATCGTAGGTCGTGACATTGCCCATGCCAAAATCAAGGCACGTCTTGACGCAGGCGAACCGATGCCACAGTACCTGAAAGACCATCCAATCTACTATGCAGGACCTGCAAAGACACCGGCAGGAATGGCATGCGGATCAATGGGTCCGACCACAGCCGGACGTATGGACCCGTACGTCTACGAGTTCCAGGACCACGGAGGCTCACGCATCATGCTGGCAAAGGGCAACCGTTCCGATGAAGTGACACGCGCATGCAAGGACCACAAGGGATTCTATCTCGGCAGCATAGGCGGTCCGGCAGCCATCCTCGCACAAAACAACATCAAGTCCATCGAGTGCGTGGAATATCCGGAACTCGGCATGGAAGCCATCTGGAAGATTGAAGTGGAGAATTTCCCAGCGTTCATCCTCGTCGACGACAAGGGCAACGACTTCTTCAAGCAGCTCAAGCCATGCAGCAAATGCACAATCATTGAATAATACATATAAGGAACAAAACAACACCAGTATTTATGGAAGAAGTAAAGAAATACCTCAGCGATGCTGAAGAGGAGATGGATATGGCAACAATGAATCTCGAAGAGAAACTGAGCCGCATCCGTGCAGGACGTGCCAACGTACACATCCTCGACGGCATCTACGTCGACTCCTACGGAGCATCCGTGCCCTTGAGCAACGTGGCAAACCTCTCTACTCCCGACGCACGTTCCATCGTCATCAAGCCATGGGACAAGCACATGCTGAAAGTGATAGAGAAGGCAATCATCGACTCACCAGTGGGCATCATGCCCGAGAACAACGGCGAGCAGATTCGCCTCGGAATCCCCGTACCGACAGAGGAACGCCGTAAGGAACTCTCAAAGCAATGCTCGAAAGAAGCAGAACTCGCCAAGGTGAGCATACGCAACTCACGCCGCGATGCCATCGAGAAACTGAAGAAGAGCATCAAGGCAAGCGGAGTGCCTGAGGACGTGGAAAAAGATGCGGAAGCCGACTGCCAGAAACTTCACGACAAGTACATCAAGAAAGTGGATGCCATGCTTGACGAGAAGAACAAGGAAATCATGACCGTGTAGTGAAAGGACTCGTAATAAAAAACACCGGTAGCTGGTACACCGTACGCACTGCTGACGGACAGATGGTGGACTGCAAGGTCAAGGGCAATTTCCGGCTCAAGGGCATCAAGTCGACCAATCCCGTGGCTATCGGCGACTACGTGGACTTTACACCACTGCAAGACAATACTGCGCTCATCACATCCATCGATGAGCGCAGGAATTATATTGTCCGGAAATCCACCAACCTGTCGAAACAGTCACACATCCTGGCAGCCAACCTCGACCAGTGCATCCTCATCGTGACCATCAACCATCCGGTCACCACCACCACCTTCATCGACCGCTTCCTGGCAACAGCCGAAGCCTACAGCATACCTGTAATCATCGCCTTTAACAAGACCGATGTCTACGATGACGACGACAACCTGCTGCTCGAAGGCATGACGCAGCTCTACGAAACTGTAGGCTACCAGTGCCTGTCGGTCTCAGCAAAGACCGGCGCAGGCATGAGACAGGTGGAATCCCTGCTCCAGGGCAAGGCAACCCTCATCTCCGGCAACAGCGGGGTGGGCAAGTCCACCTTCATCAACAGCCTCATTCCCGGACTCAACCTGAAGACAAGCAACATCAGCGATGCCTACAACACTGGCAAGCACACCACCACCTTCTCCGAGATGTATGCGCTCGACGACCACGACAGCTACATCATCGACACTCCGGGCATCAAAGGCTTCGGTTCGTTCGATATGTCGAAAGAAGAAATCGGCCACTACTTCAAGGAGATATTCCACTTCTCCAGCGGTTGCCGTTTCAACAACTGCACCCACACCCACGAACCGGGCTGTGCAGTGCTCGAAGCCGTAGCACGCCACGACATAAGCGAAAGCCGATACAACTCATATCTATCCATGCTCGACGATGAAAACGAAACTAAGTATCGCCCTGCTTATTAGTGGCATGACGCTCACAAGCGAAGCATCGGAGGTCAATGTGCCAGAAGTCCATTCGCTGGAAAACTATGCCAAGGAAGTCAATGTGCCAAAACATAATCCGTGCCTCCAGTCCGACTCCGTAGCCGAGACTTACGAAGCCTTTGTGGAGAACGGAATCAATGCAGCCAAAGAACAGCGTTTGAGCGAAGCAGAGCAGTGGTTCACCAAAGCTCTACGCCATTCGCCCGACGACCATCGCAATGCCCTCGTCTACATGAATCTGGGAAAGGTGCAGGAAGCGCAGGGCAACAACAAAGGCGCACTCCAGTCCTACTCGTCAGCCATCAGCCAATACCCCAAAAACGTGCTGTTTCTCTCTACCCGGGCAAAAATCTACCTCCAGCTGGAGAACTACAAGAGAGCCATTGCCGACTACACCACGATAATAAGCGTCAGTCCGTCTGACATCGAGGCGTATTCCTACCGCGGCTATGCCTACAGCAAGACCCGTGACCTCGACCGTGCAAAAGCCGATTTCAAGGTAGTGACAGACCACGATGCCGACAACTTCATGGCAGCGCTCGGTTCAGTGATTGTGGAGCAACAGATGGGGCACAACCACGAAGCCCTCACCCAGCTCAACATCCTCATCTCCCGGTTTCCCGACAAGGCAGAGCCACTGGTCATCCGTGCAGAGATGGAGGGCGAGGCAAACCAAAAGGAACTGGCAGTCATCGACCTCGACAGCGCCATCAAAATCTCGCCCAACCGAAACTATTACCTCAAGCGTGCCTACCTCCACCTGGAGCTCCAGCAGAAGCATCTTGCCCGCCAGGACTTTGAGAAAGCCATCGAACTGGGCGTGCCACGCCAGCTTCTTAGTGAAGGCCTGAAGAAGTGTCAGTAGTGCAAACAGAAAGTATCCGAAATGTATGCGAAAAACCCATTCTAAGCAAGAAAGTGATACGAAATAGGGGCGAAACTGGCGATTTTTCGATAGTTTGATAAATATCAGAAATGAGTGTAACAAGCAAAATATCAGATACTTATGTTCTTGTTTGTTTAATAGTTAAACAGCCAGTGAGGAAATAAAACGAATATAAGCTCTTGTGTATGAAACAATTAACAGTTAACAGACTAACAGTCCATTTTTTTATGGATATCTATCACCTTTGCTTTTCCTGGGTGGAAAAAATACGGGCTACAGGGGCGTGTGGAGGAGCATAATGAGATTTTGCGAATATCATCAAAATGTCGTATAAATCATACTGATTCCGATGGAATGAGTATATACGAATTAGGAGCCAGCCCTACACGAAAGCCAACTCCTATTCATTTATTCTTATGCAATGCTACATATCCTTGTGCAAGACTACATCTCCTTGTGTAATGCTACACTTCGCAGATGTTACTTGAAGTCCACGAGTATCCGGAACACTTTGCCAGGGTTCTCGTTCCACCATTGCATGGTTTCCAAGGCTTCCTCGGGCTTCACCACCTTCGTAATCATCTTGTCGAGCGGACAGGTGCCTCTCTCCAGGTAGCGGATGACGGCACGGAAATCCAGGGGTGTTGCATTGCGCGAACCGCGGATGTCGAGCTCTTTCTGCACGAAATACTTGGTTTGGAACGACACCTCGCTCTTGGCATAGCCGATGCAGACAACGCGTCCGGTGAATGCCACCTCGTCGACTGCCATGCGATAGGTCGGTGCACTTCCCACTGCCTCGATAATCACGTCGGGACCATATCCGCCGGTAATCTCCTGCAGTTTTGCGTGCACATCCTCTGTCTTGGTGTTGACAGTGTGCGAAGCGCCCATCTCCTTTGCAATCGCCAGTTTCTCGTCGTCGATGTCGGCAGCAATGACTGTTGCCCCACGTAGGGCTGAACGTACGATGGCACCCATGCCGACCATGCCGCAGCCAATGACCACCACCACATCGATGTCGGTGACCTGGGCACGGCTCACTGCATGGAAACCTACTGACATAGGCTCAATCAGTGCGCAGGTCTTTGGTGCGAGATTTACGGCTGGAATCACTTTCTCCCACGGCAAAACGATATATTCGCGCATGGCTCCGTTGCGCTGTACTCCAAGCGTTTCGTTGTGCTGGCACGCATTTACGCGGTTATTGCGGCATGAGGCACAATTGCCACAATTGGTGTAGGGATTGCAGGTCACCACCATTCCTGGCTTCAGTTCCTCGGGAACTCCTACTCCCACTGCCTCAATCATTGCGCCCACTTCATGTCCCGGAATCACGGGATTGAGTGCCATCGTATTGCCGCCTCTGAACGTATTGAGGTCGGAACCGCAGAAACCTACATACTGCAACTTGAGCAGCACTTCCCCTTTGGCAGGGGCTTCGGGAGCATCAATGTCTATCACATGAAGTTCCTGATTATGAAAAATCCGTATTGCTTTCATCCTATTTTTGTTTTTGAATTCTCTTCAATTTTCTTTATCTTACTCGCTAATATTCCAACTCACTGATTTCTTTTCTAACTCACTTTTTCTTATCCAACTCGCTAATTTACTTTCTCCAGTTCGCTGATTCACTTTCTCTCACCTGTCTTTTCTTACTTGGCATCAACCACTTTATATCCTCTCCATCCGTAGTAGGCGCAGAAGATGAAGCAGACAAGCGGAACAAGATAGGCAATATGATAGAACGCAGCGTTGTGGTGCATGATGTATGCAGTGAACTGGGGCACACACGCATTGCCCACGATTGCCATCACCAGGAATGCCGAACCGCTCTTGGTCTGTTCTCCAAGTCCTTTCAGCGCCAAGGAGAACTGGGTGGGGTACATGATTGACATGAAGAACGAAACTCCCATCATGCAGTAGAGTCCTGTGCGTCCGCCTACTATGGCAATCACTCCGCAAAGCAGTACATTGATTACGGCATAGACCAGCAGCATGTTCTGAGGCTTGAACCGTCCCATCAGTAGGGTGCCGAACCATCTGCCCAAGAGGAAGCAAAGCATATAGATGCCAAACCAAGTGGTTGCCTCGCCTTCCTCCACTCCTGCATAGGTGCAGCAATAGACGAGGAAAAGGCTGTTGACGGCTGTCTGCCCGCCATTGTAGAAGAACTGGGCAATGACGCCCCAACGAAGATGTGAACGGCTGAGCACCGAGAAGTCAATCAGTTTGGTGTTCTTCTGTTCGTCCTTTGCTTGCTTTGCCTCAAGTTCGTCTTCCGTTTTCGGCAGATGTGAGAACACGAATACCAGTGCCATCACGATGAGAACGCCGCCCAGCAGCATGTAGACATGCGAAAACTTGCCGCTGCCCAGGACTGCCTTGCTGAGAAACATGGCTGCCACGAATGCTCCCAAGCCGTTGATTGCCTGCGCAAGATTCAGTCGGCGCGAAGCTGTCTCGGGCTTGCCCAGCACCGTGACGTAAGGGTTGGCAGCTGTCTCGAGGAAGCACATTCCCGTGGCAATCACGAAGAACACGCACAGATAGATGGCATAGGAATTGACGGCTGATGCGGGGAAGAACAGCAATGCTCCCACTGCAGCCAGCAGCAGACCGAACACGATGCCTGCCTTATAGCTGAACCGCTTCATGAACATGGCTATCGGTATCGGGCAAATGAAATATGCCAGCCAATAGGCACTCTCAGTGAAGGACGCTTCAAAGGTATTCAGTTCGCAGGTTTTCATCAACTGTCTTATCATCGTAGGCAACAGGTTGCTGCTGATTGCCCATAGGAAGAACAGTGAAAACACAAGTATCAAAGGTAGAAATAATTTCTTGTTCATCAGTTTATGCTTTTTTGGCGGATCAGGGAATCACCGCCGTTGGGTTTTTATTCCGACATGTTTTTAATATAAGGTAGTTCGGGAAGGTTGTGGAATCCATAGAAAGCAAAGGCATTTTCGCCAAGGAACTGCTTCTTGAATGAATCCGACAACTCCGCAGTTTTCAGTACAAAGTTGTACGACATCTTGTAGGTGATGGCTGTGATGGTGCGCGGATAGTCACTTCCCCACATCAGGCGGTCGCTTCCCACCCAGTCGGCAGCCTCACGGATTCTCCGGACTGCTGTGGGATAGGGATAGAACTCTGAATTGTAGAGCCACGTGATGCCTCCCGACTCAATCCTCACTTCGCTGCCCTTTCGCGCCAGCATCACTTGTGAACGGAACGAATCTGTGGTTGGCATGCCGAAATGTCCTATTGCCACCTTCAGTCGCGGACATTCCTCAATCACCTCGCCCATCTCTGCTATCTGGCGTTCGTTGTCTGCCAGGCACATGGACAGAATCAGTCCCTTCTTCTCAAGATACTTGAACAGCGGCATCTTCTCCAGGAGCGACGTGCCCAACAGACGGTGACCGGGAATGGCAATGCCTTTCAGTCCCTGTCCCACGGCTTTCTCCGCTTCCTCCAGTGTGTTTGCCATGCCCAAGCAGCAGAAACGGCTGGGATAGGTCTGCTGCACTCGGGAGAGATAGTCGTTCTGATTGCCGTCGATGATTTCCTGCACGACTACAGCTCCGCCCACCTGAGCATAGTCCATGTTGGAGAGGAAAACTTCTGCCGAGTTCACTCCGTCAATCATGAACGGAGGCAACATCTGCACTTCCTCGCCGAAGAAGACCGACCGCGAACCGTTGGGCGACAGCGTCTGGATGCGCTGTCCCTCAACTTCCGTATCCTGCTTCAGCCAAAGATGGCTGTGTGCGTCTATTATCATACTCTGCTGTCCGGTTAAGAGTTTGCCCAGGTTACTCGCTGCTGGTCGCCAATGATTTTCCTCACCTCTGCTACCATCTGCGCATCGGCTTCCTGGTTTGCCCATTCGATGTTGCGCTTCACGTTTTCCGGATTGGCTGAGGAGAAGAGTGTGCCGGCAATCCGAGGATTGGCAACACTATACTGGATGGCAAGTTTCTCAATCGGATAGCCTTTCTCCTGGCAATACTGTGCTGCCTTGGCGCATGCCTCAACCAGCGGTTTTGGTGCCGGATGCCAGTCGGGAACTCCGCGCATGGTGAGCAGTCCCATTGAGAGTGGCGATGCATTGATCACTCCAATTCCTTTGCTCTCGAAATAGTCGAGATAGTCAACCAACTCGTCATCGTTGAGGCAGTAGTGGCAGAAATTGAGCACACTTTCCACTGTGCCTTCCTCCGAATGGTCAATCACCCACTTGAGGTTCTTCAGTTGCAGGTCGGTGATTCCCACATGACCCACCACTCCTTTCTTTTTCAGTTCCACCAGGGCAGGCAGAGTTTCTTCGCACACTTTCTGCAGTCCGCCCGGCAGTGCTGCCTGGAACTCTATGTCGTGCACATTGATGACGTCGATATAGTCGATGTTGAGGCGGTCCATACTCTCGTAGACACTCTCTGTGGCACGTTTGCCGCTATAGTCCCAAGTGTTCTTGCCGTCCTTGCCGTAGCGTCCCACCTTCGTCGACAGATAGTACTTGTCGCGCGGAATTATCTTCAGAGCCTTGCCCAAGACTGTTTCAGCCTTGTAGTGGCCGTAGTAGGGACTCACGTCAATGAAATTGATGCCGCCTTCGATGGCAATCTCAACAGCTTTGATACTCTCGGCTTCCTTGGTCTCATGAAAAACACTGCCCAGTGAGGAAGCACCGAAACTCAGGTTTGAAATCTTCAAGCCTGTCTTTCCCAATTCTCGATATTGCATAATAAGTTCTTGTTTATTCGTAAGGGTAAAACATTCTCTCGTTCTCTCAGTCGTAAAGGTAAAACATTCTTTCCATCATCTGCCACTTCTCGTCGCTCGTGGCATTCTTTCCGCATTTCTGAAATTTGCCGACCAGTTCCTCCCATTCTGCCTGCCGGGGAAGGGCTGCCAGCCTTGCCATCGATGCATCCCAGTCGAGGTCTTCGGGTGCGTCGACCACCATCACGAGCCGGTTGCCCGCAATGTAAATCTCCATCTCCAGGATGCCGACTTCCCTGATGCCGTCTCTGATTTCCTTCCAGTGGCATTCCTGCGAATGCAACTTCCGGTATTCCTTTATTGCTTCCTCATCAGAGTGCAAGTCGAGACACTGCACATAGCGCTTGATGGGGAACGGGTATTTCTTCTGTTTGTATCCAGTCATAGTTATCGTTCTTGAATTGCGTCTGCAAAAGTACGCCAAACCAAACGGAAAACACCGCATTATTTTGTCGCATGATAGGACAAAATTGATTATTTTGCCGCGAATATGAGTGACAATTGGAAATAAGTGATTATTTTTGCAGCATCAATCCATATCGGCACTATATGAACATACCAATAGAATCGCTGAACTTCCAGATGCTGAACGTAGGGTTCGCACGCCACAATGGCGACTGGAACTGGAAAAATGTAGTTTCGCCTTTCACCCGCATATACCTGGTCACTGAAGGGCGCGCCAAACTCATCTTCCCCGACAAGGAAGTGGAGCTGAAGCCCCAGCACATGTACATCATACCTGCCCACACCATGCACAGCTATGAATGCACCGGCAAGTTCTGCCACTATTACCTCCATTTCTACGAGGGATTCAAGAAGGAGACTGACATCTTCGATTTCTATGAATTCCCTGTCGACGTGGATGCAGATGTGCTCGACGAACCAATCTTCAGCAACATCTGCAAGCGTCATCCCGAAGCGGAACTGCCTGCCAGCGACCCTTCTTCGTACGATTACATGGGAAAGTTCATCGACTACGTGCATCGCTACAACAATCTGCCGCTCGACGTGAAACTGGAACTGCGTGGTAGCATGCTGCTGCTCTTCTCGCGCTTCGTGAAGAAAGCAAAACCAAGGGTATGGACTCAGGACAAGCGACTGGCAGATGTGCTCAGCTACATCCACAACAACATCTACAGTGTGATTGACATCGACACCCTGGCTTCCATTGCCTGCGTCACCAAGTCACACTTCATCCGTCTTTTCGTCCGCACCATCGGCATGCCGCCCATGCAGTACATCATCAGAAAGAAGATTGACCGAGCGGAACTGATGCTCATCACCGAGAAAATGCCAATTAAGGAGATTGCCTACAACCTGGGCTACAACGACCACTCCTATTTCATCCGTCTCTTCAAGAAAACAACGGGAGTCACACCATTCGTCTACCGGAACAATATGAGATGACGGACGAACACTTTTACTATGTGCCTTTTTCTGTGGACCTACGTTCATTTTTCAGACTTCAGCCGTAGGTCCCCGTTTCATTTGAGGGAAAATCGTGGGTCAAACCGATGGTCAAGGCAAATTTTCATGTTTTTCGCCCTTTGCTTATGAATTATCTTTGTATATTTGCAATTGAATAGTCTTGGAACATGGGTTTCAGGACTTGTGCATTGATTACAGTATCAAAATGACAAACTACCGGAATCTGAAGAAGAGATGGGTAAAAACTTCGTGGACAAACTGAAAGACTACAGACTCGTGATGTTGCTGGCATTCGTGCTGGTGACGTTCTTTGCCAACATCAGTGTTCTTCCCACCGACATAATGGAGTCGAGAAACATCGTTACGGGCCGGGAGATGGTGAGCGACGGCAACTGGCTTGTGCCTACCATGAACGGAGAACTCCGGTTGGAGAAGCCGCCCTTGCCTACATGGGTGGCTGGACTGATGGAGATGATTGCCCCGGGCAGTATGGCTGCCCAGCGCTGTGCAGCCGGAGTGATGGGCGTTCTCTGGACTGCCTTCCTTTTCCTTCTGGCAAACTACATCTCCCGGCGCAGGGACTTCGCTGTGGTTTCCACCGTCGTGTTCCTTACGTGCTACAACCTCATCCTCATGGGACGCTCAGCCACATGGGATATCTATTGCCATGCCTTCATGATGGCTGCAGTGTATTTCCTCACCAGGGCGCTGTGCGAGAACTTCCACACCTATCGCAGGTTTGCACTGGCAGGTCTGTGCCTCGGTTTGTCGTTCCTGAGCAAAGGTCCGGTGTCGTTCTACACCGTTCTGTTGCCTTATCTCATAGTTCTGGTAGCCTTCCTCCGTCCCAACATTAAGGGGAAATGGACGGGACTGGCAATGATGCTGTTCATCATGATTGCCGTGGGCAGTTGGTGGTACATCTATCTTCTCTCGATGCATCCCGAAGAATCCACATACGTGTTCCACAAGGAATCATCCAGTTGGGCAAACCACAATGTGCGACCCTGGTGGTACTACTGGCAGTTCTTCCTCGAGATGGGAGTTTGGGCAATCCTCATGCTGGCAGCACTGGCTGTGAGCTACTGGAAACGCCACATCACGATGAAGCGCGAATATCTCATCTTCTTCACATGGTCGGTGGCTTGCCTCGTGTTGCTCTCGCTCATGCCTGAGAAGAAAACGCGCTATCTGCTTCCGCTCCTCGCTCCCTGCTCCTTGCTCGTAGGCACACTCGTCATGCATTTTTGCCAGGGTAAGCCCACTGACAAGTTCAGTCGCTGGCTCTTTCCGGTCAACGGATGGATAGTAGTCTGCATCGTGGTGGCAATCCCTGTGCTTGGTTACTTCCTCGGAGTGAGGAAAGGCATCATCAGCATTCCTGTAGAAACAGCCATTACCATCGCTGTCCTTGCCATTGCCTGCATCATGGTCCACTCAATCGTAAGGTGGCATCCGGCAAGATTCATTGCATGCATAGCAGCAGCGTTTGCCCTCATCGAGTTGCTGATGCTCCCTGTCGTGGGTTCTGCCGTAGGCAATCCCGAAGCACGAAGCATCCATCTGATTCACGGAAACGAGGAACTGAAAGACGTGCCGTTCTATCACTCTGCCGACGAACCTCTCCGCATCGAACTGGTGTACGAAGCAGAACGAAAGATTCTTCCGCTTGACATCAGTGACAGCGCCACCGTCATGCAGCATCTGCCGATGGTTGTCGTCACCAGGCAACCGCTGGAGACGGAGTTGCCTGCCTCAGTACTTGAGAAGGTGAAAATCCACAGCTATGGACTTTTCGACGACAACAAACTTCCGCGCAACCACCGCCACTACACCGATGATTTCCTCAACTATGTGAGTCTGGTAAGCGCAAAAGAATAAGAAGCCGGAGACTGGGAAACAGAGAAACAAGAAAACGTAGACCTGGATTCAAGAAGATGGAGGAACCTACATATTATATAAGGAAATAGAGGAATCTGGATACGATAGGATTAAAGAATCAAGAAACCATAGAAACTTAGAAACAACAATAAAGCGATGAATCAAACAGCAAATTTCGTACTGTCGATTATTGTTCCAGTATACAACGAGGCAGACAACCTCGACCGAGTGGAGAAAGCAATGGCAGAGTTTCTGCCCAAGGCATCAGTGAAGAGTTGTGTGCTCTTCGTCAACGACGGAAGCAGCGACGGCAGCCTGCAGAAGATTGAAGAGATATGCAGCCGCCACAACGACTTCTTCTTCATCAGTTCCAACGAAAACCACGGACTGAGCACTGCCATCAAAGCCGGCATCGACACCATCGAGAGCCGGTTTACCGGCTACATCGATGCCGACCTGCAAACCAATCCCGAGGACTTCAATCTGCTGCTGCAATATGCCGACGACCATCAACTGGTGGCAGGCATCAGGGCACAGCGCAAGGACACAGCCTTCAAGAAACTCCAGTCGAAGATTGCCAACGGTTTCCGCCGTAGCATGACCGGCGACTGCGCCACCGACACCGGTTGTCCGCTCAAAATCATGTGGACCTCCTATGCCAGGCGTCTCCCGTTTTTCGATGGCATGCACCGTTTCCTTGCTGCACTCATGGCGCTCGAGGGCGGCAGCTACAAGGAGATGCCCGTCCGCTGCTATCCGCGCATTGCCGGCACATCGAAATACCATCTGTGGAACCGTCTGAAAGGACCGTTTGTCGATTGCTTTGCCTACCAGTGGATGAAGAAACGCTACATCCGCTACCATATCGACAACAACAACATCAGCATCTAAACCCATGCAGCATTCAGCACTCTACATTTATGCCATCGGTTTCATTGCCCAGGCATTCTTCTCGGCACGTATGCTGATTCAGTGGATCATGTCGGAGAAAGCCAGGAAAGTAGTGTCGCCCAACTGGTATTGGATTTGCTCTCTGGTTGGCAGCATACTGCTCTTTGTCTACGGATGGATTCGCGATGATTTTGCCATCATCCTCGGACAGCTCATCAGCTACTACATCTACATCTGGAACCTCGACATCAAGGGCATCTGGCATCGTGTACCGCTGTTCATCCGTGTGTGCGTTGTTTCCCTGCCATTCATTGCCATCGGCATGATGCTGAGCGACATCCCAACCTTCGTCGACAGTTTCTTCCACAACGAAGCAGTGTCGCTGCCACTGCTGGTGTGGGGCTCAGCCGGTCAGATAGTCTTCACCCTCCGGTTCATCTACCAATGGCACTACAGCTATCGCCGCCACATGTCCATCCTTCCCGTCGGCTTCTGGATAATCAGCCTCATCGGTTGTGCCATCATCGTGAGCTACGGCATCTTCCGCCTCGACCCCGTACTGATTCTCGGCCAGTCCGTCGGCTTCTTCACCTACACACGAAACATCGTCATCTCACACAAACGGAACAAAGAAGGAACAGGCGTCTCCTGAAGGAAAAACTTACCATCCGGATGGAGTGAGCTGGCTTGAGCGAGGCAATAGGAGCTAGCTCTCTCCGAGAGCGTTAAAGCGTGTGTGGGTTTGTGGAGGGAAGATATGGTTACGTTCTTTCCGTGTCTTCCGAGTTCAAAAAGAAAATTAATGCCAGATTAATGTCCCATTACATGCTGATTAACGTTGAAATTTGCGCTTTATTGGACATGAATCTCGCTTTAAACAGCCAATAATACCTTTCAAAACCAATTATTGGCTATTTTTATGTCATAATTCAGCCAATAATCAAAATTCTTTCGTAAATTTGCGGTTGGAATTCAAGACGGGAAGAAGTATGATAGAGAACATTATCGGAAGAACAACGGAGAAAGACCAGTTGACGAACATATACGCTTCAAGTCAGTCGGAGTTTGTGACAATATGCGGCAGACGTCGAGTGGGGAAGACCTTTCTCGTACGTGAGTATTTTGAAGATAAGATGGTGTTCCAGGTGTCGGGTCTTGCCAACGGAAACACGCAGGAGCAACTGAAGAACTTCTATTACACCTTGCGACGCTATGACCCCTCTCTGTCCACGATACCCAGCGACTGGCTGGATGCCTTCGAGATGCTTATCAGTTACCTTCAGTCACTGACCTCAATGGAAAGGAAAGTGGTTTTCCTTGATGAGTTGCCATGGATGGACACGCCAGGTGTCAATTTCGTTTCAGCCCTGGAACATTTCTGGAACGGTTGGGCTTCAGCGCGCAGAGATATTGTGCTGCTTGTGTGCGGTTCTGCCACTTCATGGATGATGGACAAACTCATCAATAATCACGGTGGACTTTACGGGCGTCTGACCCACCGCATCTTCCTGCAGCCGTTCACTCTTGGCGAGACAGATGCTTTCCTGCAGAGCAGGGGAGTGAGGCTGTCACACTACGAGACGGCAGAAGCATACATGATACTCGGCGGAATTCCCTATTACCTCAATCTGCTGGACTGCCGGTTGAGTCTGACACAAAACATCGACCGTCTGCTCTTCAATCCCAATGGCGAACTGCACAATGAGTTTGAGGCGTTGTACCATTCGCTGTTCTGCGGTTCGGAGTCATACATCAGAGTCGTGGAATGTCTGAACGAGCGGGGTTATGGCATGACACGCAACGAGATAGCCGAGACTTCAAAGATAAAGTCGGGCAAGCAATTGTCCGTTGTGCTCGACAATCTGGAGTCGTGTGGGTTCATACGCAAATACACCAACTATGGTTGCAACGAGCGCAAGGCATTGTATCAGCTTGTGGATTTCTTCACCCTGTTCCATTTCCGTTTTCTCAGGGACAGTTCTTTCCGCAACCTGCAATACTGGAGCAATCTGCAGCACACCCCCAAGTTCTATGCCTGGGCAGGAATTTCCTTTGAGTTGCTTGCCCAGTCCCATGTAGACCAGATAAAGCAACGGCTTGGCATCTCAGGCGTGGCAACGAACGTCTATTCATGGAGAAGCCGCAAAGACGAGGACCGGCGGTCGGCACAGATAGACCTGGTGATAGAGCGTGGCGACAACACCATCAACCTCTGCGAGATGAAGTTCTCGGAGAGTGAATACGAAATCAGCAAAGACTACGACCTTGTCATGCGCAACAAGATAGTGCGATTCACAACGGAAACGAAATCACGCAAATCCATCCAACTCACGTTCATCACCACCTATGGCGTTCATCGCAATCCCTATTCATCCCAACTGGTGCAGAACGAAGTGCTGCTCGACGACTTGTTTGCGTAGGGAAGGACCTCTCCTAAAATAGGAGCTAGCTCTTTCCGAGGGCGTTAAAGCGAGTGTGGACTTGTGCGTTGTGATATATGCGAGCATTGTCGAGTGCATTGCAATAGGAGCTAGCTCTCTCCGAGAGCGTTAAAGCGAGCGTGGGCTCGTGCGTAGTAAAACAATAGCGAGCTGCGCTCGAACGTCAACGTCTACGCCGTCGGAGACGGCTGACTCCTATTCCAGCTCGCATTTCAGCGCTCCCATCCGGACGGCTAACACAAAACCTAAAACCCAACACATTATTGCTGACTCCTTCATAGCGAACGCTGTTCGAATGTGTTGTGTTGCCTATTTTCGGGAATATAAACCCGTCGTCCTTCGTTCCTTTCGCTTACGAAGAAGTTGCACAATGCAGACAGAACGTCCTCTGCCTGTATACTGTGTGGGTGTTTGCCTCATGGCAGACGGGTGTATGCTAACATAATAAATTGGTGTTTGTCACGTGACGTACATATGTTTGCCACGTGACGTACATGTGTTTGTCACGTGACGTACATTCAAGTAGTCCAGACTTCTCTTGCACCTTGAGAGTGGGCAGGGATGCTCGTGGGCATAGGGGATAGCGTTCTCCGTTAAGCTATTGCAGGCTCATGCGTTGTAATATAAGCGAGCATTGTCGAGTGCATTGCAATAGGAGCTAGCTCTCTCCGAGAGCGTTAAAGCGAACGTGGGTTTGTGAGTTGTAATATATGCGAGCGTTGCTCGAGTGTTATCGTCGACGCGCTCGGAGAGCGCTGACTCCTATCCTAAAGCGAGAACGTTTTGCGAACTTGCGCTCGAGCGTCATCGCCGATGCGCTCGGGGAGCGCTGACTCCTACCATCCGGCTCACCCAATATGCTTTTGTTTACTGCCTTTTCCTCATTGCACACAACAATT
>CAVISR010000008.1:0-44056 GCA_963645405.1 Acutalibacteraceae bacterium
ACAGAAAGAATCCTCGGTTGAAAGTCGTTCATGGAAGTTGAATAGCCAAGGGGAGGTTGTATCCGTTGAAAGATATTTCTCGAACGTGGGTTTAATAAGTTCAGGAACACGCACCTCAAAGTAACCTTTATCTGAACGGGAGTTTCTGGTCTTACGTCGTTCGTAATGGAATATGCCATTCACGTATTGGCTTTTTTCGGCATAAAAGATATCAACCGCATTTAAGCCACACATGCCAAAAGAAATAAGAGCAACATCCTGACCAACTTCCATCAGAGGATTAGTGAATCTGCTTCTATCGGGCATCACGTTGAAGAAGGCACGAAGCTTACTTGCAGGAATCGCTCTCTTTTGTGGAACGTCGCTCCTTGGAATTGTAACATTATTCCATGGATTCTTCAACTTGATTATGCCACGTTCTTCATCATTGAACTCCCTCATTGCCGCTTTGTAAACCTCACGTAAGCATACAGGATATTGTTCCTTGCATCGGTTTGTCGTGGACAAGCATTCTATCCATCGGTTAAGGAAAGCAGGGGTGAGCCGGGAGAACATGATGTTGTCAATTCCAGCGAATTTCTCCAGGTGACGTATAGCCCACTTGTAGTTGCGAGATGTTCTTTCATGACCAGTATTTATCAAATGATCAACATGTTTTCTTACATAATCAGAGAACGACATATCCTCCTTAGACTTTGTAAGATATGAAGCAACTTCAGATGCTGTCCAACCTGAATAGTCAATTTGGTTAAGCATGTGATAATACTGACTCATCAGTATAGATGCTTGCTGAATGACAAAAGGATCTGTAACTTCTTTACTACTGCCATTGATACCTGCATCATTAACCATCCATTGAGTCCTAATATATGAACTTTGTCTATTGTGTAAGACTCGGATGTAAACTACATACACCCCAGTCTTTAGTTTTGTTTTTACGGTTGTTCGTAAAGTCGCCATAATACGAATAATTAGTGAAATGTTTACTACTTTACCCTGTGTTAGTGACCGAATAAGTTATCTAAGGTGTTACGCCCAGATTTGAATTTGGTCAACATGCTGTTTATTTCTGGTCAACATACCCTTTAAAACTGGCCAACAATTAGGGTATTTTTTGCTTCATGTACTGCTTTTGAAACAAGCAGAACGCGCGTAAAAAGAAGAGAGGCAAGAATCTGTTTTCCAGACCCTTGCCTCTTATTTCGCTAATTATCAGCATTCAGGATTTACTCCTCAACAGCCGCCTGCGCCGCAGCAATTGTGTCGGGAGTGTGAGACTGTTAGGCGGATGGTGTAAAATCCGGGTATTGTGAACCAGCGGTCAGCCGTTGTGGCTAATCGGTGCGGAGAACGGAGGATGATGTACACTGCATAACTGTTATTGTTTTTGGTTGTTTATATGTTTCTTGTAATGGTGGTCTGAATTTGCCGTCAAATTTCGCCGCTGTTGCGATTTAATGTCGGGTGTGGGAGTTTGTCCGTCCGTGATATTTCCGTCGCAATGGCGGGGCTTATTTGCGCCCGTTTTTTTTCTGACTGGGGAAATTTATTTCTCTGACTGGAAAAAATATTTTCCTGACCAGGGGACAAATTGCACCCCGGTAGGTCACTTGTGCGAATGCTCGTCCTCAATAATGGTTATTAACCTGTCCATCTGTTCGTCCTTCTTCTCGAGCAGCGAGATAAACTTTTCTGAAATTGTAGTAACGGAGTTACCATCTCCGGAAACTGCAACGCTGTTATCTGATGCAACAGCACCAGCCGTATCCGGATAAAAGAGGCAAATACTTTTGTTTGTTACCCGGGCTATTTCCTCAATTAATCCACTTTTTACATCCTCAGCCTTAAGTGCTGAGTGTAAGCGCTGGTCATTTGCAAATCCAAGCAGTCGGGCTAACTCTGAGATTGTAATTCCCTCGTCAGTCAAAATTTTTTTTAAATCTTTTCCACTCATAATCAATAAGTTAAAATTTAACATCAAATTTTTATCGAAAAAAATAAACAAAATTGTTTGGTCGTACCAACAAAAATGTTTACCTTTGCACCGCAGTTCCGAAACATTACGGTCTAAGTCGTTTGTTTTTAGGCTGCAAATATACAGATTATAAACGAAACAACGACAAAGGAAAGATGAGAAAAAGTGGATTCGAGATTGTGAAGGAGATGAAGGTCAACATACCGGCATCCCTGCAGAAGATGAAGGAAGGCGAGACCGTTGCCGTACGGAGCGAAGATTTCGCTTGCCTGCAGTCAGTGCGCTGCGCAGCCTACCGCCTCAACCAGTCAGCAGGATTCACCGCCTACGTGGTGGCATCGGGCGACAACGGCGCAACGATAGCCATCAGCCGAATAGCAAGAGCAGCGAGATGACGAACCTTGTATGCAGACATTGTCCCGAGGCACACGACGGACTCAACGGCAGATACTGCAACGTGCTGCGCCGATACGTGGAATACGACAGACTGCCCAAGTGCAACAACAGAAAACGGAATTAATCAACTAAAACAAGACACGGATATGAAACAGTGGATGAACAAGAGCAACGCGCTCTATCAGCGCTACCTGTCAGAAGACAGCAGCGACCGGATGACCAACCTCCAGGTGCTGGCAGCATCAGTGATGGCAATCGTATGTGGAACAATGCTTGGAATCGCGGCAACACTATGATGAACGACGCATACACAGATACCTCATTCATGATGAAGCGCCACTGCATCGTGACAATGAGCAACGGACAGAAAGCAGAGATGGACATCACCTTCCCGCGTCCGAACAAGTGCTACCGCCTCGAGGACATCGAAGCACGGCTCGTGGAACACATCAACCGCACCCAGCCAAAGATGGTACACAAGGTCGTCGGCATCCGCATGATGAGGTCGTGACGATGGACAAGCAGAACGTACACATACAGTTCCAAGACCGCATGGTCAGTTACGACACGTTCATCGCCGACCTTGCAGCCCAGATAGCCGAACAGCTGGCAACGATAAAGGACGGACCCGCCTACATCTCCCAGCGCACAGCCTACCGCCTCTACGGACGGGGCAACGTCACGAGATGGGTGGCAAGCGGCAAGGTACATCCCTGCAAGCGCCCCGGCAAAACAGAATACTCGACGGCAGAGCTGCGCAAGATGCAGCGAACCCAACAAGACTACTTCAAGTGAGCATGACCTCGAGCTGATGACCCAGGGCAAGAAGGAACTCGAATGCATCCTCGTCAGCAAGTACCACTGCGACGAGTATTGGCAAGGATAACGCACTTTTGAATGTGACCATAATTTATACTGTAGTTAAGATTGTTATTTATAGAAGATTAGTTTACATTTTGCGCGCGCTGCAGCCATCTGCGAAGACAGCTGCAGCATCCGGAGGCGCACGACAAGGACAATGCAGGTTCGAACCCTGCCGCCTCCACGAGACATTAATAGTTTTCTTGCAATAATGATATCAATAAGTGCATTGAGACACAACCTGAGAAGGGAGAAAACTCAGTTTTTGCATAGGTTATTTGAAAAGGTTCAATTTCGTTCCCCAGTCCGTGAGGATGCAAGGAACAACCGGAGACGACCAAGGAGGTTTGGCGGTTCGATTCCGTCCGTCTCCACCAGACAGATTTCTTTCATGTAAAGTTTACAGTAATTATAGAATTCATTTAATCCCGGGCTCCCCAGTCCGTGAGGATAGGGGAGATTACAAGGGGATGCCACTGGAAAAACAAGGGTTCGAGCCCCTTCATCCCCACGAAACTCTGTGAAGCTGGCGACAGCTGCAAGTGAATTTGTTTTTTTTTTTCATTATTAATGCGTCAATCTCCCCAGTCCGTGAGGATAGGGGAGTTTCAAAGGGGGAGTGGCTCAGATGGCAACAGCACACAACACTACCGCAGGTTCGAATCCTGCCTCCTCCACCAAACCGCCTTCGGGCACAACACAAAAAGAGAAGAGATATGTACACACTACTTGGAACCCACAACAGCGCCACCGGCGAGAAGCCAGCCGACCTCGTGTCCCATCTTGGCGCACCGATAGCAAAGTGCCAGAGCCGCACCATCGCACAGCAGCTCGAAGCAGGAGTAAGGCTGTTCGACCTCCGCGTCAAGCCCTACCGCCGTCGCAGCGGACTCTACTTCCCACTCGAGCACATCGAAGACTGCACCCTCGGACACGGCATGTGTGACTACAACATCACCCTCCGCGATGCACTCTGTCTCATCCGCGACTTCGGCAAGGAGAACGGACGCGAGATGTACGTTCTGGTGACCCTCGAAGACGAAGCCTACGGACTCGAAGAGAAGTTTGCCGTCGATGTCATCAAGCTCATCGCACCCATGTCCTACGTCACCCTCCTCGAAGTGAACGTCAAGCAACCCGAGTGGATGCAGCTGTGGCGCAACCCGAGCAGCAAGGTCACCTACTGCAAGGACTATCCGCTCATCCGCGGACTCCGCATGCTGCTGCCGTTCCCCCGGTTCTGGAACAAGTTCATCGACTACCGTCCCCATGTGAACGCACAAGTCTACTCGCTCCGCGACTTCGTGTAGGCGCACACGTAAAGCGCATAACGTATAACGTAAGTATATATTAATAATATAATCAACACTCAAAACAGAAGAAAAATGAAAGGACCGAAAATGACAGTCGCCACGGACAACCCCACGTCCGGCAAACAGGCACAGAACGCACAGCGGTTGATTGACTGGGCAAAGAACGACCTCTTCCGCCACGCCCAGGAAATACGCAGGGAAATACGCAGGAAAATACGCAGGGAAAAAGAAAAGCAGGAGGCACAATGATGATACAGGAACAACGATGGTGCAAGGACTACCTGCTGCTGATAGTCGACGAACAAGGTCACGGCTCGGTGCAAGTCCACATCCCAGCCTCATCACGCAAGCGCGTCAGCATCTGTGGCGATGCACTCATCCTTCTCCATTGGGTCGACCCAGGCTACCGCCGCAAAGGAGTAGGCAAGCGACTCCTCGAAGCAGCTATCAGGGAACTGAAGGGTAGGGGACTCCGCACAGTGTCACTCAAGTGGAAAGAAGAAGAGAGCGCACGGCTCTACATCTACAACTGGTACCGCCAACTGGGATTCACCGAAGTGAGAGAAAGTAAAGGAATACATCTAATGACAAAACGAATCTGATTATGACAAGAGAACAAGCAAAACTGATATTGCCCATCGTGCAGGCATTCGCAGAAGGCAAGACCATCCAATATGACGTGTGGCACGAAGGCGGCAAGGCGGATTGGGTGACCGTGACTGAGTTAACGTACACCTCTCAGACCCATCCCGAGCGCTATCGCATCAAGCCCGAGAAGAAGTACCGTCCGTTCGCCTCGAAGGAGGAATGTTGGAACGAGATGCAGAAGCACCAGCCAATAGGGTGGTTGAGAAGCAAGTATGATGGTGGATACTTTCTCATTGATAGCGTAGAGGATAAAGGAGGACGTCACGGAAGTTCTTCATTTACCTTTAACGAACCGTTCGAGCAATGCACTTTCCCCGACGGTGCACCGTTCGGCATAGAAGCAAAGGAGGAAAACAATGGAGAAGTATAACCTGAAAATCGGTGACTGGGTCACTTACACCGCATCAGACGGGCAGAAGAAAGCGGACAAGGTCAGCGCCATCAGAGAAGGCGACATGATCAATGTCGAAAGCCAGTTCTGGCCTTTCACACCCGAGAGTCTCGAACCGGTTCCGCTGACCGAGGACATCGTCAAGAAGAACGAACGGATATGGAAGGGGTGTCTCGGGATTCGCAACAAAGGGACGAACCAAAGCCCGCATCTTGCCGATTGGTTCGTCAGCATATCCAACGGAGGATGGTCGATAGAGGTACGGCTCATCCACTTCGTCCATGAGCTTCAGCATATCGTCTGGGCTCTCGGAATGGATGACAGACTTAAACTATAAGACTATTAAACTATAAGACTATTAAACTATAAGACTATTAAACTATAAGACTATGAGAAAGAAAAAGTTACTTATAATCCGCACCGATGATTCCATCATCGCGACTCTCGGTAAAGAACAGGTGGAATTACATTATTCGGAACTGATGACTTTGTCATACGAAATAGCACACATTTTGGCAGAAACAAGTGCAGACTATGACAATAGAGTTCCGGAGAATATCCCGATGGACGAGGACGACATCGAAGTTAATGCCAGGAAATATGAGGCTGTTGCTTATGCAGAAGCCAGAGCTGCTAAAGTTGCAGACGTGCTGTTCAACCATCTCTGCAAAGCTAATATCCCAATAGAGGGAACCATTCTCAATATAATCAAAGCCATATCTTTGGTGGCATTCAATGTCGGCTGGGAAAACGCTTATAATGATTACGAACTGATTAAAAAATCACGCAATGAATGAGCAGCCATGTCTCGACGAAGAGACAGCCAAACTCCTTGGCACAAAAGACGACTACAACGTAGAATATACATACTATTAAAACAGACATACACATTATGTTACAGCTTGAAGTAATAGGCAACCTCGGCAACGATGCCGAAATCAAGGAATTCGGAGGAACAAAATACGTGTCCATGAACGTGGCACACTCCGAGCGCCGCAAAGACGGAGCCAACGCCACCGTATGGGTCGGAGTCCTCTGGCATGGCGAAGGAGGCAACCTCCTTCAATACCTCAAGAAAGGAGTCAAGATATTCTGCCGCGGACGCTTCGTACCCAAAATCTACACCGACCAGCAGGGACAGCCCCAGTATGCAGTCAACATGTACGCATCCGAAGTCACCCTCTGCGGCAGCCGCTACGACACAGCCGCACCGCCATCGCAGTCGGCAGCAGCGCCTGCACAGCCAGTAGCACAGCCACAGCCGCAGGCAAAGAGATACGACGATTACAGCGACAACCTGCCGTTCTGACGGCACACGACATACATTTGCTGTCATATTTGAATATCTGGTGCAGCCATCTGCGAAGACCGCCGCACCAATCCCGGGGACGGGTATCAACCGATACACTTGGACAAATGAGGGTTCGACTCCCTTCGTCCCCGCCCAGATGAAGAGAATGAAATGTGCTTTTAATTTCTACTATTGTAGATTTTCTAATTGTTAGTTAGTAATTGAGTTGATTAGACGTAACCGCCCAAAGAACGTCGCGAGACATGAAGAGGGACTGCATCGTATGGCAGGGCTCGGGTGCCAAGCCGAATGGCACCACACGGAAGGTTCGTCCAATGGCAGGACACACGCTCAGTTCCACAGTAAGCCGTATTGAGACACACCCGCGTCAATGGAGGTTCGAGTCCTCCACCTTCCACCAACACGTAATCAACGGCAACAGTTACTCGTGATTGCTCGGTGAGCAGCGCTCCCACCGCGGACGCTCTCCCCACTTTATCTCAGTAGCCCGAGCCAAATGTTTAACTTTTTTAATTCCATCAGTTATGGGAAATATCGCACTTACGGTTGACATGCTCAACCACCTCCAGCCACTCGCCATCGTCACCAACGATGCAGTCCGTTCACGCTTCATCCAAATCTACGACACCCTCTGGGGAACAGGTACAGGCGAAGCCGCCTACGAACGCGAGTCCTTCCACTTCAACAACACCCTCCGCGAGAAAGAGCAGCTGCAGAAAGCCACCAACTTCTCCATCTTCACCTGCTTCATCGACCTCGCAGTCTGCGGACTCTCCTTGGAGCCGGGCACACGCGCTCTCTGCTACCTCCAGGGACGCAACGCATGCATCGGCACCGACCCCAACGACCCCAGGAAGAAACTCTACGAAGGACGGCTCAACCTCACCATCTCCGGCTACGGCGAACTCGTACTCCGTGCACGGGCAGGACAAATCAAGTACGCCGACAACCCAGTCCTCGTCTACGACGAAGACGAGTTCTCCTTCGGCGACATGGGCGGACAGAAAGTCGTGAACTACATGTGCCACCTCCCACACAAGTCCAACCACATCCAGGCAGCCTTCCTCCGCATCACCCGAGCCGACGGCTCAGTCGACTACTCCGTCATGCTCGAAGAAGACTGGGCACGCCTCATGCAGTACTCAGCCGAAAACAACCGCAAGTGGAACAGCCAGACACGCCAGTTCGACTGCAAAGCCAACGAACTCTACACCTCACGCAACGGCGGCATCGACTCCGGCTTCCTCGCAGCCAAGCTCATCAAGCACGCCTTCAAGACCTATCCCAAAGTCCGCATCGGCAAGTCCACCGACCTCGAGACACAGCAAGCACCGACCGTACAACAGGAAGCCGACGACTTCTACGGAGTGACACCGCCTTCCACACCCGAAGCACCGGCTGACTTCGCCACACCGCTCGACACCTCAGCCGGAGTCACCGTGACCACCCAACCATCCACCGACCTCTCCGCTGCACCACAGACCATGCAGCAAGTCGAAGACGACGGAGCATTCTAATTGATTAATCAACCGACAAAATCACACAATCATGAGTACAGAAATCGCAATCATCCGAAAGGAAAACGTAGAGCTTATCGCACAGACAGCGGCACAAGCCTACACCGAAAACCAAGTGTCACGTCAGCGCTGCCTCGACTGCGGCAACGCACTCCTTGCCGAGATACAGCAGAGCGGCATGACCGATGACCTCGACCGCCGGGCAGCCGAGTACATCGAACGCTCGCGCAAGACCGTCAAGAAGATGTTCGAGAAGCGCAGTCCCGCAACCAAGCTCCTCGACGAAGTGCGCACCAGGTTCTGCGCACTCGAGAACGAAATCACACCCAACCTCCGTGGCACAGTCCCCAACCAAGTGCAGCAGTTCCGCAACGAATATGCCGCCAAGAAGCGAGCCGAAGAAGAAGCACGCCGACGCGCAGCCTACATCGAGCAGGAACGCATCAACTCCATGTCCAAATACCGCAACGACATCGACGACGAAAACCGCCGGCTCTTCAACGGCATACTCAACAACACGGTCAACACCGTCAACCGTCTACTTTCCGAGTGCACACTCGACAACTACGAAGCAACAGTCCAGGCAATCACCGATACTCCGACCACCTTCGATGAGGCACAATTCAATTCCCGTTCCTCAGTGCCCCTTCCGAGCAACGTCGGTATCGACGAACTCCGTCAAATCCGCGACGAATGTCTTTCCCGGACTCTCTCAACATTCCAGCGGAAATACACAGAGAACGTCGAACAGACCAAGGCAGATTGCCTGGCTATGCTTCCTTCCAAAAAGCTCGAGCTCGAGCGCATCGCAAAAGCGTCAGCAGAAGAAGCAGAGCGTATCCGCCTCAAGATGGCAGAACAGGAAGCTGCCGAAGCGGCACGCCGCGAAGCCGAGCGACTCGGGCAACAGGCAAAAGAACGGCAAGCAGCCGACATGGCAAGGCAGAACGACGAGATAAACGGACTCTTCTCACAGCAGGCAGCATCCGTGCAGACCTACCAATCCAAGATATCCGTCAAGAAGCGCCTCGTCCTCCTCAATCCCGAAGGCATCATGCCAGTCATATCCCTGTGGTGGATAGAAGAAGGATGCCATCTCACCTGCGACGAACTCACCAAGATGTTCAAGAAGCAAATCACCCTCTGCGAGAAACTTGCCAACAAAGAAGACAGCAAGCTGATTGCCGACGAGAACATAGCCTACGAAGACGAAGTAAAAGCAAAGTGATATGTGGTGTCTCCTGATCATCGCCGTCTGTGTCGGCATAGTGGCAGCATTCGCCTGTGCCTATCTGATTATTATCCTGCACGTCACCCGCCACATGGACGACGATGAGATGGAGAGATACATCAAGGAACTTGTCATGAACTTCCCAAAAGACCACATGCTATGACAGCCGTACCACACAACCCCGATGAATACTATCTCCGCCCCGAGGTCTCCAACTCCGACCTCACCGAGCTCAAGAACCTGCTCCATCCCCACATGCAGTTCGGCGACAAGCAGGCAGCCTTCCGCTTCGGCTCACTCGTCGATGCCATCATCACCGAGCCGGCACGCGTCAACTACTACCGATACACAGTCGACGATGTGCAGTATACCGAAGACGAATTCCGCCACGCCCAGGAGATGGACAAGTCACTGCGCACCGAAGCACGCCGCGACCCTTTCCTGGCGAAAGTCCTTGAGACCGCTGACACACAGCGCTACATGGTCAACCGGCAGCAGCAGATAGAATACGGAGGATTCCCCTTCCACCTCGACACCCGATGCAAGTGGGACTGGTTTCTCTCACGGGCCAACTTCGGAGGTGACCTCAAGACCACCTTCGCATCCTCACAAAAGCAGTTCGAGGAAGCAGTCGACTTCTTCGACTGGGACCGCTCCCGAGCATGGTACATGGACATCGCCCATTCCAACAACGACTTCATCTATGCCATCAGCAAGAAGAACTGCTGCATCTTCAAGAAATTCATACAACGCGGAGACCCCATCTACACTCGTGGACGCGAGAAATACGAAGAACTCGCCTTCCAGTACTGGTGTCTCAACATCTAAAGACAATATCATCACACCGACACGCCATGGAGATATACTGCCGCGTCACCGACCAGGGACTCGTCCCCCTGTACGACAGCGACCACAGCGAGAAGCAACGGCTGCGCAACGGCGACACCGTCCTCTGCACCATACGCCGTCCACGCAACTACGAGTTCCACAAGAAGTACTTCGCACTCCTGCGACTTGCCTACCAGAACCTGCCGTACCTCATACAGCAGCAGATGCAGATATATTCCGAAGAAGACATGCTCGACTGCCTCAAGATAGACCTCGGACTCTACACCACCGTCTACCACGGCGGCAAGCCACTCCTCAAGACCGGCTCCATATCCTTCGCCAAGATGGACCAATCCCAGTTCGAACAGTTCTTCTCCCGGTCAGTCGACATCATCCTCGGGGTCTACCTGCGCGGCACCGACCGCCAGGCACTCCTCGAAGAAGTAAACAACTTTAAGTAGTATCACACAAATGACACAACCCGACCACCACCTCCGCGTCAAGCCCTATCCCTACCAGGAAGAAGGCATCGCCTACGGACTCCAAAAGCACCGGCTGCTCATCAGCGACGAACCCGGACTCGGCAAGACTCTCCAGTCCATCGGCATCGTCAACGCAGCCGATGCCTATCCCTGCCTCGTCATTTGCCCCTCATCCCTGAAGATAAACTGGCAGCGCGAGTTCGAGAAGTTCACCGACAAGCATGCACTCGTCCTCGACAACTCCACACGCACCACATGGTCCTACCTCCTGCAGATGCAGATGCACCATGTAGCCATCGTCAACTACGAGTCCCTCCGCAAATACTTCGTATGGGACATCCGTGGAGGCAACAAGACCTTCCGCCTCAAAGACGTAGTCTTCTGCCCACAGATACAGATGTTCCGCTCCGTCATCATCGACGAGTCCCACCGGGTCAAAGACCCCTCCGCACAGCAGACCATCTTTACCAAAGGCATCAGCGCAGGCAAGCCATGGGTCATACTCCTCTCCGGCACACCGGCAGTCAACCGGCCTGAAGACCTCGTCACCCAACTATCCATCATGGGACGGCTCAACGAGTTCGGCGGCAAGACCAAGTTCCTCGCCGACTATGGCGAAGGCAACAACCTCTCCCGACTCTCACAGCAACTCTACAGCTCCTGTATGATACGCAGGGAAAAGGCGAAGGTCCTCACCCAGCTCCCCGCAAAGACACGCTCCGACATCTACGTCGACCTCTCCAACCGCGAAGCCTATGACCTCGCAGTCTCCGACCTCGCCCAGTTCCTCCGCACCTACAAAGGATGTACCGACCGCGAGATACGGCGCAAGATGCGCATGAAGGCTCTCGTCCAGTTCATGACACTCCGCTCCATCGCAGCCATGGGCAAAGTAGCAGCCACCGTCGACTTCGTCCGATGCTTCCTCGCCAGCGGCAAGCCACTCATCCTCTTCTGCTCCTACCACGACATAGTGGACGAACTGCGAAAAGCGTTTCCCGATGCAGTATCCGTCACCGGACGCGACAGCATGACCGCCAAGCAGTCCGCAGTCGACAGTTTCCAAAGCGGCAACAGCCCGCTCATCATCTGCTCCATCAAGGCTGCAGGAGTCGGACTCACACTCACCGCCGCATCCAACGTCGCATTCGTCGAACTCCCCTGGACCTATGCCGACTGCTGCCAGTGCGAAGACCGCGCACACCGCATCGGGCAGAAAGACAATGTCACCTGCTACTACCTCCTCGGTCGGGACTCCATCGACCAGGTACTCTACCGCATCATACACCGGAAGAAGTCCATAGCCAACGAGATAACGGCATCGTCCGACGACATACCTGAAGACGAACAATACTTCGACCAGCTCATGGACGCCTTCCTCCAACCCGATTTATTCACCGATTAATTTTTAAACATCATGACAAAAGAAGAAATCGCTCGCGCACTCAGCGACAAAACCAACCTCGATGTATTTGATTCTACCAAACTCATCGACCTTATCCTCGGCATCATGGGCAACGCCATGTGTGAAGGACGCAATATCTACCTCCGTGGCTTCGGCACATTCCAAATCGTCACCCGCCAGGGACACGCCGCCTACGACTTCCAGAAGAAGAAGCCCATCATCACCGAACCCATCACAACAGTAAAATTCAAACCATCCAAAATGTTAATCATCAAACAGAAATAGACTATGTTTTTCGAATGTACCGTACGCTACGAGCGTGCAGGAGAGGACGGACTCTTCACCCGAACAACCGAAAGTTATCTAGTCGACGCAATGTCCTTCACCGAAGCGGAAACAACCGTCACCGGAACTGTCACCCAGCTTGTATCTGTCGCCGGCGACTTCGAAGTCACAGCCATCAAGCGCTCCAATATAAGCGTAGCCATCAGCAATCCAGCTGGCAATGTCTGTAATGCCAAACTCTTCAAGATTAAGGTCGTGTACTACACTCTCAACGAGAAAACTGGCAAACAGACCAAATCCGCCCGGTACTACATCATCCAGGACAAGTCAATCGAAGAGGCGAACAAGCACACCGGGGATTATCTTCGCGACACGCTTATTGACTGTTCCATCGCCACCATCGACGAGTCCAAGTTCATCGCCATCATCAATCACGCATGACTCATGGGAATGACACTCGACCGGATGCGCGCCCTTGTCAACAGCGGAGTCAAGCAGCGCAAGCGCCCAACCGACGAAGAACACCGCATACAAGTGGCATGCGTCTCCTGGTTCCGGCTTCAGTACCCCAACCTTCGCCATTGTCTGTTCGCCGTACCCAACGGCGGCAGACGTGACGAAGTCACAGCCGCCAAACTCAAGGCAGAAGGAGTCCTTGCCGGAGTGTCCGACCTCATCCTCCTCCGTCGCAACAACGACCACGGAGCACTCCTCATCGAGATGAAGACACCCACCGGCAGACAGGCAGACACACAGCGGGAGTGGCAGCGCCTCATCGAGCAAGAAGGCTACCGCTACGTCGTGTGCCGCTCCCTCGACGACTTCATGCACGAAGTCAACCGATACCTCAACAACCAATAATCCCCCTTACCACTATGGCACGCCCCCACAAAAAAAGTCTCGACAGCTTTCCCCTCAGCGTCCACTTCTTCTCCGACCCCAGAATCAAGGCAGCGGCATCAGCCGCCGGCATCGGAGCAGAAATCGTCGCAGTGCGGCTGCTCTGTGCCATCTACAGCAACGGCTATTGCCTCCAGCTTTCAGACACTGTCAAGACTGCGCTCCTCTCCGAACTCCCTGGAATGACATCCCAAGCGTTCGACGACATCATTGCCAGTCTCGCCCGTCACGGATTCTTCGACGAAGCACTCTTCCGCTCCGCTGCTATCCTCACATCCCACGAAATACAACAGCAGTACTTTCGTTCCGTACACCGTCGCAAACAGACAGCAGACCTGCCCTATATCCTTTCCGATGACGGCAGTCTATTGGCTAACGACGCAAATCCCGTCACCTCGATGGTGCTCTACCAAGACGAATCCAAGAAGCGGCAGAAGAAGACAGATCCGAAGACCGAAGACCTCAACACCGTGGTTACCCAAGCAAGCCGGTACCTTGAGGAATTCACCCGACCCACAGCCATGCGCGAAGCCGTATGCATGCGCTTCCACATCACCTTCGCCCAGCTCGAGACCTACCTCAACACCTTCCTTCTCGACTGCGCCAGCCGCGGGACCCGGCATGCCAACAGGAGCGACGCGGTCCTCCACTTCAACAACTGGCTGCGCATTTGTATAACCGAAGAAAAAAAACAACAGAAAGATGATACAGATAGACAAAGAAACCAAAATAAACGTAGAGGCGTTGAAGCAACAGATGCTGCTCCGCAAGACTACTACCGCGCGTTTTAGACTCCCCATGACCTATCCCCAGGCAGTCGACTTCATCACCGCCGCCTACATGTCCGAGGTCGAGTCACGCCACTGCATCTACATCGCCGACACACCCACACTCCTCCACATCGACAGCGTAGCCCAGTGGCTCACCTCCCCCCGTCCCAAGTTCGGCATGCTCCTCTGCGGACAGTGCGGCAACGGCAAGTCCACCCTCGCACGGGCAGTCCGCTCAGCAATCCACTACCTCAACGGAAACGACTACGGCGAAAACGCCAAGTCCGTCATGCTCGTCGATGCCAAAGACATCTGCGAGGCAGCCAAAAAAGACTACAGCCAGTTCAGGAAACTCGCCCGTCACGAACTCCTCATCATCGAAGACCTCGGCATCGAACCGTCCGAAGTCCTCGACTACGGCAACGTCCTAAACCCCGCAGTCGACCTCCTCGCCAAGCGCTACGACGACCAGCTCTTCACCATTGTCACCACCAACCTCACCCCGCAGAAGATACGCGAACACTACGGCGACCGCATCGCCGACCGCTTCAACGAGATGATGGAACGCATCGTCTTCACCAACCCCACCTACCGAAAGAACGACAACTCCTGTCCACCCCAAGAGTTAAATAGATAACCATCGTTCCCTCCACACATTCACTATCTTCGCCCCGGTATTAACAACTGTGGGCGAAGACTCGTTCCTCCCCACATCAAACCCCTCACGCTATGGTCAAAGAAATCAAATACGCCGGTTACACAGCATCACCCGACAACTACATCAGTCCCGACGGAGAACTCGCATCCGTGCTCAACCTCGTCCCCGAAGACGGAGTACTCAAGCCAGTGGCACAGCCAATGAAGTGGATAGACATGCAAACCAACACCAACAAAGTATGGTACATCCACCATACATCATCCATCTACCACTTCATCTATTCCGAGTGGGACACCGACAACCAGGAAGAGCAGTTCTACTGGATGGACGAACTGGGCGAACAATGCGGCAACATCGACGGTATTGCCTATACAGGCAAAGATTCCGCCCCCATATCCCAAGCCGTAGCCGTCAATGCCATCGGCAATACACTGCTCATCGTCTGCAAAGATGAAGTACGCTACTACCTGTGGAAAGAAGTCGACGGCAAGTTCAAATACCAGTACCTCGGCACACACCTCCCCGAAATCTACCTCTCCTTCGGACTTCAGGGACACCCGCGAGTATTCTCCAGGAGCGACGAAGACACCTCACAGATAAAGCTGTCATTCGACTCCATGGAATACGACGATGCATACCCCGACGAACAGAAGTCTTACATCACGTCCAAAGTGATGGCTAAAGTCAACAAGTTCGTTGCAGAACAAGGCGAGCAGAGAGGACGGTTCATCCAGCCGTTCCTTGTCCGCTATGCGCTGCGCCTGTATGACGGCAGCCTCGTCATGCACTCGGCTCCCGTACTTATGAATCCAGGAACCAACTCCAACCCTATCGTGTGGTGGGCGGAAAACAATGCGAGTTACGGAAAAGTCTCGAGCATCACAGCCGACATATTCCTTATGGCATGCGACCTCGACTTCCAACTTAACACCGACATGTCAGACTCCTTCTCCGATTGGACCGACATCGTCAAGTCAGTCGACATATTCGTATCCAAGCCCATCTACACATATGACCAGAGTGGAAACATCGACGCAACGACAAGTGCGCCTTTCGATTCCATATTCATCGGCAAACTCTATAACAACGGAAGTTCCGGGACTTCGCTGACTCCGGAAGAAGACAAATACATGGGTACAGTCAATGGTAATGGATGTATGTCCGAATATGCAGAATGGAAATTCGCAGACATCTACAACATGTATTTCCAGTGGAACAGAGAAATGACAGATGTGTGGCAAGGATTCAGATTGCCGGTCGTGCAGAGCTACTCCACAACTGAGGACATCAAGGATACAAGCCTGTTCTACTTCCTCAAGTCTTACAAGATAGAAAATCTCCCGACATCACGGACCAAAGTCGAAATCAGCAGCGGATACCTCCAGTCCCTTGTTGCACGCGAAGTGATGACCGACGACTACCAGTCCCATGATTCCATCATACCACAATACATATTCGGATACAACAGCCGTCTCAATTGCGCCAATATAAAGCGGAAATTGTTCAAGGGATTCCCACTGTCAAGCATGCTTGCCTATTGCAGCAATAGGGTGGTGTATGAGCGCGATGAAAGCACCATCAAAGTAGGTGACATCAGGGAAGTCACCCTGTCGATAGCCAAAGACTCTTCCGGCAAAAATCTCCAGGACAAATACGCTGTCGAAGTCTACTATAAAGGAGACACAAGAGGTGTGCTGCGTGTTGACGGCAGCAAAGATTTTACCCTTCAAGACTTCTTGTGCGACCTTACCACAGCCCTTTCCACCGGTACGGGTTCATGGGGACGTGCCGACTCATGGGGAACATACTTCTTTTACCCCGACACCAATGTCTACAAGATGCGTATCATATCTCTCGGAACAGCAACTCAGGCACATGCCAAGACCGTGTTCGAGATAAAGTTGGAAGCCCACACCCAGCTCAACGGAGCGGTAGCCGTCTTCGACTACGGGCAATACCGCACATCCGCAGGCACAGCCACCGACACCGCCGATGCCACCTTCACCGTCGACATACCCAACAAAGTCTACACATCCCAAGTCAACAACCCCTTCCACTTCCCGCTCTCCGGCATCAACACCGTAGGAACAGGACGTATACTCGGACTCTCCACAGCAGCCAAGGCACTCTCCCAAGGGCAGTTCGGACAGTTCCCCCTCTACTGCTTCACCGACGAAGGAGTATGGGCACTCGAAGTCTCAACCACCGGAACCTACAGCGCCAAGCAGCCCATCACACGCGATGTCTGCATCAGCTCCGAGTCCATCACCCAGCTCGACTCCGCAGTACTCTTCGCCACCGAGCGCGGCATCATGATGCTTTCCGGTTCCAACACCGTATGCATCACCGACCCACTCGTAGCCAACAGTTATTACTCCCCCAATAGCTTTGACACCAACCTCCCGAAAATCCTCCTTGCGAAACAATACGGCAGAGAACTGCAGTCCGAAGACTTCAGGCAACCCACGTTCCTCTCCTTCCTGCTCGACTGCCGTATGATATACTCCTACAAGATGCAGCGCATCACAGTATACAACACCAGCAAAACATACAGCATCGCCTACGTCTATTCCCTCAAGGACAAAAAGTGGGGAGCCATGCGGTCCTACGTCCGCTCCCATGTGCCGGCCTATCCCGGGGCATACGCCTTGCTCGAAGACAACGGCACCATGACTCTCTGTGACTTCAGTAAGGAAAATTGGAAAAATGGAGACATCAGCGGAGCATTCGTCACCCGACCCCTCAAACTCGACAGCCCCGACACACTCAAGACCGTCGACACCGTCATACAGCGCGGAAATTTCAGTCGCGGACAAGTCGGTTCAGCCATCTATGCCTCACGCGACCTCCTCCACTGGCATCTCGTATGGACAAGCGTCGACCACTACCTCCGGGGCTTCCGTGGCACACCCTACAAGTACTTCCGGCTCATCGTCCCCTTCTATCTCTCACAAGGACAATGCATCACCGGAGCAACCGTCCAGTACACCCCACGGCTCACCAACCAACCACGCTAATCCGTGTCCCCATACACACAATAAGGGAGTGACCACTCAAGGTCACTCCCTCTTTTTGTAAATGGTAAACAATGTTCTTTTTAGAACGGAGACTGAGTCCTCCTCACCCTTCCCGTCCGGTAATTCACCAGCGACTTCGCAGCATCCTTCGCCCGCTCCGCCTTCGCCTGCCAGTTGGCAGCAGCATCAGGCTTCACAATGCTCATCCAGTCCGCCAACACCCTGCACACCATGTACTCATGGATATACTTCGTCAGCAGGTCAAGACTCGTCTTGCTGAAGTCATCAGGAAGCAACAGACTGACAGTGTACGTCTCCTTCTCAGCGAGCACATCATCAGCAGACGACTCCGCGTCTATCACCTCCTTGCTGAAAGGGTAAAGCGCCTCCACACACTCCGCATGGGCGAGGTCAAGCATTCTCGTCACCCTGTCGATATTGCCATCCTCACCAATGTCCAGAACCTGGTGCCGGTCATGCTCCGTTTCCGCCTTCATGATGTCACCCTCCACGAACGCGCAGTTCTGTATGTCATACAGCAACTCCGTCCGCAGCATCGACACCACCGCGGTCTTCGTCCGCATCGGCTGTTCCGGTCTCGTGTGTCGGATTCCTTCTGTCATGACTTAGGGATTAAGTAATCTGAGTTCTTGTCGGGCGCACACGCTTGTTGACAGCCTCGCGGATCTGCTCCAGATTCGCCGCCGCAAGGGTGATGTAGTCGCTTGCGTCATTCTTGTTGGTGATGGTAAACCAGTCACCGACAGCTGTGTTCACAAGATACTGGTGCAGAGCAGCACTGACAGTCTCGTTCACCGCAGGATTGTAGTTGTTGGGTACCGACAACGACACCGTCAGGTTCGAAGTGCTGCTCAACAGCTTGTCCGTTGCAGTAGTGCCGCTCTCGTTGATGTACTCGCTCAGCTTCGTCTTCAAGTTGGCGAACGCATTGCCCACACTGCGGAGAATCTGGTTGTTGTTCTCCTCGTCGTCGTTCACCTGCATGTTGGCAACCTCCTCATGGTTAGTGCCGCTGTTGCGGCTACGTCCAGTCAGATAGGTCTTGTTCTGAATGTCGTAGACAATCTCTGTCATATACAGAGTGATTGCAATTGTTTTCTTTGCCATAGATTTTTTTTTCTTGTTGTTAAAATAATCTGTAACCAATCGTCACTCCCGCAAACGGAGCGACATCCTTGCCGTTAGTCCCCAATCCCACACCCACCACACAGCCTATCCGCCCCTGCTTCCTCTGCAGCGTCACCTCCTTCCGGTAGACCTCAATGCTGTCCAGTTTTGCGTCATAACCGCTCACCCAAGCCGTATAGTGTTCGCCCGAGTAAACAGACTGACTGATGGGGACACACACCGCCACACAGTCGGGCGGCACATAATTCTCCACATAATCCACAGTATCCTCGCCAGGCATCCTCGGACGCTGCACCCAGTCAGTGTCAGTCACCACCTTCTTCAGCACCCTCGTCACATACCTCACCACCATACTGTCCTTCGCCTGCGGCACCGGCACCTTCACCGTGTCATACACCACCATTGCAGTGTCCGTGCCGCCGCATCCCCCCACATCATCGTCCGTGCAGCGCTCCCATCCGAATTCCACACAGATGCCGAGCACCACACCGATGATGAACGTAATCACGTATATTATAACTCTCCTTGTCATATCCTCACTTGCTTTCGTTCTCCAGATAATCCACGATACCCTTCCGGTGAATCTCGACAATCGTCTTCCGTCCCTCCTCACTCGTGAGGTAGTTCACGTCCTCCCTGTTGTCCATGAACAGATTCTCCGTCAGCACCGCAGCACACTTCGTGTTCTTCAGCACATAGAAACCAGCCTCATAGTCAGGGTCACCGTCACTCATGTCCTTACGCAGAGCCGTCTTGTTGTCATGAGGCAACAACCCGTCCGCAGCGTTCCACAGGCAAGTCGCAAGGTCATCCGCCTTCGTCCGACCCCTGCTCGTGTACACACTCCAGCCTCTTGCGCCCATCCACTTGCTTCCGTTGCCCGCAGCATTCACATGGATGCTCACATAGATGCAGTTCTCCGTGCCCCACTTCCTGCACAGCTCATTCACAATCCTGCACCTCATCGCCAGCTCCTCCGCCTGTTTCCCAGGCACGATGCCGTTGGCAATGTCCACATGCACATTGAATCCCTCAGCTTTCAACTGGGCGGCAAGTGCAGCCACCGTATCGCGGCTGTACCGCCACTCCTCAAACTTGCCGTCAGGACTCCGCTTCCCAGCCACGTTCTCACCGTGGGCAGTGCCAAGAATTATAAGCCTCTTGTCCTTCTCCATCGTTCTTGTTGTTCTTATTGTTCTTGTGATTCTTCCGTCTCAGTCTCCACCGGAGCCACACGCTTCGGCTTCTTGCGATAGTAGATCTTCTTCACCACATCGTCCATCGCACCGGCAGCATCATTCCCGTAACTCTCGCTCTCGCCCTTGTTCGTGAACTGATACCACTTGCACACAATCATCGACACAAAGTAACTGAACAGCGACGACTCGATGCTATCCCTCAGATTGATGTCAAAACTGCCGCTCAGCTCCAGCTTCACATCATAGTTCCTGTCCAACTGCACACCGTGGTTCACCGACTGGCTCGACACAGATATGATGAACGGCTTGAACTGCTCCGTCGCCGCGTTGCACGCCTCCACCCAGAACCTTTCCAGCATCTGCCGGTCATCGTCCGTAGTGAAGATACGCTCATACGCACTGTCGTCGTCCTTCATCTTCGCACCCGTATAACTCGTGGTCTTAGCCACCTCGTCATACACCTTCGCCTTGTTAATATTCAGACTAACCTCTATCATACCGCAAAAATAACTCCAATACCGTGAAACCCTTTGTTATTTATTTATCATTGTCCTTCTTCACCTTGCCCAGATACTCCGCAATCGCCTCGGCAATCTCCTTCGGGTCCTGTCTCCCTTCCACGATAGCCTGCGCCAACGCGCTCACTTCCTTCATCTCCCTGCTCTCCTTGGCGTCGGCAGGCTCGATGATGCTCTTGATTTCGATTGCAGCCACAAACAGCACGCTGCATAGCGTAGCCACCGGGAACGTGAACAGAGTCCATCCGCTGTACAGATGAAGGAACGTGAAGCCGGTAATCTGCACCGCATCCACCACCATCATAGCTAGGATGGCATTGTAATACCTCGACATCTTCTGAATCGTCCGCTGCATCTTGTCACTCCTAATCCGGTCACCCCGAATCTTAGCCTTCCTTACACCAGCCCAGAAGTCAAGAGCGATGAAAATCACCGGAGTCAGCAACATGCCGACAACCATAAACAGCAGTACCGTAAACTGCTCAGTCAAGTCATGTGTCATACCTTTTGTCCTCCTTCCTCTTCAATGCCATACTCACTCCAGTCCACACTCTGCCATTCCTTCCAGCCGTCCTCCAGAGCCGACTGCACATGGCTCGCACACTTGCCGCAGAAATCCTCAAGCACCTCCCGAGTCTCCAGCGTCTTGTACACCGGCTCCCCGTCCGTGCCCAGCTTCACCGTCGCCGGCACTGCACCGTTCACCTTCAGCATCGTGTAGTTCCGTTGGTTCTCGCTGCTCAGCCACACCATCGCTCCGTCATACGTCATGCCGCTAAGGATACGTTCCTCCGTCTCCGCATTGATGGCATCCTTCACCACCAGCTTCACCTCATCTTCCGTAGGCTTGTGGTCAAACACATGACGGTAATTGTAGCCGTTCCCGTCCTTCTCGCCGTAGCCGAAGAACAGAGTCCAGTTTTTCCTGCCCACATGTACCAGCCCATTCTGCGGGGCTGTAGCACCAAAAATCTTCTCCATTGTCTTACTTTTTTTTGTTAGGGTTAATGATTATGTAAAAGTATATCTCGTTCCTCTTCCGAAGCATTCCATGTGAATCGTAGTGCCGAACGGCAACACGTCCCGCTCCCTCGCCGAACGCAGCAACTGCCGCTGCACCTTGTCATCCGTGAAGTACTTCGCAGCAGTCCCGTCATCATACTGGAACTGCACCAGCGTCCGCAGTCCGTACTGCGTTTCTACATCCTCCTCAAAGTCCAGTATCGTGATGTGCAGGTTCGCCAGCTGACTCAGCTTCACCACCGCACCTCCGAACTGCTTCTTCCCGTCCTCAGGCTCATACACAAGCCCAAGCGTCTTGAACTCCCTCATGTCCCGTTCCTTTCTCATTATCGTCTGCATCAGATGCCGGCAGTCACCCCATTTGGCCATACCATAGAAACTGCCAACCAGCTTCCTCCTCCGGCTGCGGCTCTCCACCTTCGCCATCCGTCTTGCGAACTTCTGCTTCGTCCGCTTCCGGATCCGAGTCTTCACACCGTCAAAAACGAAACCCAGGAAATCCAGCCCCTCCGACAGCGGACGCACTGCCTCGCTCTGCTTGATGCACAGCCCCAGGCTTTCCGTCTCCCTCTTCAGCACATCCCTCCATTGCCACAGATCCTCCTTCGTACCTCCACACATCACGATGTCGTCACAGTAGCGGTAGTAGTGCCGCACCTTCACCTTTTCCTTCATGTGGTGGTCCAGATGCGACAGCAGCAGATTGCCGAAGCACTGGCTGCTCCTTAAGCCAATCGACAGACCGTGAGGCATCAGCTCGATGAAGTTGTCAAGGATAGGAAGCAACTGCTTGTCCTTGATGTACCTCCGTATCATCACCTTCGTCTTCGCCTGGTCAATGCTCTCATAGAACTTGCGGATGTCACACTGGTAGTAATACCTGCACTCCGCCTTGCTCTTGCGGATGTCGCTCCGCATCTTGCGGAACAACCGGTGCATGCCCCTGCCCTTGATGCTGGCAGCACTCGTCGGGATGACAGTAGGGTAGACCTTCGCTTCCACAATCCGCATCACCGCATTGCAACCGATTCGCTCCACCAGCGGAGGCGACTGCACCGTCCTCACCTTCGGACCGTCATGCACCTCGAACTCGTGGAAGTGCGTCACCCTGAAGCTGCCGTCACCGATGCTCCTTGCCAGCGACTCAATTACCGCCTCACGCTTCCTGCCCCAATAGTCCTTCGACCATCCCGGCAAGTCACGCGTCACCTCGTCAAACGACTCTTCAAGGTTACTGCGCTCCACGATTCTCTGTATGAGGTTGCCGTATCTTTTCATAGGCTCTGTTGGATTCCTTCTCTTCCGTGACCGTTGAGACTTCCGGCTTTTGCCTACTCACCTGTCATAGGTCACACCCTGTCCATTTTTCCGCTTTCCGTCCCCAAGGGGACGCTTTTGCCGGGGTTCAGCCCTCTCGCAGTCTGCTCCATGGCACTCCATGCCATCATGCCGTACCTGCGACCTTTGTCCGCCTCCGAAGGTAGGAGACGTAGGGATAGTTGGCAAGCCGCGACCCGTTATTCGAGTTCGAGTTCGACGAAGCGTTGTTCGCGTTCGCATAAACGAGACCGCCATTCGCATTCGCATTGTTGTTCGCACGCCCGACACAGCGCCCGGCTGAGGTCTTCCACCCTTTATTCTTTTCTGTTCGTTTCTGATTCCGTTTTTTTTCGGGTTCTCCCGATACCTAATGCATTCTTGTTAAACTTGTTTTATTATTCTTTCTGTTAATGTTTGTTACATTCTTGATTGCCGCCACGCTTTCGCTGACGTTTTACGCTTTGGGTGAGAGGACAAGCCTCTCACCCTCTCTATGGGGGTCGCGTCGGGTAACCCGATTTAATCTCAGTCCTCATATTCTTCTTCATTCTTGTTCACAATTTCTGTAATCTCATCATCGTTGTTCAGTGTGCCGGAGAAGGCAAGCCGCGACCCGCTACTCGAGTACGAGCTCGACGAAGCGTTGCTCGCGCGCGCATAAACGAGACCGCCATCCGCATACGCACTGTAGCTCGCACGCCCGACACAGCGCCCGGCTGATCCCGAGTAATAGGATACTGCACAATAGCCAGTCACCCATTTGCTGTTGTCCGTGCCCACGGCACTGGCAATCACGTCACACTTCCTTCCCAGCCTCAGTCGGGCAATGTTGTAGCCCGAAGTGGTCACAAACTTCACCGTGCGCTCCGCGTCAGTGTACGGGTCATAGATATGGGCGATGCCGTCCACCGTACCCACAGCAGGTCTGCCGTTCGCCTTCCACTGCTTCCAGGTCGATATGTTCACGCCTATGTGGTCCATCACTTCCCAGTTGCAGGCAATCGCACCTTCCACGTTCCACACCTTGTTCGTGCCGCTGTGCTTCTCCTTCGCAGTGTCCCTGCCCACCGTATTCTTGTCACCGGTAGTGTACTGCGATGACGTACCGAAGCCATATACGCTCTGGTCGTCTCTGTTACCCGTATAGCACATCGAGAGAATCGCAAGCATTGCCGACTGGTCGTAACCGATTCCGTGGTAACCCTCGCCCCTGCAACGGCAGAGGTTCAGCAAATCCTGGTATGTGTAGTTCATCGTACCCACCGGAGTGTTCGTCGGGTTGCCCTCGTCGTCATACGTCCACTCGGTGCTTGTCTCCACAGTGCCCGTACCCGTCCTCGTCTTCTTGCCCGAGAGCGAACGGGCCTGCAGCAGACTGTCGATGCTCAGTCCGTACATTCCCACAAGGTCCGCATAGTGAATCTCCCAGCCGGGCTCAATCGCCTCCACATCGTCCGAGTCCACCGAGAACACCTCGAGACTCTGGTCAACGTCTTTCATGCAGGTGAAGTAGAACCACTTCGCTCCGCTCGGCACTGCCCTGTAGAGATAATCCCCGTCAGCGAAGTCAAACGGCGAGTCCGTCACACCGGTATTCGCCATCAAATCCTTCTCCAGCGACAGCCCGTTCGCATCCACGAACACACCTCCGTAAGTCGAGTTGTTCAGTCCGTAGTAGCGCACCTGCTCCATACCCTCCACATCGATGCGGTGAACGTTCGCACTCGCAACAGTCGTCAGCATGTCGTCCGTGAACGCAAATCCCACAGCCACGTTATTGATGTTCACTGCCGACGCACTCTTGTACAGCGTCCCGCTCAGCGTGCCGCTGTTCTTCTTCGTCCATGTCTGCAGAGGCTCCACCTTGTCGTAGTTGATGTTCAGAAGGATATGCTTCTCCTGGTTCTTGTAGTCGTTGATACCCTTGAAGAAGAAGTAGGGGAAACGCGAGAACGTGTCGTGACCTGCGTTCAGCGAGTCAGTCAAGTCATAGTCAGTGCCGTCCACATACTTTCCGTTGTCACTCACCTTCAGCAGTTTCATGTCCACACCCTTGCCTTCCTTGTCCAGCACAGCGCTCACCGGCACCGTCTGCTTCCTTATCTCCTTGATGTAACCGCTCGGCACATAGTCCGTGTTGTACTTGTAACCCGTCTTGTTGTCCTCGTTCGTGATGTTTTTCGGGTCAGTCTCCACGTCACTTATCGTGTACTGGCTGTACAGGGCGTTGTACACCTTCAGGTCATCGCCCAATGCCTCCTGCCATGCCTCAATCACGCTGTTCTTCTTGTACGACGTGCTGCGGTACTTGCCGCAGATGGCAGGCTTCTCCTGCAGAGTCAGGTTCGAGTCCAGTCCCTGCAGGTTCATCGCGATAATCTTGTCAAGGATAGTGCCGTCACCCTTCTCGTCCACAGGAGCGATGCGGATGACCTTCAGATTTCCCAGCCGGTCAATGCGATTGTTAAGAAACAGTCCTACATCGATTTTGCTGCAGTTCTCGATGATGAGAGTGCTGAGGTTGGTCCAGTCCTCTATGAAGATTCCCGAGTACGTGTTTCCGTCCGCCTCCTTGCGATACTTCATATTCGGCAGATAGCGCAACTTCAGATAGTTGTACGACTCCGGCAGATACATATTCTGTATCTTCGCTCCGTCAGCGATGTCCGCCCTCTGCAGCTGTGAACCGTAAGCATGGATGCTCTCCAGTCGTGGACAACCCTCACAGTTGAGGTTCGTGATGCCAGTGTTCTCTATGTGCAGTTCCTTCAGGAACGGCAACTCACCGAGGCTTACACTCGTCAGCAACTGATACGAACCGATGGTCTGCTGGCTGTAACTGGTGCTGCCTATTCTCAGTTCCTCCACGAGCGACATTACACTGAAGTCGAACGTGTTGCTCAGAGTAATCTCCGACAAGTCAAGCATGCTCATGCGGTCTGCCTGGTAGATGTAGAGCAGCGCTCCCTCCTCATGCGAGAACTCAGTGAAGTAATGCTCTTCGCCAGCCTCCAGATACACCTTCTCGGTGATACTTCCGCTCGAGTCATTGCCGATGCCGAAGTAACCGCTCTTCGCAGCCTTGATGTGGATGCGTGCACCCGTAGGTGCGTTCACACGTCCGCTCAACACACCGCTGAAGAAATTGCCGCAACCGAAGAAACCGTCCCTGTATCTCCATCGTCTCTCGATGAACGCAGGAAGCGAAGTCAGTCCCAGTCCCTGCAGAGCGTAGAAGTAAATACTGTCACTCGAGCCGGTGAACTGGATGTACTTCCGTTCTCCGTCATAACTTGACAACTTCTTCTGCCATCTCTTGATTCTGCTCGTCAAGAAGAAATACTCCGCTCCGTCCGGTGAGAACGGGTTCAGAGTCACTCCGCCCACCGTAGCCGAACAAGTGCGCATCGCACTCGCCACACTCGCAAGGTTCAGCTCCGACGTGTCGTTCGCAGCCACCAGCACACTCTGCTGCAGATACATGTTCCTGAACAATATACTTCCGTAACCTGCATAGGGATTGGTGTAAGTGCCGTCAGTCATCTTGTTAGGGTCAGTCTCCGCATCCACAGTCTGGCCACCGTCATTGTCCTTGCCGTTACAAGTGTCACAGTCATAGATCTTGTTGAGGTACATGCGCATCGGATTGCAGCCTATCGTCGTGCTGTTGAAGTACACTCCGTTCACCACGCTCGCCCCGTCCTCCAGGAACCACATCGGCTGCATATTCTTCGCTCTCTGGTCAGTTGCCGCATCATAGTCCGTGAAGATGTCGTATGCCATGCAGCTGTAAGGCGAAGCATGGATGTAGAGTTCGTCATGCCACTTCTTCAGTGCAGCCGCCTGGTCGCTTCCGTCAGGGTCGCAACTGTTGCAGAACACCAGGAAATCAAGCAAGTTGTAAGGCACTTTCTTGCCCTCCGCATAAGCGATGGCAAGGTCGTCATCGTCAAGCAGACATTCGAAGTAATAGGTCCACGCAGGAGCAGTCTCGATACTGATGTCACCTCCGTCCACCAGTTCACGCACCCACTTCGAGAAGGTCGACACCGGAGCCATGAGGTCGTCCACACTGCTCACGCCTTTGAACCAGCACATGCCCTGGTAGTTCAAGAGCTCGAAACCGTCAGTCGGGTTCATCACGTCACCCGTGATTTCCCACTTGCCGTTCACCATCTTCATGCTGCCTTCCTGCTCAACCCACGAGCTTTCCACATAACGCATCACCTTGTAACTGCTGCCGCAGTACTGAGTCAGTATATACACACTGCCCGTATCGAGGTCAGCCTCCTGGAGGAAACGTCCCTTGGTCGATGCCAGCGTCTCGCCCTTCTTGCCGTAGTACTCGATGAAGTCTCCGTAGTTGAGGCAGCCCTTGGTGTAGCCGGGAGTGTCCTTGAATCCCAGTGCCACCTGCTCCTTCTTGTCCTCCTTCCAGTTGCCCTTCGCATGGAAGTACGGATTCGAACCTGATGTCTCCGTGCTGCGGTACATCGCTGCAGGATGGTTGGCAGTCGAGTGGTTCATCTTCAGACCGGTCAGTTCCACCTTCTTCGTCTCTCCGTTCTCCTTGTACTTGCCGCTCCATGTGCCGTCGTAGTGACGCTGTGCAGGAGTGATGTAGTTGCCGCCAAGCGCTCTGAAGGTGGCGTTCATCTGGTCGCATACTCCGCAGTCATTCGCATTGCTGCTGTCCGAGTAGTCCAACTTCACTGTGATGGTGTCAACAGGAATGCTGTCGTCAAACAACTGCATCTTGTTGCACTTGGCCAACTCCGATGCAATCACTCCGGCCTCTGTCGTGAGGTCGGGACTGATGAGCTGCATAGTCGTGCCGCCAGTCTTCGTACTCTTGTTGTAAGTAGAGCCGTTCTTCGGAGCGAGATAATAGCGGGGGTTCTTCACCGGACGCTTCGCACTCGTCGTACCCTGATTCCTTCTTCTCACATCGTATGCCACGAAGTTCTGGTACGGACGTGCCGGATTATAGTAGTACAGCGTCACATACATGTTCTGGGAAGTACTTGTCGTACTGTCAAGACTCTCTATATTACTGCCGTTGTAAGGACATTCGCAGAAATATGCCATGCCCTTCTCCATGATGCTCACAGCCTGCGGACGCGACTTGATGGTTGTCGCTCCGTACTCAGTCACCTGCTGCGCTGCCATCACATCCTCAAAAGTGTATTCCTCCACCATGTCGTCAGTGTCGGTCAACTTCACGAGGTAGTTCTGGAATGCCTGGTCAAACTGGAAGTAGTCGTTCCATGCCATCATGTAGAACAGATAGAAGTCACCCACCGTTCCGTCCATCGTGACGGTCTTGTCCTGGATGAGGTTGCTCTGACCTGCAGTGTAACCAATCACCGCCACTTCCTCTCCGTTCAGATACAACTTGATGAAGTAATAGGTAGTGCCGCTTCGGGTCACGCCCAGCCCTTCTCCCGCTGGCTCAACAACGATGGACACCGTCACCTTCTCGCCCTGCTTGTAGAATCGCTCCTCCGTCTTGTTCGTGGTCGAGTTCGCACAATAGATGCCCACTGCCTTGCCGGTCACGTAGAATCCAGCACCCGTAGCCTCATCGTAGCACTCCATCAGTCTCTTCGTATCATCGGGAAGGTTCTTCGCTGCGAAAGCGAACTGGATGCCCACACCGGTGTTCTCGATACTCGTCAGCGCAAACGGCTTGTGGTTGCACTCCGCAGTCACGTCTTCTGCGATTCTCAGACACTTCTCCCCGAGGAACGTAGTGAATCCAGTAGTCGAGTAGTTGCTGCCCTTCACCTCTATCTTGTAGTCACCGCTCACGATGCTCTTGTCCGAATCGTCGTTGCTGCGGCTCGCGAAGTCAAACGCATATATCGCACCGCTCTTCAGCAATGCGTCAATCACAGTCCCCTTTACGTGATACGATGCAGTGGCACTCTCGCCAGCACCCGACACCACCTTCACCATCAGTGTCTTCGTGCCGTCATAAGACACTCCGGTCACCTGGTGGGTGTACTTGTACGTGCTGTTGCGGTATGCCACATGGCTCTGCGAGATGTCATCGTCAAGGTACACCTGCGCCATCGCACTCGTAGTGTTCGGGTCATACACAGCATACTCAATCTCGATGCTCTCATACAACTTGATGCTCAAGCTCATGTCGTCCTGATACCAGCGTGCCGCCACGACAGGAGTCGTTGCCGTGCCGATAACCATGATGCTCGTGAAGAGATAGTTGCCGACCACTCCGCTCTGAGTGTCCACTCCGTGGATGCGCAACGGATACGAACCGTGAAGCAGCTTCTCGTTCAGCACGTTGTTCGGATTGAATGTCAGTGCCACACTGTAGGTGTCCTTCACCTCCTGCTCGTTGAACGTTCTCCATGCTCCGTTCAGATAAATCTCCGTGATGGCATTGATGCCCGATGCGTTGTTCGCAAACTTGAACATCGGGATGCTCTTGCTCGTGCCGTTCACCTCAAGGCTTGTCGCTGCAGTGTAGTTCAGCGTCTGCACACTTGTGATGGTCACGTCCACTGCAGTGATGTTCAGGTTTCGTGTGCCCGTGTTGCCGCTGTCGTCAGTGAACAAGAACTTGAACCGTCTCGTTCCTGCCTGGGTCATGTAACTGCTCATGTCGAACGAGAAGTCATAGTCAGTCAGCGATGCGCTCGATGCCTTGTTCAGAGTGAAGGTAGTAAGCAGTGTCCCGGTGTCACGGTCATACAACTCTGCCTTCTCGATGTTGTTCAACTGTTCGGTCGAACCGCTCGCTGTCACACTTCGTACACTCGCCAGGGCGATGAACTCACTGCCTGCATTGCCGTAGATAGGCGCATCCTTGAACGCTGCCGAAACCACAGTCGCCGTGCCGCCGCCCGTGCCGGTGCCCACGTTGAACTGTTGCTCGTCGCCAATCACGTCACCCGACTCGCCCACAAGACTCAGCTTCACCACTCCTTCAGTCTCGGTGTCCACCGCAATGTTCACCGGCAGTCGGTCGTAAGCTCCGCCAGTCGAGAACGCATCCGTGCCGCCCTCCTCGGGCTCGTCTTTCGATTCCAGCTTGCCGCCGCCACCGAAGTCCTTCCACAGCCCCACTTCCTTGAAGTCTGTCACCTCACCCTGGAACTGCTTCGTCTCCATCTCGTTCTGCGCAGTCTTGTACGATATGATGAGTCCCTTCTTCTCGTAACTTACACCAGTCTTCTCCTGGTATGCAAGCAATGCAGTCACGGCACTGCTCAGTGTATAGTAACCGCCAACGGCATCTCCGCACAAAGCGTCAATCACGATGTAGGTCTCACTGCCCGCTGCCAACGAACCGAAGTCCTTCCAGTTGTCGGTATTGTACCAGTTGACCTCTGTCACAGTCTTGCCGATATACTGATAGGTCTTCCATATTCCAGCCGACAACTCGAAACTGATGATAAGACCGCTCACGGCTTTCTCAGCCTTCCATGCAGCGTGCACAGCACTGATGCTCTCCTTGTCAAGGTCACACAACTCGTAATAGCCGTCGATAGGCACTTCGGTAGTAGCGTTGAAGATACTTGCCGGAGCGCTCTTCGGAGCAATCGCAACCATCTCTCCGCCTTTCCATATATAAGGAAGACAGTTCGTCAGGTCTATATACAACTTGCTCTCGCTCGGTTCCACCTCCACAACTGTCAGTGTACCTTCATTGTACTCGCCCTTGTAGAGCTTCTTGTCCGCAACCACATACATGTAACAGCCGTCACCCACCTGCGGTGTGCCGCTCTCCAGGAAGTTAGTCACAGGAATCACCTCGTCATAATTGTCCATGCCGCCGATGAGAGCATCAGCCTTTGCCACAAGCGCATCAAACTCCTCACGCTTGATGCCCATGTTCACCAACTGGCTTGTCTTGAAGTAATAGCAGTCACCAGTCGTCTGGTTCACATAGACGATGTTGGAGTAGGGGACATTGTCCTTCTGATACGGAGTCAGATACAACGTCGACTGATAGTAAGTGTTGTTCGTCGCAGAGTCATCGTCCGCACACACGAAATGGCCGTATCTCGGGCAGAAGAAAATGCCTGCATACGATGTCGGCTCCGACTCCTCCTCAGTGAACATCGGATTCTTGACGAAGCCGTCAAACACAAGACATTTCCACTTCTCGCTCTCAAGCGTAGCCGTCTGACCCTCCAGCGTGGTGATGCGCTCCCTTATCGCATCAAGCAGAGCCGTCAACGTCTCGTCATCCTTCACTCCGGCAAGGAACGCGATGATCTCGTTGAAGTTCTCGATTGCCTCCGATGCCCGTCCGCTCACAAGCGTGTCGAGCTGGGTCTGCAATGTCTGGTCTCCGTACTCCATCGTGGCCTTCACCGTTGCGATGCTGCTCTCCAGCGTCTTGTCCTTAGTCTGCAATTCTGATATAGAAGAGTCTGCCGACTTCTTGTTGGCTGTCACCGTGTTCTCCAGGGTAGTGAGATTCGCAGTGAACGTGTTGACGGCACTGCCGATGGTATTGTGGTTTTTCGTGATGCCAGCCTCCAACTCCGTGTCCTTCGTCTTCAGCGATGCGATGTCTTTGTCCGTAGCAGTCTTGTTGCTCTCGATGGTCTCTTCAATCGTGTCTATGCGGTCGTAGTCCATCGAGTCAATGCCGCCGGTCTCCCCGGTCGCAGTCCATACTCCCTCTGTGTCACAGCGGTAGATGGCAGCAGGGACAGTGTCGCCCACTGTCGCCCAGTAACCCACCTCCGGGGTAGGGTACTTCGCCTTCAGAGCGTCAAGCGTAGTGAACAGACCGCAGTTCGGCTGCTTCACCGCCTTCGCCCTCAGAGTGCCGGCAACCACCAGATTGTTCTCCACAGTCAGGTTACCGTCCACCGTCTCCGTCTTCTTTGCCGTCGACTCGGTCACCACCTCAGCGTTCTCCCATATCTGGTTGTACTTGTTCCAGCGGTACTTCGTACCATTGATGTCAAGATAGTCTCCCTCGATTCCACCCTCGGGATACTGCGCCCATACAGCATCGATACTGCTGAATGAGCCTAAGTTGTTAATGTCACTCATTTCATCATTTCGTTTTCAATGTTCAACATACTCGCTGCCAAGTCAGCCATACCAGTACTCAGCGCAACCATATAGGCTGCCCTGTAAACTATAGCGCTCTTCAGCTTCTCGCACAGCTCGATGCCGTCATCCACTATTCTTGGGATAGGGATGTAACGCGCACGCTTCACATACACGTCCTCTCCGTCCGTACAGCTGAAGAACTCCAGCACAAGTCCCGAAGGTCTCTCGCATATCGCCACCACCGGCTTCTGCGGACAGCCCCTTATGCCGGGATAACGGCTGAACTGCTGCTTGTACAGAGGGTCAGTGTCACTGATGGCTGTCGTCACGGGATAGCTCCAGTCGCTCATCTGAAACACCACGAGACGCATGAAGTCGTCAGGCAACTCCACCATGCCCATGCCGTAACCCACACGGCTCTGCCAACCGATATTGTCGGCAAAAGCCCGGCCTCCGTCCAAAAGGTCCGCAGGTGCCTGGCTCTCGACAATCCGGGCGGCATCGGCAATCTTGCTCTCGATAATCTCCTCAAGGCTCAAGGTGTCAATGTCGCCCGTCTCCAATAGCTGGCTGCTTGTGTTGTTCTGGTCGAGAGCTATGCGTATCTCGCGCTTCAAATCACTTACCTCATATCTCATATCTCATATCGCTTGCGTTTATGCTTGGGCCAATTAATCAAGACCACGGAACGACACGTTGTGCCCGGCTGCACACTGAAGGGTCTGAACCTGACTGCGGATACTGCGCCGCGCCACTCCGAACTCCTCCGCAAGATAGTCCCGGGCATCGTCCCAGTCCGTCACGTCCACAATCACCTTCCCGTCCTCGGTCATGTTTGCCTCAGCCGTATCAGCGTCACTGCCGTCACCTTCGCTCTCCTCCGCCTCCTCTGTTGCAGTTGCAGACTCAGCCTTTGCCGTAGTCTTCGGTTTCGGTTCCACAATCTCCTGGATATTGGCAACTGTTGCTGCAGCGCCAGCCTTGTGGGTCGGATACTTCTCCACCTTCACGTATTCCTTGTACTTGCCGCTGCCCTCAGTCTCGCGCATCAGGATGATACGTCCGCTCTTGTAGTAGTTGCTGCCCTCGATGATTGCCTGCATCACCGGATTCTCTGTAGTATACTCCGCTGGAGTCACACCATAGCCAGTCAGCGTTCCTCCGGTGAAGGGCACACACACTGTCGCCTTGCCGCACTTGATGAGCGCCTGCCACTCCATGAGTCCACGCACTCCGTATGTCTTCTTTTTACTGCTCATATAATTCTGGATAACAAGAAAGGGACGGACGGCAGAACCCATCCGTCCCCAACACGTTGTTTAACTTTCTATTCCGAAACACCTACTCTTTATTCTGCAAATACTTCTCCGTGGTACTCACTCCATGCAGTGTCCTTGTACTGCCACATCTGACCGTTCTGTGCACTTGCGTTGATACCTGGACAGTCACTCAGCAAGTAGTATACACGTCCGTCTACAAGGTCGTCACCTGCTGGAGCTGCGTCTGAATCCCACATCACGAAACCGGTTGCACCTTCAGTTGTGCTCTCGCCTTCGCCGTCAATCCATACATGGCAGCTGCCCTTGAGTGCAAGCGCATCCCATACGAGTACGCCTGTACGTGTTGCCTCCTCGCCCTCGATGCGGTCGTTGAATGAGTGCTCCACTGTACGCTGGTAGTGGACGAGACGGTTCTCGCCGATGAGCGCACCCGAGTTGCTCCATCCGAGACGGTCGAGTGTAGGCTCGCGCTTGATTTCGATATCGCCGAACACTGTGTGGATGTTGGTCACTGACCAGCCGATAGTATTGGTCTTGACCGAAATCTGAATCTCAGGATGCTTTGAGAAGTCGATGCACTGGATCTCTTCAAGCAGGTTCTTGCCTGCGAGAAGGAGTGCAGTCTTTGGTACGTCTTCGCCAGTGAAGAACATTTTCGCAAGAGCGATGAACTTCTCGATAGTCCACTTGCCGGTGTGCATCAGCTCGCGCTTGAACTGCCAGCGCAGACCTTCGGTGAAGTACACATACTGCATGCCCATGTTTGGAACGTTCACCTTGAACTTACCCTTGCGACCTGCCCACAATGTACGGTTTCCGCGTACCTTGAAGTTAGCGATAGCCTGCTCTGCGATGATTGCCTTGGTGAAAGGAATACGCTTCTTCTGGCTGTCGAAGTAGTCTGACACAATCTGGTTCATGCCGCGCTTCTGAAGATAGATGCGGGTAGGCTGCGGGACGATGAGGTCCGGGTCAACCTGCTTCTGTGTCTCATACAAAGCGTTCGACAGAATGGTACATACTGTGCCCGCTGGGATAGCCGGAACTGTGCCGTACTCGTCAGTGGTGTTGGTCTTCGGACCGTTCACTGCACGCACGATTGGGTTGCCAGTTGTCGGGTCCTGACCAGTCACGAACAACATGAGTGGCATGCCTGGAGTCTTGGTCTTGCCGTCCTCCGCATATCCGTCAACGCCGTTCGCGATGAGTGTGCCGTAAGCACGTGGGATGTTCTGGTCTTCTGCAGCAAGAGGAAGGACCGCCTGGAAAGAAGACGATGCTGTCAACGCACTGCTGGTAGTGACAGACGAACGCGGTTCGTCAATCATGAAGTGGTCCACTTCAGGTGAGTCAATCTTCACCTTCTTCGACTTCAGCATGAGGTTCATCAACGGAGTGTCATCCGAGTTGAACTTAAAGAGTTCCTCGTCGATGTCTGCCTCGACGAAGTTACCTGCACCAACGCCACCGGTTGCACCGGCTGCTGCTGATACGGTAGTCGCACCGCCACCCACTTGAGTGTTGAGTCCGGCAGTGCCAGTAGCAGGAGTATTGTTGCCAGTGACGGTTGCAACACTCTCGCCTGTAATGGTTGAATTTACTTTTTCTGCCATTGTCTTAAAATTTTAAGAGTTTATAATTATAACTTGCTCGCTTTCTTCTTTTATCTTGCATCCTCCGCAATAGAGAATATTCCGCGGTTAGGTCTACGCTGAAGTGCATTGCCGTTCTTGCCAGCCAACTGCGCCTGTCCGTCTCCAGCCTGCTGCTTGCGGAGTTTCTCCTCAATCCTCGTGTTCTTGCCGCGGACCTCACCTTCGTGTGCTGCAGCTGCCACCTCCGCATCATGGTTCAGCGCCTTCAGCGCCATGCCTACTGTCTCGGGAGTGAACTTGCCCATGACTCCGTCACGCACGATGCCCACAAGAAACTCCATCGCCTTGTCCACATCATCGTCACTCAGTCCCTGCTCCTTCTGCATCTTGTCAAGATTCCCGAGAGTCTCCGCAAGGTTCTTCTTGTAAGACTCGTCAAGTTCCTTCTCCTTTGCCACACGCTCCACGAACTCCTTGTTCGCTGCAGCGATCTCCTCCTGGCGCTTCGGGTCATCGATAGCATCCGCTATCTCAGTGCCGAACTGACGGACCAACTCCACAGCCGGGTCCTTGCCGTCCTTCCAGTTCATCAGGAATGTAGCACTGCGAGGGTCACTCGTGAACATGTCACTGAACTTGCCCTCCCTCTCCTTCAGGGTCGACAGCTCCTTGTCGTAGCTGTCATAGTCATCGTTAATAGCACCGAAGAACTCTTCCTCATCATCGAAGTTCCTCTCCGGATACTTGCCCTGCATGCGCTCACGCATCATGTCGCGCTTGCTCTTGGCTTTGTTATTTTCTGCGTTTGCCATCTTACTTTAATTTGCTTGTTATGGAATATGCCGCAAAAATAACCATTCATACCGCCTCTTTCAAGTTATTTATTTAATCTGTGTGCCTTTACTCTTGTATATCCCGTAATATTTTTGTAACTTTGCGCTATCACAATGTTTCGTATGGCTTACTGTATGTCCAATGCTTGGCACCGCATACAGAATGAAACACAAAGGTAGCTGCTTCGAATACGAGGAACAACGCAACAACGACCTCATGAGAGCGTACCGACACCAGGTGAACTCCTGTCCACTCATCGACAAGTCCATCTACCGACGAATTGTCGATATGCCGTCATGCAGGTTCTGGGTATCCGAAGAACGTGCAAAAGTGGTCATATCCGCAATGATGAGAGGCGTACCCATACACCAGATAGTCAAGAGACCCACATCCCAGGAGATGTTCACCGAAATCCATGCCAACGTCATCAGCCTCCGTGAACTCCATCCGCACCTCTCCCTCTCCGAACTCGTGTTCATGGCATGCTCCATGCCGGCATCCAAATTCTTCATGACACCACTCTCCGCACTCGTCATCATCTCACGAATCAAACGGAAGGCAAGAAAGCATAAAGACCAATAACATTATATCGTAGCAACTCCAACAACGGCTCTTGGCTTCACCTTCAATCTATCCTTGCGACTTACCGACTTCGGCAAGTCCATCTCATAATAACATATATGCAGACCAATCGCTCTCGTCATAAGCAAGTCGTCATGCTTGCCAGTGATAGCGCCCCATGCGCCGTTCTTCTTCCGCTCATAGCAGAGATATTCGTCCAGACACCTTGCGTCCCTCTCAGTATACAGATGGTCACGCACCACCTTTGTCAACGTACTTATTATCTTCGGCTTTGTAGCCACGTTCGTGTGGAATCCGTACTTCTTCGGATCCTGGTTCATAATCTCCTCGTCACTCTGCTTCCGGGCATACAGATTGTCATACACACCCTTAATCTGATTCAGGATATAACCCGACATGTCACCGTCCACCTGCCGCTCCTTGTCATGAGTCTCCAGCGTGTTGCTCTCAATCACAAGCAGCGCATCATCATAGAACGCAGCAATCTGAGCCGCCTTCCATGCCAGGATGTCCATGTCGATATGCCCGTACCACTGAGCCACCACAGTCGGAGTGCCGCCCTCCATCTGGTTCAAGCGGTCAAACACCACGATGACACTCCAGTCACTGTGCTTGCCCCTGCCGCCGATGTCCACCACAACCAGGTAACGGTCCGTTATCCGCTCCGTCTCGTCAATGTCCGGCAACGCCCACACCCACAAGTTACCCTGGCTGTCCTGTGCGAAACGCAGATTCTTCAGAGCGCCCGAGCCTTCGTCATCGTCCGCATACACCTCGCCCACATACTTCGGAGACTTGCAACTCTTGCGGAACTTCTCCACCCTGTACTTGTCAAACACCCTCGCGCCCGAGTGCACAAACGCCTCGATGTCATCACTCGGATACTCACTCGCCATGTCACCATGGTCAGTATACTTGCTACGCTCCAACACATACCATTGGATAGCCTCCAGCGTCGCACCCTGCTCCCACAGCCACCACAGATAAGCACCGCTCTCCTCACGCTCCGTCCGTGCGTTCGGATTCAACCGGTTCTTCCACAGCACCTCCGCAAAAGCCTGCTCATCCTCCAACGGCACAGCATACTGCTCAATCTCATACCATGCCACGAAAAGAGCCTCAAACTGGCTCTTGCCCATCTTCGCAGCATCATACTCCCTCTGAAAAAAATTGCCCGTACCGTTTGCAGTACTCTCATACACAATCATCGTATATGGCTTCAGTAAGATACCCGAACAGGCAGACCGCACAATCTGCTCGGGAGTCTTCCCCTCAGTCGTCACCCACAGACCCACCTCCGTACAGTGCACAAGGTTATAGTCACCGCCTCGGGCTGAGTTCGGCTTCTCAGCCGTACCCACCTTAATCTTGCAGTTCCGCTGCGGGATTCTGTGGATGTTGCCGCTCTGACCTACACCCACAATCTTAGGGTCACCCTCCTTGTACTCCTCGCCAATGTCATACAGCAACCTTATAGGATACTCCTTGATGAGCTTGTCAAACATATCCTTCACCTCAGTCGACGCATCCTTCACATGACCCACGATGAGGCTGTTCAGTCCCACCCTGTGAACCAACTGCAGCCATGCCATATAAATCTGCGTGGCAGTCGAACCGCCCCACTGGCGAGCCTTCAGCAATATCAGACGTATCGGCTTCCCCGCCAACCGCTTCCTCTCGAACCGTGTGATGAGCTTCCTCTGCGCCCTGTTCAAACGAAAGTGTACGTCCTCACCACCGCCCTTGTTCTTGATGAAAACGTACACCGCCGCCCAAAAAGCAAAGTCATGCCTTATCCGCACTCGCACAAACTGCTCTACCACCTTCTCCTTGTCGCCCTCAGTGTACTCCACCTTCAAGAACTTCTCAAGGAATGTCCTGATGCTGCCAGCCTCCTTCAGCTGACGCACCAGCGGCACCGACATCATCTCCTTCGGAATCCACTGCACCGGAATCGAGAAGTCCGCTATCTCCAGCCGCTCCCTCTCCCCGAGACTGCCCTCACCAGTCACCGGATTGAAATTCGACCTTATCTCCGCATTCCGCAGCCGGTTCGTCTCAACCAACTCCGCAACCTCCGCCGCAGCATCATCCCCAGACACACCAAGCCCTGCCACACCGCCCGTCGGCATGGTCGTAGGACCTGGTAAAATCTGAGGACTCGTCATATAACAAAACAACAAACTATGATTACTGACAACGATTATCTTTTCAGCATGCCGTACGCCTTGTTCACTGCATTCATGTCAGCACCCTGCTGAGCCTGCTTCATAATCTCAGGACTCACACCGTCCGGAGTCTCGCCCTTCTCCACCTGCTCCTGCTGGCTCTTCAGGCTCTGAAGCAACTCATCGGCAAACGGGAAGTCACCATGCTCAAGCAACTGCTGCAGACTTATCTGACCAGTCTGCCATATCTGCATCAGGAAGTCGTTCGCCATCATCCGGTATGCCGGAGTGGTAGTGCTCTCCACGATGCTCAAGTCGAACTCCACGTCACGAATCTTCTTCGGGTCATACTCAATCTGAGTACCGCTCTTGCCCGCAATGTTGAACACACGCTTGCTGTCATAGAACTGCTGTATGTTCTTCACGTCCTTGTACGCAGCGTCAATCACGAACTGGCTGAAACTCTCCAGCAAGTCAAGCAACGAAGTCGTAGCGTTCTGCGTCTGCTGGCTGTACAGACTAGCACTCATGCCGCTCAGTCCAGGCTTGCCCTGCAAAGCACCGTTCACACCGCTTATCTCCTCGAAGAACTTCAGCTGAAGATTCAGCAACTCAGTGATGCCGATGTTCGTAGCATTGTTCGCAATCTGCTGAGGCAACTTGCCCGCATTCTTCTTGATGGCAACCACACCGTCAAAGCGACCCCACACATCCGCAAAGTCATTGATGTCCATACCGTCAGGAATACATTCCTCCGGAACAAGCAGCACACCCTTCGCAGTCGCACGCATAATCCAGTCATAAAGCGTGATGAGGCGGTTCGTGTACCTCTGCTGGTCAATCACGTCATTCACAAACGAATGAATCTCACCGTCAATATACGGATACGCCCTGAACACATAAGGATGCCCCTTGTGCTCATACGGAGTCTCACCCTCTCTGAGGATGTCACCGAACGGAGTGAGATAATAGTAATACCAGTAGTCATCCACAAACCACTTCACTTTGATCAGCGGAATATCCTCCATGCTCATGCCCATCGCAGTACCCCTGCGTATGCGGTCCTTGTTCACCGCATCAACCAGGGTAGGGTAGTCCTCGATGTCAATCTTGTATATGTCACCGTTGTTGTAGTCATGGCAGCGGTATCGTGGCTTGCTCTCCTTCCGCCACACCTCAATCACCCTGCAACGGCTCACGTCATTGCACACGAAGAAGTCAAGGTTACGTTCCCTCGAATAGCCGAACTCCGAAAAATAAGTCTGCACCGCTATGCGGTCATGGCTCATGCAGTAAATCTGACGAAACCACTCCACATCATCCGGAGTCTCCGCAAACTGCTGGCACAACGTCTCGAAACTCACGTCATGCACCTCGCCCAGGCAACTCACGTCCCAGCCCCGGAAGTCACGCATGTTATTGTCGATGAAAAAATTGTTCGGCTGCACATAGTCAGTCCAGCAGTCCAGCTTGTCGTTCCGCCAGCCGTACCACTTACGGTGAACCACAAGACCACTGATAAGGAACTCCTCCATCGTCCTCGCATACACCTCCGCCATGCGGTTCAACTGCATGTTGCACTGAAGGATGGTAGTCATCGTCTCACCCATCTTCTGCTCGTCCCTGTCACGCGCAGTGCATATCGGTTCTTTCGACTGCTGCCGGTACACACCAAGCACAGTATTCACCAGACGTCTGATAAGGTTGTTCTTCAGAGGGATGTTCCCCTGCTCCCTTATATACTGCTCCTCACTGATTTCACGTCCCTCGACCTTGATGTTGTCCTTCCACTGGTCACCGTACGTGTAGCGCTTGTTACGCTCGCGGTCCTGACGGAAGCGCGACATGTTGTTCCAGTACATCTGCGCCTCCATGATTACATCGAAGGCACGCTTGTGCCCCATCGACTTGCTGTACTCCACGCTGTCGATACTGCCAGTACCTCGGGCGCGGCTCATCGGTATAAGTTTTTCTTCTGCCATGGCTTGTTCTTTTATTGAGAGTGTGGCGCAAAGATAAATGCATCATGCGCCACACCACGTTTATTTGTTTCTTTTGGCTGCCTTCAGTGCATCTTCATAAGCATGGATGCTGTCAACCATCTCCTGCTTCAGCATCTTGATTTCCGCATCCAGCTCCTTCAGTTCCTCCGCATCAGTAGTCTCTTCCTGCTCCTTGCTGAGGTCACTGATTTCGCCACAATACTCGTCCACAATCTCGTACCGTCCGTACTCCGGCGATTCATACACCTCCTGAGCCTTCTCGGCAGCACCCTCTACATCGTCAGCCTCCTGGTTCTCGTAGTGGTCAACCCAGCGCTTCACCTCCTTGTACTCCTCATAGTACTTCCAGTACTCGCTGTTCGTCCTCCGAGCCTTCGCATTCTCGTCACCGCTCTTCAGCACCCTCGACGCCATCAGCATGTTCCGCCATTCAAACTCCTGCTCGCCAGCTGCCGTCTGAGCCATCTTGCCCAACTTGTTGACTGCAGTCACATAACCACCGAACGTACCCTCGAACAGATGCTCAATCTTCGACGGGTTGAAGTTCAGCCAGCCTCTCCTGATGTCGTCACCGCCAGTCGCCTCGTTGCATGCCTTCGAAAAATCAATCAGCCACTGGGCTGTCTTCTTGTTCGCCTTCGTCCACTCAGGGTCCAGCTTGTTCCAGTCATTGTCCTTGTAGACAGGTCTGCCGGTCCAGTCCTTGTTGATAAAGTATGCCTCGACTATAGGCTTCACGGCAGATGGAATGGCTGCACTCAGACCGCCTTCACCTTCAAACAAGTCTATAGGGGCAAACTTCGACAACTGACCTGCAATCTTCTCCATCAGCTCTTGCTTGGTGTAGCGCTCCCTGCCGAGCATCACATTCGCAGCAAGCTCGCCCAGTCCGTAAATCGCCTGCATCTCCTGTCCGAGAGGAATACAGAGGAACGTATGCGTGAACGGAATCTTTAAGCAGAGATTGCTCCTGCGGACATATTCCGGAAGATTGAGGTAATCCTCGTCATCTCCTCCATATCCTCCCATCAGAGTGCCCAGCAAGAATATCGTTGTGTCATAGGCAATAGCCTTAGCCGTATGGTGCTTATGCAGTCTTGCAAAGTTGGCTGCACCTTGGATGGCAGCGTTCCAGAACACATAGAGCGACCTTCCCGCACCACTCAGGAAACCGGCGATATTGCCAAGCAGCGACTGTCCGGTCTTGCCCATCATTGCACTGCCCGCACCCTTCTTGTTGAAGTTCACGCTCACCTCCTTCGCATCCATCACACTCCGCTCGATGGTCCTGCCCATCTGACGGCTCGTGATGAACGCCGCAAATCTCGCACAGTTCTCCACGCTCCGGTTAATCTCATCCAGCTTGTCGCCGACCAAGTCCCATGCCACTGCCACCGGAATCTGACCTGCCTTGCCCTTCATATACTTCTTGATGAGCTTCTTCTGCTTCTCGATGTCCTTCACCACAGTGTAACCCGTCTCCCCACCGTTCATCATGAACTGGTAGAACATTTCCTCCATCTTGTCGTTCATGTCGAGAGTGCCCGAGTTGTACTTCTGCAGCAGCCTGAAGAGAGTGCCGGGATTGCACTTCACGAAATTCTTGTTGAACTTGATTGCATAGTTCGGATTCTCCCTCACCCACATCGTCGAGTTCGCATACATAGCGTCACGCAAGAAGTTGCTCAATACAAACTCAGGATTCCTTGTCGTGTAGAACGCCGACATCTGGCGGTTGACCCATCCGGCAGTATTGTCAATCAACTTGCCAATCGCATTCGTCTCATTGTTGTTCGGGTTCGTCAGACCGTTCAGAGCCTGCGCCACCCTCGGGTTGCCGTTGATGGTGATGACATAATCCTTGCCGCCCATCTTCACGTGAACCTGGTGCTCGTTCATGTTCTCCTTCAGAACCACATAAGGAATGTCAACCGCATCCTTGCCCTTCTTGTAGTGCAGCGGGTCTTTCTTCGCCAACTGCTCCATCTGTTCCTCAAACTGCTCAGTCTTCTGAAGCACCTCGTCAGCACTGTCATTATCGTCAATCTTCGCAGTCACAGCCTCCCACTGACCCGTGATGTCGTCATACTTCAGCCACAGCTTGTTCACACTCACCGCATCACTCGGGTGATTCATCGCAAACTTCAGGAACTTCTGCTTCATCATATTGCGGTTGCCCTGTACAATGGCACTGTCAGCCATGTTCGCAATCGTAGCCAACGGGTCGTCAGCCACACTCTTACGTCCCTTCGCCTTCTTCAGAGAAGGAGAGAAACCACCCGACGAGTCATGAGTCAGATAAGCATACACCTCGTCACTCGTAGTAGCGTCAAAACCACGGAGCGGAATGTAATACTCATACATGCCGTCAATCTCCTGGTAGAGGCTCTTGCTCAGCAGTCCGGCATCATACGTCTTCTTCAGCGTAGCCTTCGTGCAAGCATTCGTCCTTGCCCACAACTCGTCAGTGTTGTATTTCTTTTCAAACGCATCCACCAGCGCCTGAGCGTCATTCTCAGCCACAGCCACATCATCAATCTCCATCAGACCCGTGATGCCGCCATAGTCATGCGTACGGTTCTTCTCATACTGAGCATCCTCGAAGTCCTTCATACGCTGCTTCACATCGTCAAGGCCATCGATAGCCTTCTGGTCAAGCGGGTCAGCATTCACAGCCGCCTCCGCCTTACCCAGCTCCTCACCGAACTTCTCACGAGCCTTCTGCTGCGCAGCCCTGCGAGCCATCACCTCATTGCGTTCCAGTCCGTGCTTAGCCATCATGTAGCGAGTCACCTCCTCACGCGAACTGCCCTGCTTCACAAGGTCATGCACAGCGTCAAGCAACGGCTTGAACAACATCTTGCCGTAAAGCTCCTGCTCCGCATGATTCTTGCTACTCAATGCATTCTCAGCCATATAAGCATTCTCGAAGTCAGCAATCACACCGCCAGTCGCCTTCACAATCATCTCCATCAACCTGCGGAGCGACAGCATACTGTCCTGCACAGCCTCTCGGAACTGATATGTGCTGCTCTCAATCAATCTGTCATACCTGTCACGCACGATAGCCTTGTCCCTCTCGTCCATCGCACTGCCGTCACGGTAAAGCAGACCGTCACCCTTCGGTGCAGCCTTCGCCTTCTCAGCAGCCGATTCCTCAGCCGCCTTCTCGTAATTGCCCACACCCAATTCCTGCTTCATCAGCTCCGAGCGGGCAGCCTTCACGATGCCATGCTCGTCCGACAGGTTCTCATAACTCTGCCACAAGATATATCTGAGGTCATTGTCCGACAGGCTGCGGTTAAGGTTCAGCCCAGCCTTGCGCAGCATATCCAGGAACAAGTCCTTAATCTT
>CAVISR010000009.1:0-43737 GCA_963645405.1 Acutalibacteraceae bacterium
TGTTGGCTCTTGTGCGGTCGGGAGATAAGTCCGGATAGTAAATTCCAACTCTTAATTGGAAAATTCCAATAATTCGATTGGAATTCCAATGGAAATGCGTAAATTTGCAGCCGTAAAAGCAAAAGACTACTGATATCTTTATGCTTAATATATTGATTATTTATATATAATATAAGGAGAGGGAGAGAAAAGTGAGGTGGCTTAAAAATTAACTGGAAGACTGGAAGACTAGAAGATTTTTCTCTAAATGGCTTGTCATCAATCGTTTGGTTTGGTGAGGTGAAGATTGATTGGAATATTTCTTCTCTCCAAAGCCCCGATTCGCCCCGAAAATGGGCTGAAATCATGCTTGTTTTGTGGTGAGAACTGAGGTTTTTTTGCTCTGTTCGCGTGTTTTCCCCGAAGGTGGAAATTCACGAAAACGGTGCAAAGTTGATGTGTTGAGAGGGGAAATTGGGAGGGGAAGGGTCAAAAACCTCTTCCAAACGGAAGAAATTGCCATCCGGATGGAGTGGGGTGGAACGCAGGCTGGTATGGGAGCTAGCCCTCGGAGAGGACGTTAAAGTGAGTGTGGGAATAAGCGCGCTGCAAATATAGCGGGCTGGCGCTCGAATGTATTGCACTAGGAGCTAGCCATCTCCGAGGGCGTTAAAGCGAGCATAGGCTTGTGGGCTGTAAAACAAGAGCGAGCTGGTGCTCGAGTGCAATCGTCTACGCCCTCGGAGAGGGCTGACTCCTACATAGCGAGCGATGCTCGAAAAAGGCAATATAAGCGAACTTGCGTTCGATTGTCATCGTCTACGCCGCCGGGGACGGCTGACTCCTACCGTCCGGATGACTAACATGATGCTGATGCGCCAATTCTTTGTCCAAGTGCTTGAGTCGTTCATCTGCGAGCGATTTTCCGTACTAATACCCTCTCAAAAAATAACTGTCAACTGTCATGGTTTTGCTTAACGGGTGTAAAAATATTGGTCAATTGGTTGAACTGTAATAGTTTGTGGATGTAAAGAATAGTTTGCTGCCTGACAGTTTAGGCAGTAAAACCTGAAATTAACTATGTTAACAACCCTCGAAAAATGGGGTTTCACCTCGAAAAACGTAGGGGTGTATTCGGAAGATGTATGATATTTATATATATTAACTCAGTTTTCGGGTTCAAATGAACGTTATTTGTTAATGGACTGGGCGTGGATTGTTAATTGCGGACGCATGAAATCCGTGCCGGGAAAGTGCTTGTGTCCTTGCAGATTTTTTCCAGTCGGAGGATTCCAGTTCTCTAGTCAGCGGACTCCAGTTCTCTAGTCAGCGGACTCCAGTTCTCTAGTCAGCGGACTCGAGTTCTCCAGTCTGCGTAATTTTGTTCCCTGGTTAGAGAAAATCTTTTCCCTGGTTAGAGAAAATCTTTTTCCTAGTCAGAGAAATAATTTTTCCTGGTCAGAGAAATAATCGGGAGTGAATGGACATGAAAATAGCGGTGGTTGTTGCCACCGCTACTGGAGTCTTGTTTCTTAGTCTGTGATTGGCTTGTATTTCGGTACGAGAATCTTCATGATGGTCCATGCCAGCAGATAGGCTACGGCACAGATGCAGAACATGATGAAATATCCGCCTTGCTTGCCTTCGAATCCGAAGAACTGGAAGCTGGCGCCCATCTGGCCGGTGGCTGTGAAGAGTTCGCCCGCGCCTTTCTGGATGAAGTAGGAGCCTACGCCGCCTGCCATTCCGCCGATGCCGGTGATGGTGGCAATGGCTTTCTTCGGGAACATGTCGCCGATGGTGGAGAACAGGTTGGCTGACCATGCCTGGTGTCCGGCGCCTGCCAGTCCGATGAGTATGGCTGGCCACCATTCCGAGTAGGTGCCGAGTGGCTGTGCGAAGAGTGCCACGAGGGGGAAAAAGGCGAAGATGAGCATTGCCAGCATTCGTCCGCTGTAGGGCTGCATGCCTTTCTTCTCGACGAAGAGTTTGGGCAGGTAACCGCCGTAGATGGAGATGATGGTGACGATGGTGTAGAGCACTACGATGAGCAGGATGCCCATTGTCGACGAGCTCTTGTGGTGGAACTGGTCGGAGAAATATGCCGGTGCCCAGAAGAGGAAGAACCACCATACGCCGTCGGTGAAGAGCTTGCCCACGATGAACGACCATGTCTGCCGGTAGGTGAAGCACTTGAGCAGTGAGATGCCTTTCCCTTCGTCGGCTTCGGCTTTGGCTGGGGCTTCTGCCTCGGCTTCGTCTTGCTGGATGTATTCAAGTTCGGCTTTGTTGACGAACTTGTTTTTCTCGGGTTTCTGATAGAGCCACATCCAGAAGAACATCCAGAGGAATCCGAGTCCGCCGATGATGATGAATGCCATTTCCCATCCGTAGGCTTCGGCAAGCAGTGGGATGCATGCTGGTGCTGCCAGTGCTCCGATGGATGCTCCGCTGTTGAAGATGCTGGTGGAGAAGGCACGGTCTTTCTTCGGGTTGTATTCGGCTGTCACCTTGATGGCTGCAGGGAAGTTGCCTGCCTCGCCCAGTGCCAGGACGCAGCGGCAGAAGAGGAAGAGCCAGACACTGGTGGAGGAGATGGCAAGTGCCATTGCGCTGCCCGACTCCACTGCACGCATGGCATCGATGGACTCCAGTCCCTCGATGTGCATTGTTGCCCATCCGCAGGCTGCATGGAGGCATGCTCCGGCGCTCCACACTCCGATGCTCCACAGATAGCCTTTCTTGGTGCCCATCCAGTCGACGAACTTGCCGGCAAAGAGCATGCAGACGGCATAGATGAGGGAGAAGTAGGCGGTGATCGTTCCGTAGTCGTTGTCGTTCCAGTGGAACTCGGGAGCGATGAAGTCTTTCCATGTGAGCGAAAGGACCTGACGGTCCATGTAGTTGACAGTTGTGGCAAAGAATAGCATTGCGCACATCACCCAGCGAAACTGGGACATCTTGGTTGGTTGAGTATACATATTTTCTTAATACTATTTTTGTTCAGCAAGCATCGTGCGGCAGCTTGCACCAGCCGCATCACCGACAAAGTTACAAAAACTTTCAGATGGAAGCCTTCTCTGATGCGACTTTTTTGCAATTGATGCGTCATTTCTTGTTGTTTCAGCTGAAAATGATGCCGTGACACCGCATTTTGTGATGCTAAATTTGGCTGTCTTGGAAGAAATGCCTAAATTTGTGGTGTGAAAGAAATTCATAATAACATTATATATAAATACGACAAATGGAAAGAGACAACGAAATCTTCTCTTTGATAAGACAGGAACATCAGCGCCAGTGGATGGGCATTGAGCTGATTGCGTCAGAAAACTACGTGAGTGACCAGGTGATGCAGGCCATGGGTTCATGCCTGACAAACAAGTATGCAGAGGGCTATCCGGGCAAGCGCTACTATGGCGGATGCGAGGTGGTGGACGTCATCGAGGAAGTTGCCATCAAGCGTGTGTGCAAGCTCTTCGGCGCTGAATATGCCAATGTGCAGCCCCACTCGGGAGCGCAGGCAAACGCAGCAGTGCTGCTGGCAGTGCTCAAGCCGGGCGACACCTTCATGGGACTCAACCTCGAGCAGGGAGGACACCTCTCACACGGAAGCCACGTGAACACCAGTGGCATACTCTACAATCCGGTGGGCTACAACCTCAACCGCGAGACTTGCCGTGTGGACTACGACGAGATGGAGCAGCTGGCACTGCAGCACAAACCGAAACTTATCATCGGAGGAGGTTCGGCATACAGCCGTGAGTGGGACTATGCACGCATGCGCCAGATTGCCGACGAAGTGGGAGCGCTCCTGATGGTCGACATGGCTCACCCTGCAGGACTCATCGCAGCCGGACTTCTCGACAACCCGCTGAAATATGCACATATCGTCACTTCAACCACCCACAAGACACTGCGCGGTCCACGCGGAGGTATCATCCTGATGGGCAAGGACTTCGAAAATCCATGGGGCTACACCACTCCGAAGGGACAGGTGAAGATGATGTCGCAGCTGCTCAATTCAGCCGTGTTCCCAGGACAGCAGGGCGGTCCGCTCGAACACGTCATTGCAGCCAAGGCAGTGGCATTCGGCGAAGCACTCCAGCCCGAATTCAAGACCTACCAGCAGCAGGTGAAGAAAAACGCAGCCACACTGGCACAGGCACTCATCGACAAGGGCTTCTACGTTTGCTCGGGCGGAACCGACAACCACAGCATGCTCGTTGACCTCCGTACCAAATACCCAGACCTCACCGGTAAAGTGGCAGAGAAAGCCCTCGTGGCAGCCGAAATCACTGCAAACAAAAACATGGTGCCGTTCGACACACGCAGCGCATTCCAGACTTCAGGTATCCGACTCGGAACCCCAGCCATCACCACACGCGGTGCGAAGGAAGACCTCATGCTGGAAATTGCCGACATGATTGAGACAGTGCTCAATGCACCTGAGGACGATGCAGTAATTGCAAGAGTCCGCAGCCATGTCAACGAGTTGATGAAGGATTACCCGATTTTTGCATGGTAACAGAACGAAAACAAAACATATTAGGGAAAAACATTGCCGAGCTTCAGGACATGGTTCTGGAACTCGGCATGCCTAAATTTACTGCAAAGCAGATTGCGCAGTGGGTGTACCAGAAGAACGTGCACGACTTCGAGAGCATGACCAACATCTCCAAACACCACCGCGAACTGCTGGCGGAAAACTGCTCCGTCGGCACGTCAGCGCCCGTAGAGACACAGACATCGGCTGACGGCACAGTGAAATACCTCTTCCCAACCGAAGAGGGCAAGTATGTGGAGACAGTCTACATCCCCGAAAACGACCGGGCAACACTCTGCGTCTCCTCACAAGTGGGATGCAAGATGGGCTGCATGTTCTGCCAGACAGGCAGGCAGGGATTCGAGGGCAACCTCACCGTCACCGACATCCTCAACCAAATCTATTCCATCGACAAGCCCGAGACACTGACCAACATCGTGTTCATGGGCCAGGGCGAACCGCTCGACAACTACGACAGTCTGATGAAGGCAATAAGCATCATCACTTCCGACTTCGGATGGGCGTGGAGCCCGAAAAGAATCACGGTGTCAACCGTGGGGCTGAAGAAAAACCTCGAGCGATTCCTCCGGGAGAGCGAATGCCACCTGGCAGTGAGCATGCACTTCCCAATCCACGAACAGCGACTGAGATACATGCCTGCAGAACGCCAGTTCCCCATCGAGGAAGTGGTGGACCTGCTCCGCAACTACGACTGGAGCCACCAGCGACGGCTGTCGTTCGAATACACCATGTTCGACGGAGTGAACGACTCCATGCTCTTTGCAAAGGAAATCGTGCGCCTGCTTGCAGGACTCGACTGCCGTGTGAACCTCATACGCTACCACCGCATTCCCGGACTGGAACTCAGCGAGTCGACCCAAGTGAAGATGACCTCCTTCCGCGACTATCTGACCCGCCACGGAGTGTACACCACCATACGCACCTCGCGCGGACAAGACATCGATGCCGCCTGCGGGTTGCTTACAACCAAACAAGAAAACCAGTAATCCACTAATATACATCACCTATACACAATGAGACTCTTTGAAAGAAAAAGCAGAAAGGCAACGAGCCTTCACTGGTCAGCCGGCAGAAAGTCAGCGTGCCTGTATATGGCAACCGTTGTCGTGTGTGTGGCAGCAGCGTGCCTCATGGCATCGTGCTCAGCCAATCCCGATGTGCCACGGAAAAAACACCACCGGTCGTGGCTCACCCCAGTGTCGAGCGGAAACCCCTACGAAGTGATGGTGGTGTGTGAAGACTCATTGTGGCAAGGCTATGCCGGAAGAGCAATACGCGAAGTGCTGGAGAAAGATGTGCCGATGCTGCCGCAGCCCGAACCGATGTTCCATGTGAGCCACGTCGTGCCAGCCAACTACAACCGCATAACCAACATCTTCCGCAACATCATCCACATAGAAGTGAACAGTCAGACTACAATGCCGCAAATCAAATACGAGCGCAACGTGTTCTCTGACCCACAACTCATAATCAACGTGAAAGGACCCGACGGCAACAGCATCTCCACCTACATCACGGAACAGACCCGACAACTCATACAAAACCTCTCGGCAGAAGAAATCAACCGCAATGCGGCACTGCTGGAGGAGAAATACAACATAGAGTTCTACCGCCAGTGCAAGAAGATGTTCGGATGCGAACTGTTCATCCCCAACGACCTTCTGAAAATGAAAGTGGGCGACAACTTCATCTGGGCATCCAACGACGGGATCTCCACCTCGCAGAGCATCTGCATCTACAGCTATCCCTACGTTTCGGAGAAAGTGTTCACTCGCCATGCCTACATCGCACTGCGCGACACTTTCATGCGACGCAACATCCCCGGTGCCGAACCCGGACAGTACATGACCACCAACCACGACTATGTGCAGGTGAAAGCCGTGAACGTGAGAGGACGCTACGTGTTTGAGGCAAGAGGACTGTGGCGCATGGAAAACGACATGATGGGCGGACCGTTCGTGTCACATTCCACAGTCGACACCGTGAACAACCAGGTGATAGTAGTGGAAGGTTTCGTGTATGCGCCCGACAAGATGAAGCGCACAATGATACGCCGACTTGAGGCAGCACTCTACACACTGCGCCTGCCACAGGCTCAGGCAGTGAAGGACGAGAAAGCGAATTCTGATAAAGCAAACAAAGAAGAAAACAAATAGACTCAACAAGATATGCGAAAGATAAAAGTAGGAATAACCCACGGAGACATAAACGGAGTAGGCTATGAGGTGATACTCAAGACCTTTGAAAACCCCGACATATTCGAACTCTGCACACCGGTGCTCTATGGTTCGCCCAAGATGGCAACCTTCCACAAGAAAGCACTCGAACTCACCACGAATTTCACAGTGAGAGACAGCGCAGAGAAAGCCGAGGACAATGTGCTCAATATCGTCAACTGCTTTGGCGAGGAAGAAATAAAGATTGAGTTCGGCAAACCCACTCCAGAAGCTGGCAATGCCGCACTTGTGGCACTCGAGCATGCCATCGACGACTATCACAAAGGACTCATCGATGTGCTCGTCACCGCTCCAATCAATAAAAACACCATTCAGAGCGAGAAATTCCATTTCCCCGGACACACCGAATACATCGAGCAGAAAGCAGGAGAAGGCAACAAAGCCCTCATGATTCTGATGAACGGAACAATGAAAGTGGCGCTGGCAACCACACATCTGCCAATAAGCAAGGTGGCACCGGCAATCACCAAGGAACTCATAGCAGAGAAACTCACCATCCTCGACCGCTCGCTCAAGCGTGATTTCCTTATCGACAACCCACGCATTGCAGTGCTGTCGCTCAATCCGCACTGCGGCGACGGTGGACTGATTGGCAGCGAAGAACTGGAGATAATTGCTCCGGTAATCAACGAACTGTTCAGCAAAGGCATACATTGCTTCGGACCTTATGCAAGCGATGGCTTCTTTGGCTCGGGCAACTACAACCAGTTCAATGCCATACTGGCAATGTACCACGACCAGGGACTGGCTCCGTTCAAGTTGCTGGCAATGAACGACGGAGTGAACTACACTGCCGGACTGCCCATCGTGCGCACTTCGCCCGACCATGGCACAGCCTACGACATTGCAGGCAAGGGACAGGCCGACGAGGAGTCATTCCGCCATGCCATCTTTGCAGCACTCGACATCGTGCGCAACCGTGCTACATACGATGCAGCTCATGCCCATCCGTTGCGCAAACAGTATTATGACAAGCGCGACGACAGTGACAAACTGAAACTCGACCAGGTGACAGACGATGACACACTATAATATAAATAAGGTGTGGCTGATATATAAATAAGGTGTGGCTGAAGAAATGACAGAGGTTGCGATTGATTGAACGAGAATAGAATAATTCGTGTTCCGCAAGCTCAAATGCGATAGAGTTTATGGATGTCGTTCCCCCATTTGTAGGTTTCAAAAAAAACAGACATGTGTTCGCAGAATGATGGACAACCGGTCGTATGACGGTGGACAACCGGTCGTATTGCGATGGACAACTGGTCGTATGACGGTGGACAATTGGTCGTATGGCGATGGACAACTGATCGTATGGCGACGGACTACTGATAGTGGAACTATAAGCCAAAACATACATCGTTTCCTATACTCGCGGAACTTGAATAGAATAAACAACAGCATACATTGAAGTCCAGGACAAGAAATATCTTCTTCCTCTTTGGCATAGGCGCCATAGTGGTGATGATACTGACCTTCAAGGTCAGCTTCGTCGAGATGTGGAACAATCTCAGCCGTGCTGGCTACTGGTTGGTTGCCATCTTGTTGCTGTGGATGGTGCTCTATTTGATGAACACCTTCACGTGGCGCATCATCATCCGGGGAAGCGGCAAGTGCAAAGTCCCGTTCTGGAAACTCTATAAAGTCACGGTGACAGGCTTTGCGCTCAACTATGCCACGCCAGCTGGACTGATGGGCGGAGAACCCTACAAAGTGATGGAACTCACACCCTACATCGGACGTGAACGTGCCACGTCATCCGTCCTTCTGTTTGCCATGATGCACATCTTTTCGCATTTCTGGTATTGGCTCACAGCCGTGGTGCTCTACGTGATTTTCATTCCGCTCGACACACAAATGACAGTGATACTGCCGCTGGTGGCACTCTTCTCCCTGTCGGGAATCTACCTCTTCGTGCGCGGTTACCGTCACGGAATGGTGGTGAAAATCCTGAACTTGGTTGCAAGGATACCGGGTTGCCGCAGGTGGGGACGCAGATTCATAGAACAACACTCCGATGAACTGTGCACCATCGACAAGCAGATTGCGCAGTTGCAGCAGCAGAGGAAAGCAAACTTTTTCGGCTCGTTCCTGCTGGAGTACATCGGCAGAATATTGCAGTCGCTGGAGATTTTCTTCATGCTCAGGCTCGTGGATGTGCAGGGCTCAATGCCGCAACTCTTCATGTATTCACTGATGATTCTGTCGTTCACCTCACTTTTTGCCAACCTCCTCTTTTTCATGCCACTGCAGATAGGAGGCAGGGAAGGCGGATTTGCCATGTCGACGGTACAGATGAAGATGAGTGGGGTAGGCGGCGTGCTGCTCACTCTGAAAGAGGCAATGACCATCGCTGTGTTCATTTCCATCATAGTCAGAATACGCGAACTGTTCTGGACTGCTGTCGGAATGTTGCTGATGAAGGTGGGGACAGAAGTGAAGATAAGGGACAGATATAAAGGGGGGGATTCATGACGACGGAGAATTCTCATAGAGACATGGATTTCTCCATATATTAGAAAGGAATAAACGAAAAGACAAGATATGAAATTTGCAATATTGGCTGCTGGAGAAGGTTCGAGACTGGCACAGGAGGGGGTGACGCTTCCCAAGCCTCTCGTACGGCTCAACGGAGAAGCAATGGTTGACCGTCTTGTGCGCATATTCATTGACAATGGCGCTGACGAGATAGTAATCATCACCAATAACCTTACTTCACTCACCCAAGAACATGTGCGCAGCATGCAGGCAGAAGGAAAACCCATACGGATGGTGGTGAAGACCACACCCAGTTCGATGCACAGCTTCTACGAGCTTTATCCCTATCTGGGAGAAGGCAAGTTCTGCCTCACAACCGTTGACACGATTTTCCGTGAGGATGAGTTCAAGCGCTACATAAACGAGTTCAAACAGTCGAATTACGACGGAATGATGGCAGTGACTGATTTTGTCGACGATGAGAAACCGCTTTACATTGCCACTGACAGCGAACTCAATATCACTGGTTTCCACGACACAAAGCAAGCTGACACTTCCTACATCTCGGGAGGAATATATTGTCTTGACTCCAAGTCGTTCGTCACACTGAAGCGTTGCATTGAAGAGGGACAGTCGCGTATGCGCAATTTCCAGCGCCAGCTCGTGGCAGACGGCTTGCATCTGAAAGCTCATGTCTTTTCCAAGATACTCGACGTAGACCATGCCGATGACATTATAAAAGCAGAGGAATTCTTGAAATGAACGTGCTATTCATATTCCGTGCTCCTGAGTTTTCTCCTAATATGGAAGATAAGGACGCACTCATACTGAAGTCCGTGGCAGAACGGGTGGAGAACTTGGGCTGCACAGTCCGGTTCATGAAAGAGGAAGATTTGATGGAATCAGACTTCTCGGAGATTTACTTGAAAGGGACAAGCTGTTCGGAGACTGACTTGAAGAATACAAACCTTACAGAAGCCCTGGCTGATGTGCAGGCAGTGTTCTCTATGGGACGGCGAATGGAAACGCTCAAGATTCTGAAGCAAATGGAAGGGCAGGGAGTGAGAGTGTTCAACAGCCCTGCATCGATTGACTTGTGCTGCAACAGAATGAAACTGGTTCAGCAACTCGAGAAGGGCAACATTCCCATGCCGCAAACCATTGCAGCCAACCTTGATGAGGCTCTGCAAATGCTTGAACTGCCATTCTGGATGAAACGCGGTGACTGTTATTCGCAGAATCCGCACGATGTGGCTTTCATCAATGATGCGGCAGATGCTGTCGACCAGGCAATATGGATGAAGCAGCAGGGATACAAGACTGTTGTCAGTTCACGGCATATCGAGGGCGACTTGCTGAAGTTCTATGGTGTGTGCGGTACGGACAGTCCGTTCTTTTATTGGTATTATGCAGCAGACGGACACAGTAAGTTCGGACTGGAAAAGAACAACGGAGCCAAACATGGATATGAATTCAACCAAGAATACCTGGCTGATATTTGCACGAAGGCTGCCGGAATAGCAAATCTCAATGTCTATGGAGGCGACTGCATAGTGGACCAGAATGGAGAAATCTATCTGATAGACCTCAACGACTGGCCCAGTTTCTCAAAATGCAGAGAGCAGGCTGCTGAAGCAATAAGCAAGTTGGTGGACAGATAACGAAATAATTGATTTTTAGATACGAACATGTCAAACAAACAGAAAATACAATCAACACTGAAATCGTCAGACACTGAAGAGTGGCTCGATGTGGTGTTTACCCGTCCCATCGGTTATCGGTGGGCAGTTTTGTTCAACCACTTCGACATCCATCCAAACGTGGTGACCGTCATTTCAATGATACTTGGCGCAATGTCCGCTCTGTTCTTCTTCCGTCAGGCAGACACACCGCGTGGCTTTGTGCTCAACATTGTTGGAGTCTTGTTGCTGATGCTTGCCAACTTCTACGACAGCGCCGACGGACAACTGGCACGAATGACGGGAAAGACCACTCGCTTGGGACGCATACTCGATGGTGCAGCCGGCGATGTATGGTTCATCTGCATCTACTTTGCGCTGGCTTTCAGAATGTTCAACCAGGAAATCCCATTTACTGGCGGAACGACATGGCAGTGGTGGGGCTTTGCCTTGTTTGCCGTAGCCGGTCTTTGTTGCCACGGAACACAATCGGGACTTGCCGACTACTACCGTCAGATTCACCTTTATTTCCTCAAAGGCAAGAGCAAGAGTGAGCTCGACAACTATAAGCAGCAGAAAGCAATCTACGAACAGACCCCATGGAAGGGCAACTTCCTGTGGAAAAGTTTCCTGTTCTTCTACGTGAGATACACAAAGAAGCAAGAGGCACAGACACCGCAGTTCCAGAAACTCATGCAAACACTGCAGAGCAAGTTCGGCGGATATATTCCGCAATCATTCCGCGATGCATTCAGGAAGAAGAGTCTGCCTCTTATGAAATGGACAAATATCCTGACGTTCAATTGCCGCGCCATTGTGCTTTATGTCAGTTGCCTGGCAGACATCCCGTATGTTTACCCTTTGTTTGAAATCATTGTCATGTCAATAATCTATATCCACATGCGCTCTACCCACGAGCGTAATTGCAAAAACTTTACGGCAGATGTTGAGAAAGGAATCTATTAAAGGCATTATCTTCGACTATGGTGGTACGCTGGACACGAACAGCGTGCACTGGTCGGAAGTACTTTGGGATGCATACGTGAAAGAGAACATCCCTGTCAGCAAACAACAGTTCCGCGACTGCTATGTCTTTGCTGAACGTGAACTGGCTAAGACCCCGCTCATCAAACCCGAGCACAACTTCCTCGACCTCCTCAGGATAAAGACCGACATCGAGACCAAGTATCTTGTCGAGAACAAATACTGGAGAACCTTGGAGATTTCCCGACGGGCATCGCACGAGCATGTGGCACTGAGGTGCTATCAGCATGTGGTTGAGGTGATGAAGGTAAGTCGTGAGGTAGTGAAGACACTGGCGGCAAAGTATCCGTTGGTGCTGGTGAGCAACTTCTATGGCAATATCCACACTATCTTGAAAGACTTCGACATCGATTGCTTTCAGGAAGTGATTGAATCATCGGTCGTAGGAGTGAGAAAGCCCGACCCGAAAATCTTCCAGCTTGGCATAGATGCTCTCGGTCTGCCTCCGGAGAATACAGTGGTCGTGGGCGACTCCTTCTCCAAAGACATTGTCCCTGCCAGTTCGCTTGGTTGCCAGACAATTTGGATGAAAGGCAAAGGGTGGGGCGATGAGGCCATCGATGAGTCGGTGCCGTCGCTCATCCTTACAGACATCAAGTCCGTACCGTCGTACATTCTCACGGACATTGCCGACTTGACCGCGGAAATTGGCTAATTATTCACTTACTACGTGCTTATATGTGTTAAGAAGCAATGAAAATAAAGTGTAAGAGTCAGTTTTTGAACTTTGGGTGACAACGGAAATTGTTATTTTGTGTATCTTTGCATTTGACTGTTCGATAGTAGTAACGCTATAATCAATTCAACTATAGTATAAAAACATTATAAAGGAAATGGCTAATTCAAATGTTAAACCTGCTGAAGGTAAGCTCGGCATTATGGTCGTTGGACTTGGTGCTGTAACTTCTACATTTATGACAGGTGTGCTTATGGCACGTAAAGGCTTGGCAAAGCCTGTAGGTTCAATGGTAGAATACGATAAGATTCGTGTAGGTAAAGGTGCCGACAAGAAATATCTTCACTATCGTGACATTGTTCCAATTTCTCAACTTAATGATATAGTGTTTGGCGCATGGGACGTGTATCCAGTGGATGCCTACAGAAGTGCCATGTATGCAGAAGTGCTGAAGGAAAAGGATATCGAGCCGGTAAAGGACGAACTCCAGAAGATTGTTCCGATGAAGGCTGCATTCGACAAGAACTTTGCAAAGCGTCTTGACGGTGACAACATCATGGAAGGAAAGACTCGCTGGGAGATGATGGAACAAATCCGCGAGGATATCCGCAACTTCAAGAAGGCAAACGGATGCGCACGTGTCGTTGTCGCTTGGGCTGCTTCCACTGAGATTTATGTTCCTGTCTACGAACCGGTTCATGGTTCTTTGGCTACTTTGGAAGCTGCAATGAAGGCTGACGACAAAGAGTATATCGCTCCTTCAATGTGCTACGCTTATGCAGCTTTGTCAGAGGGTTGCCCATTCATCATGGGTGCACCTAACACAACTGTCGATATTCCGGCAATGTGGGAACTGGCAGAGAAAACCAAGATGCCAATCGCCGGCAAGGACTTCAAGACAGGTCAGACATTGGTGAAGAGCGGTTTCGCTCCAATCATCGGTACAAGATGCCTCGGTTTGAGCGGATGGTTCTCAACAAACATCCTTGGAAACAGAGACGGACTCGTCCTCGACGAACCAGCCAACTTCCGTACAAAGGAAGTCAGCAAGTTGTCAACGCTTGAGTCTATACTCGTTGCCGACAAGCAACCAGACCTCTACAGCGACTATTACCACAAGGTACGTATCAACTACTATCCTCCTCGCAACGACAACAAGGAAGGATGGGACAACATCGATATCTTCGGATGGATGGGTTATCCGATGCAGATTAAGATCAACTTCCTCTGCCGCGACTCAATCCTCGCAGCTCCACTGCTCCTCGACCTCTGTCTGTTGAGCGACTTGGCTGCACGTGCCGGACGCTACGGCATCCAGAGATTCCTCAGTTTCTATCTTAAGAGCCCTATGCACGACTACACAAAGAACGAGGTGCCAGTAAACCACCTCTTCCAACAGTATGTAATGCTGAAGAATGCTCTCCGCGAAATGGGCGGATACGAAGCTGACGAGGAAATAGATTAATTTATACACTGAAAACCCCTCTTCATCTTCCGGGTGTAGAGGGGCTTCTTTTTTTATGATGAATAGAATTCTCTGTATTTTCTTTTTGTTCATTTTGTCATTGTGCATGAATGCGCAGGTGACAGGTGTCGTCATTGACGCGAAAACACGTCAGCCCCTCGACTATGTCAATGTCTATTATGAAGGACATAATGTGGGTGTGATGACCGACGGAGAGGGACGTTTCGAATTGAGGGAAGAGCCGAAATGGACAAAACTGACTATTGCAACCATGGGCTATCAAACCCAGACAATAACACTTGTACCAGGAAAAACCAAGAACTTGAAGATTAGGCTCGTCAGTCAGCCACGTCAGATTGACAACGTTACGATAAATGCCAAACGAGGCAAGTACAGCAGAAAAAACAACCCTGCTGTGGAGCTTATGCGAAAAGTGATAGACCACAAGAAATTCAATGACCTGCACGAGAAAGACTTTGTGGGTTACTCCAAATACGAGAAGATGGTGCTCTCACTCAATGAGTTCACGGAGAAAGTGTTTGAGGAAAAGGAAATGAAGCAGTTCGCTTTCCTCAAAGACCATGTGGAACGCTGTCCTGAGACCGGTAAACTGATTCTGCCGCTCACGGTGGACGAAACCATCTCCGAAATCATTTACAGGAAGAGTCCAAAGAGCGAGAAGACCATCATCAAGGCACAGAACAACACCGGTGTCAACGAACTCTTCAACACGGGCGACATACTTACGACAACTATGAAGGATGTCTTCACCGATGTCGACATTTACCAGAACGAGTGTCGTCTGCTCCAGTATCCGTTCAAGAGCCCTATTTCCTCCAGTGCCATATCATTCTATCGATATTACATTCAAGACACTACATACATTGACAATGACCGGGTGATTGAAATCGGATTCCTGCCCAACAACCAGCAGGACTTCGGATTCTCGGGTCTCATTTACATAATGGATGACTCCACCTATCAGGTACGTCGTGCAGAACTCCATATACCAAAGCGCAGTGACGTGAATTTCGTCGACAACATGATTATCTCCCAGGACTTCAAGAGCCTGCCCACGGGTGAACGTGTGGTCGTGAGCAACGACATGCTGGTGGAGATGAATCTCTACTTGCGCAAGTTCATGGTGAAGCGCACCATCCGCAACAAGGACTATTCATTCGAACCGATATCTCCCAAGGTGTTCAAGCACATCAAAGGTGCAGTCTTCAAGGAGGCAGACGCAGAGATGCAGGACGAGAAATATTGGAACCAGTACCGTGAAGTGGAACTCTCCAAGAGTGAGAGCGAGATGGGCTCGTTCCTGAGCCGCCTTCAGCAGATAAAAGGTTTCAAGTACATCATTTTCGGACTGAAGGCATTGATAGAGAACTTTGTGGAGACAGGAGATTCCGTTCATCCTAATTACGTGGATATAGGCCCTATCAACACCGTCATATCAGGAAACCACTATGACAATCTCCGTTTCCGTCTGTCTGCCCTCACCAATGCCAACCTCTCTCCGCATTTCTTTGCCACCGGTTATGTGGCTTATGGTACTGCGACACACAACGTGTATGGCAAAGGACAGTTGACTTATTCATTCAACAAGAAAGCCTATCTGCCGCGTGAATTCCCTGTACACAATCTGTCGGTCTCTTATCTCAACGATATTGTGAGTCCGTTCGACAAGTTTGTGCCTACCGACAAGGACAACATGTTCCTCTCGCTGAAGACCAGCAGTGTGGACCAATACAACCATACGAAGGAAGTGAAGGTGAACTATGAACGTGAGTACGAGAATGGATTCCGCTACAACCTCACCTACACTCACACCGACAATAAGGCAGTCGATGCTTTGTTCTATCAGCCTTTGGATGGGGTAGGGACACCATCTGCAGATGCCAGCAAGTATCTGAGAAAGATGACCACCAGCGAGTTCAAGGCCAAGATTTCTTTCGAGCCTGGTGCTTCATACATCAACACCAAGCAGCGCCGTGTGAAAATCAATCTTGATGCGCCTATCGTAACAATCTCCCACACGACAGGTCTCAACAATTTCCTTGGCGGACAGTATGAGTACAATGTCACTGAGGCAGGAATCTACAAGCGCATCTGGATGCCGAGCAACTGGGGAAAGATGGATTTCGACATCAAGGCAGGCATTCAGTGGAACATCGTCCCGTTCCCGTTGCTTATCCATCCTGCAGCCAACCAGTCGTACATCCTCGAGGACTATACGTTCTCGCTGATCAACAACCTCGAGTTCCTCAACGACAGATACGTTACTCTCATGTATCAGTGGGACCTCAATGGAAAGATATTCAACCGCATTCCGCTGCTCAAAAAACTGAAATGGCGCGAGATGATTGGTGTCAACGTGCTGTGGGGTACACTGACTGACAAAAACAACCCGGCTTCAAGCGGTTACTCCGACAGTCGGCTCTTCTATTTCCCTGGACATTTCAAAGCCGACGGAACATATGAGAGCAACACCGTAGTGATGGACAAGAGAACTCCATACATAGAGTTGCGGTTGGGTATCCACAACATATTCAAGTTGCTGCATGTGGAATACGTGCGTCGACTTACCTATTTGAACGACCCCGATATCAACAAGTGGGGCATACGCGGAATGGTGAGAATCACGTTCTGATGTTTAATTCAATGACTGAGTTGTAGAAGTTTAATTCATTAATATAGGTGCTATGCAGATGTGTACGAAACAAGTTTGGCAGAGAATCCTGATGATGGCTGTTGTGTTTGCCGTCTCATGCTTTGTCGGTGTCTATGCACAGAACAAGCAAAGTGGGAAAGATGCCGACAAGAACAAGAAGCCGGCAGAGGGAGTCAACGTGAGCAAAATAATGAAGGAAGCGCGTACGGCAGTGAAGTCCTCCAATTTTGCCCAGGCAGAATCCGTACTTGAAAAGGCAATGAACTCTTCGGATGAAGCAAAGAATGATGCTTCGCTCCATTTCATGCTTATGAACGTAGAGCATGGACTGGTTGATGCCGAGAACCGCAAGATCTATCTGAAGAACAATCCCGACACGGCAAAGTACTTCTCTTATATATACAAGGTGTATAAATACGGATTGTCGTGCGACAGTCTCGACCGCTTGCCCGACCGCAAGGGAAAGGTTCGTCCACGCTATTCGTCCGGCATTTCCTCACGTCTGCTGTTCTATCGCAACAATGTCAAGAGTGCAGGCAAGTACTTCTACAAGAAAGGCAAGTATTCCGATGCCTACAAGTATTTCGACCTCTACCTCGAAACCATGCACAATCCGCTTGTTTGTGATGCGAAAGATGCAAAGCCCGATGCTGATAGCCTCGACATAATGCGTCTGGCAGTCTATTCGGCCTATAATTCTTCAGCATACTCCAATGTGAAGAAATATATCTCAGAGGTGATGGAGGACACCATTTCCTACACCACCTTCTGTCAGATTGGAAGCAATTCCTCGTTTGCTTTGGGCGACACCATTGAAGCAATCGACTATCTGAACAAAGGGTGGAAGGCAGACCCTTCACGCGAATACTTCTACATCACGCTCGTTGAATGTCAGATTGACCGCAAGCAGTACGACCAGGCTTACACTACAGTCTGCACCCAGCTCGACAGAACTCCGCAGAACCGCCGTCTGTGGTACATCAAAGGAAAATGCCTGCAGTGCATGGACTGCCTTGATTCGGCAATTGCCAGCTATGAGCGTGCAGTTGCCATTCAGAACGATGACACCTTGTCTTACAACAGCATGGGCGACATCTATGTCATCAAGGCGCAGCAGACCTACCATGCAAACAACTTCAAGGCAGGCACAAGTTCCTATTCGCAGTTGAAGAAGCAGGAAACTGATTTCTATCAGAAAGCACTTGGCAATTACGAGAAAGCGAGGTCGTTTGCTCCCAACAACCCAACCCTTTGGTATGAGGGATTGCGTGAAGTCTACTTCAAGTTGAATATGGGAAAGCAACTCAACAAGCTTGAGAAAGAGAAATAACCAGTGGACTCTTTTGTGGTTCTCCATGCTGAAGTATTCGGAATTTTGTGATTTTATGAGGCAAAACACTCTGAATTTTGTGATTTCTCGTGTTGAAACACATGGAATTTTGTGATAATGTCGTATCTTTGCATCCGGAAATGACTTGTAAACAAATTAGTTATGCATCTATTGCGCAGGAAGATTGACGATTATCTCAGGGAATGGATACGCCCCTAAATCCTACAAACTCTATTACAAAGACACAGGTTTGCTCGTTGCCTCACTTGATGAAGAGTCGCAGGAGGATATGCGGGTGAACAAGAATTACGGCACATATAAAGGTGCGATTTATGAGAATGTGGTGGGTGATATGCTTGTAAAGCAGGGTTATGACCTCTATTTCTATAGGAATGACAAATCCACCATGGAGATGGATTTCTTCATTCGTGACGTCCAATCGCTTATTCCCATTGAAGTGAAGGCTACAGATAATGCAACAAAGTCGCTCGCCAAGTTGACTTCGCAAGACGGCAGGTTTCCGGACATACGGTATGGCATCAAGCTGTGTAACAAGAACATTGGTTTCAACGGCCATTTTTACACCTTTCCCTATTTCCTCACATTTCTGTTGAAGAAGTTTGTTAGGAATGCAACTGAAAATTCTTGATATGCAAGCCTCTACTGGCTGCGTTTGAGGCGAGCTGCGCTCGAACGCTATCGTCTACGCTCGGAGAGCGCTGACTCCTAATTCAGCTCCTAATCCAGCTTCTCCCGCGTCAATGCACATTGAGTGCGTTCAGCGCTTTCGTGTATCTCCGTGCATTTGCCATGTGCTCGGGGAAAGTCTCGGCAAAGTTGTGCGAGCCTGAGAAGTCTTCCTTTGCACACATGTAGAGATAGTCGTTGTGTTCATAATTCAACACTGCATCGATGCCGGCGATGGAAGGGATGCAGATGGGTCCCGGTGGCAGTCCGTGTTCCTTATATGTATTATAAGGTGAATCTGTCTCGAGCATCTTGCCGCTCACCCGTTTGATGCTGAAGTCGCCGATGGCAAAAATCACCGTCGGGTCACTCTGCAGCAGCAGACCCCGGTTCATGCGGTTGATGTAAAGTCCCGCTATCCGTGCTTTCTCGCTGTTGTCTGCCGTCTCGCTGTCCACGATGCTTGCCAGCGTCACCACCTCGTCTTCCGTCAGTCCGGCTTCAGTTGCCTTTGCCTTCCGTTCCTTTGTCCAGAACGCCTTGTTCTCCTTGTCCAGCCGTTGCATCAGTTTCTCGGGAGACGTTTCCCAGTACACCTCATACGTGTTGGGGATGAACAGGGCAGGGAAAGTCTCGCATGTGCGTCCCACAGCCTTCCATGTGGCAGAGTCGCCGAACACTTGCGCTAGGCTGGTGCTGTCCACCATCAGTTGTGATGCAAGCCGTCCTGCCAGCTGTTCGGTGGTGCGCACCGATGGCAAGACGAGTTCCACTGGCACCGACGCATGACCCATCAGGCTGCGGAAGAGCGTCAGAGTCGACCGTTTTGCCGACAGCTCGTAACGTCCCGGCTGGATATGCTTGCCATAGCCGGTCAGAGTCGACATCATGTTGAATGCAAATGTCGAGATGTCTGCATCTGCCTTTTCCATCTTTGCCCTCACACTGTCGGTGTTGTCGTCATTGTCAATATACAGATAAGTTGTCTGGTTGCACGACAATGGTTTGAGAAACTCATACAGAGTCAGGGACGCATTCAAAACAAGAACTACTAAACTTGAAGCTAAAATGCACTTTTTCTTGCTGAAACTTTTGCCCATTGCGATTATTTCCTTAAATTTGTCGGCAAAGATAAATAAAAATCACGATAAAAGACAAGTAAACAGTATGAAATCACTCGAATTGGTCCTGGCTTTGGCATTGTCACTGCCAATGTCGGCACAGAAGGAAGCATCGGTCACACTGAAAACCAAGGATGCGAAGGAAGTAATCAACAAGGAAATCTACGGTCAGTTTGCCGAGCATCTGGGCACCTGCATCTATGGTGGTCTGTGGGTAGGCAAGAACTCCAAAATCCCGAACACACAAGGCTACCGCAACGATGTGCTCCAGGCACTGAAGGACATCAAGGTACCGGTGATGCGCTGGCCGGGCGGATGCTTTGCCGACGAATACCACTGGATGGACGGCATCGGACCTCAGGAAAACCGTCCGCGCATGGTCAACAACAACTGGGGAGGAACAGTGGAGGACAACAGCTTCGGCACCCATGAGTTCCTCAATCTCTGCGAACTGCTTGGCTGCGAACCCTATGTCAGCATGAACGTGGGCAGCGGAAGCGTGGAGGAAGCAGCAAAATGGGTGGAATACATGACAGCCAAGGACGGACCGATGGCAAAGCTCAGAAAGCAGAACGGACGCGAGGAGCCTTGGAAGGTGAAGTACATCGGAGTGGGCAACGAGAGCTGGGGCTGTGGCGGAAACATGCGCCCCGAATACTATGCCGACCTCTATCGTCGCTATCAGACCTACTGCCGCGAATACAACGGCAACAAACTCTATAAGATTGCATCCGGTGCCAGCGACTACGACCTCGACTGGACCGAGACACTGATGAAGCAGGTGGGCAACCGCATGAAAGGACTCTCCCTTCACTACTACACTTGCTACACATGGAGCGGAAGCAAGGGCAGCGCCACCAATTTCGACGACAACCAGTACTATTGGGCAGTTGCCAAGTGCGGTGCCGGCATCGAAGAGATACTCAAGAAGCATATCGGCATCATGGACAAGTACGACCCGCGCAACCGTGTTGACCTTCTTGTTGACGAATGGGGCACATGGTGGGACGAAGAGCCAGGCAGCGTCAAGGGACATCTCTACCAGCAGAACACCATGCGCGACGCCATGGTAGCAGCCTTCTCCCTCAACGTGTTCCATCAGTACACCCAGCGCATCAAGATGTGCAACATCGCCCAGGTGGCAAACGTGCTCCAGAGCATGGTGCTTACGAAAGACGACAAGATGGTGCTCACACCGACCTATTATGTGTTCAAGATGTACGTGCCCAATATGGACGCCGTGAACATCCCGATTGACGTGCAGAGCGAGACCTTCCAGGCAGAGGACGAACGCAACAAGAGCCAGAACCGCATATCCAACTACATCAGTGCTTCCGCATCAAAGATGAGCGACGGCACCGTCAACATCAACCTTGCCAATGCCGACCTGAAGAACGGAGTGAAGGTGAAAGTAAACCTCGACGGAATATCAGGCAAAGTGCAGAACGCACAGATACTTGCATCCGATAACATCAAGGACCACAACACCTTCGATAACCCCAACAAAGTAGTTGTGCGCGAGTTCAAGAAAGCAAAGATTTCCGGCAACACCCTCACAGTCGAAATGCCAGCCGCATCCATCGTCTGCCTGCAGGTGAAGGCAACCAGCAACGGGAAATGACGTTGAACGACCCGATAAAGATGTACCGGTAAAATACTCTGCAATATGAAAGAGATAAAGCCTTGGGAGGTCATTTCCTCCGAATACATCATCCGTCGTCCGCCTTGGATGACAGCACGCCAGGACACACTGCGCATGCCCAATGGCCGTATCGTCCCAGCCTACTACGTGCTCGAATACCCCGAGTGGGTCAACATCATCGCTATCACCAAGGCAGGCGAGTTCATCCTCGTGCGGCAATACCGCCATGCACTGGGGGTAGTGGAATACGAACTCTGTGCCGGTACCATGGAACCCGACGAAACCGACCCGATGGCAGCCGCCAAGCGCGAGCTGCTTGAGGAGACCGGTTATGCCGGAGGCGAGTGGACACCCTTCACCACACTGTCTGCCAACCCCACATCCATGACCAACCTCAACCACACCTTCATAGCCCGAGGCGTGGAGAAAGTGTCCGGTCAGCATCTCGACTCCACCGAGGACATCTCCGTCCATCTCTTCACTCTCGCCCAACTGATCGACCTCCTGAAGTCCGACGAGATGAAGCAGTCGTTGATGGTAGCTCCGCTGTGGCGCTACATTGCCGAAAACCACATGCTGTGAGCCGGGGGAATGTAGGAGCAGGCTTGAGCGCGGAAATAGGAGTTAGCCCTCTCCGAGGGCGTTAAAGCGAAAACGTTTTGCGAACTTACGTTCGAACGTCATCGAAAATAGGAACTAGCCCTCTCCGAGGGCGTCAAAGCGGAAACGTTTTGCGAACTTACGTTCGAACGTCATCGTCTACGCCGTCGGAGACGGCTGACTCCTATTCCGGCGCGCTATTTGCGTTGCATTATATTGTTTCATTCGCATTTCAATCATGTTACGTCCCTATTTATATTATCATCGTATATGATTCGCAAAAGTTCCATAAAAATGTACTCTTGGTCTACTCATGTTACGCAAAAAAGTAGTAATTTTGCAGCCGATAAGCATGTGGCTTTAGAAATAGCTTTAGCGTAGTAATTAATTGTTTGGTAATTAGATAGGATCTTATGTATTTCACTTTGTTTGTCACCGTAATCCTCACAGGTGTAGCGTTGGTGGTTTGTGGCACGTTGGTTGCCAAGATTCTCGGTCCGAGCAAGCACAACAAGGTAAAGGGTGAGCCCTACGAGAGTGGTGTGCCTACGCGCGGAAGTTCGTGGCTCCCGATGCATGTGGGCTACTATTTGTTTGCGCTGCTTTTCCTCATGTTTGACGTGGAGACCGTGTTTCTCTATCCTTGGGCCATCGTAGTGAAGGAGTATGGTCCGATGGCGCTTGTCACCATCGGGTTCTTCATGCTGGTACTGGTGTTCGGACTTGCCTATGCTTGGCGGAAAGGAGCTTTGGAATGGATGTAAAGAGACCGTCAATCAAAGGCATTCCCTATGAGGAATTCAAGGACAATGCCACGCTGGAGGCAACTCTGAAGGAACTGAACGAAGGGGGAGCGAACGTGTTGGTGGGCAATCTCGACCATCTGATTGACTGGGGATTTGCCAATTCGCTCTGGTCGCTCACATTTGCCACTTCGTGCTGCGGCATCGAGTTCATGGCAGTGGGCTGTGCGCGCTACGACTTTGCACGTTTCGGCTTCGAGGTGACTCGAAACTCTCCGCGCCAGGCAGACCTCATCATGTGTGCCGGAACCATCACCCACAAGATGGCACCGGTGATGCGACGACTCTACGACGAGATGGCAGAGCCGAAATATGTGGTGGCAGTGGGCGGATGCGCCATCTCAGGCGGTCCGTTCAAGTCGAGCTACCATGTGGTGCGCGGCATCTCCGAAATCGTTCCTGTCGATGTCTATGTGCCCGGTTGTCCTCCGCGTCCGGAAGCCATCCTCTATGGCATGATGCAGTTGCAGCGCAAGGTGAAGTTGGAGAAGTTCATCGGCGGAGTCAACAAGAAGGACAAGACACTTGCCACCATCATCGTGAAGGACATCCCTGCCAAGTTCCGCACCATGTGGAAGTCGTGGATAAGCCGCGAACCCGAGGGCATGGACGAGGAAAACCCGGATTCATCTGTAAATAATAAGGAGGGGCTGGAATGAAACTGAACAACATTGAATTTCCATTGAGCCAGTTTGCTGCAGAGATGGGCAAACTCAAGGCTGAGCGCCATTTCGACTACCTCGTTACGATAGTGGGAGAGGACTTTGGCGAAGAAGGACCAGGATGCATCTACATTCTTGAAAACACCGAGAGCCATGAGCGCATTTCCGTGAAGGCGATTGCCGACCCTGTCGACTGCTACATCCCGTCGGTTTGCCACATTTGGCGTGCTGCCGAGTTGCTTGAGCGCGAAGTGTTCGACTTCCTCGGCATCCGGTTCACTGGCCATCCCGACATGCGCCGCCTCTATCTGCGCCAGGATTTCAAGGGCTATCCGCTTCGCAAGGACTTCGACATGAGTCCCGAAGCCAATACCTATACGCTCGACGACGAAGCCGAGCCCAACGTGACACGCGAGTATTTCCTCGGGCCCGACGGACGGCTGCAGGAGAAGCAGAAACCCCTCTTCGGGGAAGACGAGTTCGTCATCAACATCGGTCCGCAACATCCTGCCACCCACGGAGTGCTGCGCTTGCAGACATCGCTCGTGGGCGAGACCATAAAGAGCATAAAACCCCACCTCGGATATATCCACCGCGGAATAGAGAAGATTTCCGAGGGCTGCACCTATCCGCAGACCCTTGCCTTCACCGACCGTCTCGACTACCTCTCGGCAATGATGAACCGTCATGCCCTGTGCAGCGTCATCGAGGAAGCCATGGGCATTGAGGTGACCGACCGCATCAAGTACATCCGCACCATAATGGACGAGCTGCAGCGCATTGACTCCCACCTGCTCTATTTCGGCTGCTGTGCCCAGGACCTTGGCGCGCTCACCTCGTTCCTCTACGGCATGCGCGACAGGGAATATGTGCTCAATGTGCTGGAGGAAACCACCGGAGGACGCCTCATCCAGAACTACAACCGCATTGGGGGAGTGCAGGCAGACATCGACGTGAACTTTGTGCGCGACGTGAAGAAACTCTGCCAGTACCTGAAGACCAAATGGCTGGAATACAAGGACGTGTTCACCGACAACGTGATTTTCCGCAACCGCTTCATCGGCGTGGGCACTCTGACCCGTGAGGAAGTGATTGGCTTCGGTTGTACCGGCGGCACCGGACGTGGTGCAGGCTGGGCAAACGACGTGAGGAAAAACCATCCGTATGCCATGTACGGCGATGTGGAGTTCGACCAGGTGCTCTTCTCCAAGGGCGATTCCTACGACCGCTACCTTGTGCGTATGGACGAGATGAAGCAGAGCGTTCGCATCATCGAGCAACTCATCGACAACATCCCCGAAGGCGAATTCTACATCAAGCAGAAGCCCATCATCAAGGTGCCCGAGGGACAGTGGTACTTCTCGTGCGAAGGATCGCGCGGCGAAATCGGAGTCTATCTCGATTCCCATGGCGACAAGAGTCCTTACCGCTTGAAGTTCCGTCCGATGGGACTGTCGCTCGTGTCAGCCCTCGACACAGCATGCCGAGGCGAGAAATTTGCCGACCTCATTGCTGCCGGAGCATCGCTCGACTACGTGATTCCGGATATCGACCGTTGACACACCTTTATATATAATACAACCGCTGATATTTGACAATACAACCGTTGATGTTTGACATAAAATAAGACGATTATGTTTGACTTTTCACAAATAACCAACTGGTTCGACATGCTGCTGCGGCTCACCCTCTCGTTGCCCGGCTGGCTTGCCACCCTCATTGAATGTGTGCTTATAGGAATAGCGCTTATGCTGGCCTACGCAGGTCTTGCCATCATCATGATATTCATGGAGCGCAAGGTGTGTGCAGCCTTCCAGTGCCGACTCGGACCTATGCGAGTGGGACTGTGGGGCACGCTGCAGGTGTTCTGCGATGTGCTGAAGATGCTGGTGAAGGAGATATTCTGGGTCGACAGGGCAGACAAACTGCTCTATTGCATCGCTCCGGTGCTCGTGATTGTGGGCTCGATGGGCGCATTCGGTTTCCTGCCGTGGAACAACGGTGCGCTGGTGCTCGATTTCGACTGCAGCATTTTCCTCTACACCGCAGTTTCGAGCATTGGAGTGGTAGGTGTGTTCCTTGCCGGTTGGGCTTCCAACAACAAATACTCCGTGGTCAGTGCCATGCGTGGTGCGGTGCAGATGATTTCCTATGAGATTTCACTCGGACTTTGTCTCATCGCAGCGTGTGTGCTCACTGGTTCCATGCAGATAAGCGAGATAATCGAAGCCCAGAGCGCACCCTTCGGCTGGTTGCTCTTCCAGGGACATTTGCCTGCCATCATCGCTTTCGTGGTGTTCCTCATAGCAGGCAATGCCGAGGCAAACCGCGGTCCGTTCGACCTTGCCGAGGCAGAATCGGAACTTACAGCCGGCTATCATGTGGAATATTCCGGACTGGCATTCGGCTACTATTACCTGGCTGAATTCCTCAACCTCTTCATCGTTTCCGGCATAGCCGCTACCGTGTTCCTTGGCGGATGGATGCCTCTCCACATCGGGGTAGATGCCATCGACAGCGCCATGGACTACATCCCAGGCATCGTTTGGTTCCTCGGAAAGACCTTCCTTGTGGTGTGGTTGCTCATGTGGGTGAAGTGGACATTCCCGCGCCTGCGTGTGGACCAAATCCTCGAACTGGAGTGGAAATACCTCATGCCGGTGGCACTCTTCAACCTTGTGCTGATGACCGTCTGCGTTTCGCTTGGCATCACGGGCCACATGTTCACGGGCATAGCCGTGGCAGTGCTGATAGCCATCCTGTGCGTAATCATCATCTGCCGTTCCACAAAGAAAGCCTCTGCAGCACGCAAGTCACAGAAACTCGTAATAGGTTGACCAACGCAAAATAAATGGACCTCCGAAAAGAAAGAAACAGATAATCACTTGGAGAAATGGCAAAAGACAATTCATATTTCAGCGGTGTGATAAAGGGAATAAAGTCCCTGGTCACCGGTATGGACGTCACGATGGGGGAGTATGTCACCCCGAAAGTGACCGAGCAATACCCCGAAAACCGCAAGACACAGCATATTTCCGCGCGTCACCGTGCCACGCTGGTCATGCCCCACGACGAGAACGGAAAGAACAAGTGCGTGGCGTGCACCATGTGTGAGAATGCCTGTCCCAATAGCACCATCAAGATAAAGTCGACCATGGTGACCACAGCCGACGGCAAGAAGAAGCGCCTGTTGCTCGACTATCAGTACGACCTTGGCGAATGCATGTTCTGCCAGTTGTGCGTGAATGCCTGCAATTTCGGTGCTATAAAGTTCACCAACGAATTCGAGCAGGCAGTGTTCAACCGCAGCATACTTGTGCAGCACCTCAACATCCCACCTTCGGCTGAAGACCTTGCACAGTATGAGGAAAATGCACGCCTTGCAGCAGAGAAGGCAGCAGCAGAGAAGGCAGCAGCAGAGAAGGCGGCAACAACCAACCAAACAAAGGAGGAGAAATAACATGGCAAATATCGTAACATTCAGCATTCTCGCAGTGATTATCGTCTGCGCAGCCCTATTCAGTGTACTCACCACGCGCATCATGCGTGCAGTCACATCATTGCTCTTCGTCCTGTTTGCCATCTCGGGAATGTATTTCCTGCTTGGCTACACATTCCTCGGTGCGGTGCAACTCAGCATCTATGCAGGAGCCATCACCATGATTTACGTCTTCGCCATCCAGTTGGTGAGCAAGCGTGCACTGCTGGGTCTGCGCGAGCGACTCAACACCAGGCGAGTGTTTGCAGGCGGCTTGGCAGCAATTGCCGGATTCATTGCAATCGTGGGCATTCTGCTCAAGAACCGTTTCCTCTATTCGGCAGCACTCACTCCCGACACCGAACTCAGCATGAAGACCATAGGCAAGGCGCTCATGGGCGCAGGCAAGTACCAGTACGTGCTGCCATTCGAGTTCATCTCGCTTTTCCTGTTGGCTTGTATAATCGGCGGCTTGATGATAGCCCGCGAAAATAAGAAGGAGAAATAAAAAAAGGAAGGAGAAAAAAGATATGTCACTACCAATTGAATATTATTTCGTGCTTTCCGCACTCTTGTTTTTCATCGGCCTCTTCGGTTTCGCCACACGCCGCGACCTCATAGCCATGCTTATCTCGGTGGAACTCGTGCTCAATGCCGTCGACCTCCAGTTTGCCGCAGTCAACCGTCTGCTCTTCCCCTTGGGCAACGAGGGCATGTTCATGACCCTGTTCTCCATCGCTGTGAGCGGTGCGGAAACGGCAGTGGCAGTGGCAATCATCATCAATGTCTACCGACTCTTCCGCAATGATTCGGCAGATTCAATCACCAACATGAAACACTGACCAATACTCACGACTAAAATCAAAACAGAAACATGAACACTTTCAGCTACACCATCTGGATTCTACTTCTGCCGCTGCTTTCATTCCTTGTTGTGGGTTTGACAGACTATTTCAGAGGCAAGAAAGGCTGGCCACACATGGCAGCAGGACTGACAGGCACTTGCTCCATAGCACTTGTCACCCTGCTGAGCTACGTCACAGCCTTCCAGTATTTCACTTCCGAACGTGTGGACGGCGCTTTTGCCACCTTCGTGCCCTACAATGCCACATGGCTTCCGCTGGGCAAACTCCATTTCGACCTCGGCATCCTGCTCGACCCGATTTCGGTGATGATGCTCATCGTCATATCCACCGTATCGCTCATGGTCCACATCTATTCGTTCGGCTACATGCACGGCGAGAAAGGATTCCAGCGCTACTACGCATTCCTTTCGCTCTTCACCTTCTCAATGCTCGGACTCGTGGTTGCCACCAACATATTCCAGATGTACATGTTCTGGGAACTGGTGGGAGTAAGTTCCTACCTGCTCATCGGCTTCTACTACACCGTCCATGCAGCAGTCCATGCATCGAAGAAAGCATTCATCGTCACACGTTTTGCCGACATGTTCTTCCTTGTCGGTATTCTGATATTCGGCTACTACACCCAGAGCTACAGCTTCTCGTTCGCAGGCAACATCACCTACTTGAACGGAGTTGAGGCATTTGCCACCAGCGACGTGTCGCGTGCAGTGGCAGCCGGCGGCATGATTCTTCCCACGGCACTTGTCCTGATGTTCATCGGCGGTGCAGGAAAGTCAGCCATGTTCCCTTTGCACATCTGGTTGCCCGATGCCATGGAAGGTCCTACACCAGTGTCTGCCCTCATCCATGCAGCGACCATGGTGGTTGCCGGAGTATTCCAGATTGCCCGCATGTTCCCGTTGTGGATTGACTATGCTCCCGACCAACTCTCCATCGTGGTTGCCGTAGGTGCGTTCACTGCATTCTATGCCGCTGCAGTGGCATGTGTGCAGAGCGACATCAAGCGCGTGCTTGCTTTCTCCACCATCTCGCAGATTGCCTTCATGATGGTGTCACTCGGAGTATGCACATCCATGGAACTCGGCCATGAAAGTCACGGAGCACTCGGATACATGGCATCCATGTTCCATCTGTTCACCCACGCCATGTTCAAGGCATGCCTGTTCCTCTGTGCAGGTTGCATCATCCATGCCGTACACTCCAACGAGATGTCTGCCATGGGCGGCTTGAGAAAGTACATGCCTATTACCCATGCCACCTTCCTCATCAGTTGCCTTGCCATTGCCGGCATTCCGTTCTTCTCCGGATTCAGTTCCAAGGACGAGATAATTTCCGCCTGCTTCGCCTACTCTCCGTTCGTGGGCTGGTGGATGACTGCCGTTGCCGCAATGACAGCATTCTACATGTTCCGTCTCTACTACGGCATATTCTGGGGAACGGAAAACAAGCAGTTGCATGCCGAGCACAAACCTCACGAAGCACCATGGACCATGACCTTCCCGCTCGTGTTCCTCAGCGCAGTGACACTGGGCGTCGGCATCTGGACCACGCTTGCCGGATTCGGAGTGATTGACCCCGACTTGAGTTTCGGATCGCTGGTCACCGCCTCCGGTCTGCAGTACGGCATCCATTTCGACCCGCAGATTGCAATCACCTCCACGGTCATTGCCATCGCAGCCATCTGCCTTGCCACTTATATATATAAAGGAGAGAAACAGCCGGTTGCCGAAAAGATGTACCGTGCCTTCCCACGCCTTCACAAGTGGGCTTACCACCGCTTCTACATGGACGAGGTCTACCAGTTCGTGACCCACAAGATTCTGTTCCGCTACGTGTCGCGTACGGCACAATGGATTGACGAGCACATCATCAACGGACTGCTCGACTTCACAGCCCGCGGCGCCAACTTGGCAGGCGAGGCAGTGCGTCCGTGGCAGAACGGCGATGTGCGCAGTTACGTCGTGTGGTTCCTCTGCGGTGCAGTGGCTTTGACATTGATTTTGTTGTGGATTTAATTATGGAGGAAACAGAAAGATGAGTATATTGACATTATTCGTAGTAATCCCAGTTCTGATGTTGCTCGGCTTGTGGGCTTCACGCAACGTCAACCAGATTCGTGGAGTGATGGTAGGCGGTGCTTCGGCACTCGTCCTGTTGTCGGCATATCTCACGGTCGACTTCATCCGTCAGCGTTCTGCCGGAGTGACTGACCTGATGCTCTACACCTACAGTACCGACTGGTTTCCTTCGCTCAACATAAAGTATTCAGTGGGAGTGGACGGCATCTCAGTAGTGATGCTTCTCCTCTCCAGCATAATAGTGTTCACCGGAACATTCGCTTCATGGAAACTCAAGCCGCTCACCAAGGAGTTCTTCCTTTGGTTCACCCTGCTTTCCACCGGAGTCTTCGGGTTCTTCATCTCCGTCGACATATTCACCATGTTCATGTTCTACGAGGTGGCACTCATCCCGATGTATCTGCTCATCGGCTACTGGGGTTCCGGCAAGAAGGAATATGCAGCCATGAAACTCACGCTGATGCTCATGGGAGGTTCTGCCCTGATAATCGTGGGCATCATCGGCATCTACTATTTCAGCGGAGCCACCACAATGAACATCCATGAGATTGCAGCCATGCACAACATACCTGTGCACACGCAGTATGTGCTTTTCCCGCTCGTGTTCATAGGTTTCGGAGTGCTCGGCGCTCTCTTCCCGTTCCACACCTGGTCGCCCATCGGTCATGGTTGTGCCCCGACATCCGTGTCAATGCTCCATGCCGGAGTGCTGATGAAACTCGGAGGCTACGGCTGTTTCCGCATCGCCATGTATCTGCTTCCTGAAGCAGCCCACGACCTTGCGTGGATATTCCTTATCCTCACGACAATATCCGTAGTCTACGGAGCATTCTCCGCTTGCGTGCAGACCGACCTGAAGTTCATCAATGCCTACTCGTCAGTTTCCCACTGCGGACTGGTGCTCTTCGCCCTTCTGATGATGACCCGCGTGTCGTGCACCGGTGCCATCCTTCAGATGCTCTCCCACGGACTGATGACAGCCCTCTTCTTTGCCCTCATCGGAATGATTTACGGACGTACCCACACCCGCGACATCCGTGAACTTGGCGGACTGATGAAAATCATGCCGTTCCTGGCAGTGGGCTACGTGATTGCCGGACTTGCCAACCTCGGCTTGCCGGGCTTCTCCGGATTCATTGCCGAGATGACCATCTTCAAAGGTTCGTTCGACAATGCCGACATGTTCCACCGCACCTGCACCGTCATTGCCATCACCTCCATCGTGGTGACAGCAGTCTACATCCTCCGCACTGTGGGCTTCATCCTCTTCGGCAAAGTCACCAACCCACACTTCGAGACACTCACCGATGCCACATGGGACGAGAAATTCGCCGTATGTTGCCTCATCTTCTGCGTTGCCGCCCTCGGCATCTGTCCGTTCTGGGCAAGCAATGTCATCAGCGATGCAGTAGGACCGATTCTTTCTTCACTTAACATTGTAGCACCGGTATAAAAATACAGATTGAAATGAACTACAGTCAATTTCTACAAATGATGCCCGAAGCCACGCTGACGGCAATCCTGATCATAACATTCGTCTGCGACTTCTGTTCCTACGGCAAGACAAACCGCCGTTGGTTCAATCCGCTCGTGTGCCTGCTCATGCTTGCCCACCTGCTCATCAACGTGATGCCCGTGTCCGAAGTGTTTGTCTTCGGCGGAATGTACCACACTTATCCTGCTGCAGGAGTGATGAAGACCATCCTGGCAGCCGGTACACTCATAGTGCTCATCCAGAGCCGCACATGGCTGTCGCGTCCCGACACCGAATTCAAGGAAGGGGAGTTCTACATGATACTCATCTCCACACTCCTCGGAATGAACATGATGGTGTCAGCCGGACATTTCCTCATGTTCTTCCTCGGACTCGAGATGACATCAGTGCCGATGGCTTGTCTTGTGGCATTCGACAAGTACCGCAAGAATTCAGCCGAGGCAGGAGCCAAGTTCATCCTTTCGGCAATATTCTCCAGCAGCGTGATGCTCTACGGCATCTGTCTGCTCTACAGTGCTGTAGGCACACTCTATTTCGATGATGTGGCACAGAAACTCTCGGTCACTCCGCTCACCATTACCGGACTCGTGTTCTTCTTCAGCGGTTTGGGCTTCAAGATGTCGCTCGTGCCCTTCCATTTCTGGACAGCCGACACCTATCAGGGTGCACCAACTACAGTCACCGGTTATCTCTCGGTAGTTTCCAAAGGTTCAGCTGCCTTCACCCTCTCAGTCATACTGATGAAGGTGTTTAGCGCGATGGTCGACGTGTGGGAGCCTCTGCTCTATATCATTGTGGTAGCCTCAATCACCCTTGCCAACATCATGGCAATACGCCAGAAAGAACTGAAGCGCTTCATGGCATTCAGTTCCATCTCCCAGGCAGGCTACATCATCCTTGCCGTCATCGGCAACACCGGATTGAGCCTCTCCGCACTCACCTTCTATGTGCTCGTCTATGTGGTGGCAAACTTGGCAGTCTTCACCATCATCAGCATCGTGGAGCAGCGCAACAGCGGCACGACGATGATAAGCAGTTACGACGGGTTCTACACCACCAATCCCCGTCTTGCTCTGCTCATGACCTTCTCGCTGTTCTCCCTTGCCGGCATCCCGCCCTTTGCAGGAATGTTCTCCAAGTTCTTCGTGTTCATGGCAGCCCTCAAGGCAGGTTCCGTAGACGCCTATGTCGTTGTGTTCATCGCATTGATAAACACCGTCGTGAGTCTCTATTACTACCTGCTCATCGTGAAGGCAATGTACATCAAGACCTCCGACCATGCCCTCCCCACTTTCCGCAGCGACTTCAACACCCGTCTTGCTCTCTTCATCTGCATCGCCGGAGTCCTCTTCTGTGGAGTCGTCAGCTGCTTCTGGGAGTGGATTAATGCAGCAGTATAACACCTCCGGAATTGCGGAAATGCCGTTGATTGCAATCAGAGCCTTCTCCGGAGTTTAGAAATGGTCTTGCATGCATGCAAAGCCTACTTTCACATTGAAAAGAACGTATTGCATGCATGCAAAGCCTACTTTCAGTTTTGACAGCAGGTCGTGTAAGTTTGCAACGGCTTTACCTGACTCTTTCTAATCGTGTCGTTAACAGCCTTCCTTTTTTCGCATTGACATATCGCAAGAAATCGGGTGTGAAGGCAGTGAATGTGGCAATGAAAAACACTTTTTAGTGAAAATACTTGGTAGTCTGCTGAAAACAACCTACTTTTGCAATCGATTTGAGTGTGTTGACCGCTCGATTGGTCAACAGATTCTGCCGGAGTGGGGCAGTAAGTGCCTGCCGGCGACATAATCAGAGGGTAGAAACATAAACATAAGATATCTATGAAACGTACGTTTTTATCGGCCTTGATGTTTCTTGCCATTTGCGGACAAGTGGCAGCGCAGACCTCCAGCACTGTAGGAGGAAAGGTCGTTGACGAGAATGGAGAACCCGTGATAGGTGCCCAGATTCAAGTGAAGGGCACTACGTTCGGGACGGTGACTGACCTGGAGGGAAACTTCACTCTGCCAAAGGCAAAGCCGGGAGACACCATCATAATCAACTATCTCGGCATGGGTACGCAGACTGCCAAGGCTGCCCATGGCATGAAGGTGAAGATGCTGTCGGAGAACCAACAGCTGGACGAAATCCTCGTCGTGGCTTATGGTCAGCAGACAAAGTCCTCGTTCACAGGTTCTGCCGGTGTGGTTGATGCCGGTACCATCGCTTCACGGTCAGTAAACAATGTGGCAGACGCTCTCGAAGGACAGGTTGCCGGTGTGCAGATGTACAAAAGTTCGGGTGACCCCTCAGCCACCCCTTCATTCCTCATACGCGGTGTCAGTTCCATCAACGCCAGTCAGACTCCTCTTATTATAGTCGACGGCGCACCTTTTGCAGGTTCATGGAACGACATCAATCCAGCCGACGTGGCTTCCATCACAGTACTGAAAGACGCTGCATCGAACGCACTCTATGGTGCGCGCGGTGCCAACGGTGTCATCATGGTGACAACCAAGAGTCCGCAGAAAGGCAAGACGGTGGTGACGCTCGATGCCAAATGGGGTAGTACGAGCCGGGCTTCGGAGACCTACGACATGGTGAGCGACCCAGGACAGTACTATGAAATGCAGTACAAATCAATCTACAACAAGAAAATATCCGATGGTATGTCGGCATACGACGCCCATGTGGCAGCCAACTCCGTATTGGGACAAAACAACGCATCCTCAGGAGGACTGGGCTATATGTGCTACACAGTGCCCGACGGTCAGTACCTTATTGGCGACAACGGCAAGTTGAACCCTAACGCCACTCTCGGCAAGGTAATCGAGTACGACGGACAGAAATACACCATCACTCCGGACAACTGGCTCGACGAATCACTGCGCCACACCATGCGCCAGGAATACAACGTCAACGTGAACGGCGGCAACGATGCATCGCAGTTCTATGCTTCCCTGGGCTATCTCGACGAACCGGGTATCGCATACGGTTCGGGCATGAAGCGCTACACAGCACGACTCAAGTCGAACCTGAAAGCCAACGACTGGTTGAAGGTGGGCGGCAACGTGAACTATGCACACACAGTGAGCGACCAGGCAGGAAGCGGTTCTGGCTACAACATCTTCTATGCAGCCAGCCGTGTTGCCCCAATCTATCCGCTCTACATCCGCGACGGTGAGGGCAACATCATGACCGACCTCAACGGAAAGATGTATGACTACGGTGACGGCACCAACGCAGGACTCTCGCGTCCGCTGGTGGAGAAGAATACCAACCCGCTGAAGGATGACCGCATTCAGACCAGCAACTCAGTGATCAACTCATTCCAGTTGGCTGGCTTTGCCGACATCACCCCTAAATTCATCGAAGGACTGAAAATCACGCTCAACGGAACAGTGAGCGACTACGAATACCGTTACACCTCAACCACCCAACCATTCTACGGATGGAGCGCCGCTTCCTATCCCGAAGGATATGTAAGCAAATACCACTACCGCTCTTATGCAGTCAACTTCCAGCAGTTGGTGAACTATTCAAAGAGTTTCGGCTACCACAACATGACACTCCTTCTCGGACATGAGAACAACCGTTCGGTGACGGAGGATGTCTCGGCATCACGCACGGGAATGATTTCCTACTACGGCAATCAGGAACTGAGCGGAGCCATCAAGGAAAACTCAGGCTACTCTGACCAGAGCAAATACAACACCGAAGGCTACTTCTTCCGCGGACTCTACGACTACGACGGCAAGTACTTCGGACAACTCTCTTACCGCCGCGACGCATCCTCACGCTTCGCACCTTCAAACCGATGGGGCGACTTCTACTCATTGGGCGGTGCATGGATTCTCACCAAGGAAGACTGGATGGCAAAAACAAGCAACTGGCTCGACATGTTGAAGGTGAAACTCTCGTTCGGTCAGCAGGGCAACGACGGAATAGGCGATTACCTCTACCGTGACCTTTATGAGATTCGCAACAACAACGGAGAGGTGGCTGTCACCATCTCAAGCAAGGGGAATCCCGACATCACTTGGGAAACCAATACCAACGTGAACTTCGGCGCAGAGTTCGCCCTGTTCAAAAATAGGTTGACCGGTAGCCTCGAGTACTTCTACCGCAAGACCACCGACATGCTCAGCTATGTCTACTTCCCGAAATCTTACGGATATGACGGACGCTACGAGAATGTGGGCGACATGGTGAACCAGGGAGTGGAACTCTCACTCGTCTACAATGCCATCCGCTCGAAGGACCTGACATGGAGCATCAACCTGAATGCCACACACTACCGCAACAAGATTACAAAGCTCAACCCAGAGAACAGAAGTGCTGTGTTGGACGGTCACCAGGGCTATGTGTCCAACTATAACTTCTATGGTGAGGGACTCCCGATCTACACATGGCGCGTGCCTAAGTACGCAGGTGTGGCAGAAGACGGACAGTCGATGTGGTACGTGACCGACGAGAACGGCAAGACCACTACCACCACCACTTACAGCGAAGCAACCTATTATGCTTGCGGCGACCCGACTCCGGACATCTACGGCGGTTTCGGCACAACAGTCAACTTCAAGGGATTTGACTTCACAATCAACTTCTCCTACTCAGTGGGTGGCAAGGTGTACGACACTGGCTACCAGAACCTGATGGCTTGCCCTTCAAGTTCACAAAACGGATTCAACTTCCACAAAGACCTGCTCAACGCATGGTCAGAGGACAACACCGACTCCAACATCCCGCACCTGCAGTTCGGCGACACCTATGCCAACTCCGGTTCCGACCGCTTCCTCATCAACGGCAGCTGGTTGAGCCTGCAGAACATAAGCCTGGGCTACACATTGCCTAAATCACTCACTTCACGCACAGGACTGGGCAACGTACGTGTGTATGCCACAGCCGACAACGTGTATCTCTGGTCAAAGCGCAAGGGACTCGACCCACGCACCAGCTCAACAGGTTCGCCAGGCACAGAGAACTACTCGTTCACACGCACCATCACTGCCGGTGTAACACTTCAGTTCTAACCACTTAAACGAAAGGAAACGAATATGGACAAGCGAATAAAGACTTTGAAAGTATTGCCATTCATGATAGTTGCAGCCACAATGATGCAGGGCTGCATCGAGGAAGAATTTCCTACGGACGCCGTAACTGATTCCCAACTCAACCAGTCGTCCAATTCTGCCAAGAGCCTCCTCAACGGACTCAATGCCATGATGGTCGACCAGTTCACCTACAACGGCGACCAGTTGGCTTACGACTGGGGCTATCCTTGCCAGATGGTCATCAGAGACATTCTTGGCGGCGACGAACCGGTGGTGGGATACAATGGCGACGGTTCTTCAGGCGACTACCTCTATTGGATTGCCGACAACTCATATCTCTCAGTACCTTCACTCTACACCTATTCTTATTATTACGACTTGATTGCCAATGCAAACAAGGTGGTGGCAAACTACGGTACAGAGGACTCCAAATACAAGAACTATGCCGGAGCCGCACTGGCATACCGTGCACTGGCTTATCTCGACCTTGCACGCATGTATGAATTCAAGACAACAGGATTCACCACCCTTGACGGCAAGGCAGAGAAAGTGATGGGACTCACAGTGCCTATCGTGGACGAGAACACCACCAAGGACCAGTCGAAGAACAACCCGCGTGCACCGTTCTACAAGATGTACCGTTTCATCATGAACGACCTCAACACAGCCGAGACCTACATGGAAGGGTTCGACCGCGGTTCTTCAAAGGTACTTCCCGACCAGAGCGTGGTCTATGGACTGAAAGCACGTCTGTGGCTTGAGATGGCATCACGCTTCGACAAGTCGTCGAAGGAACTCGACACACTGCTCCTTCACGAGAACGACAACGACGGATACACCGCACTTGGCATCTCGTCAGCCAACGAGTGCTATGCCAAGGCAGCCGAATATGCAAAGAAAGCCATGGAGTCCGACCTCTACTCTCCACTTACCAAGGACGAGTGGCACAACAGCAAGACAGGATTCAACACAGCCAACCATGCATGGATGTGGGCTGCATCGATGCGCAGCAAGGAGATGATAAGCTACCAGTGGTACACATGGACTTGCTGGATGTCGCCCGAGTCTCCAACCTTCTCTTGGGGACAGTACTTCGACACTTACCGTGCCATCGACAAGTCACTCTTCGACAAAATCAACCGCAACGACTGGCGTCGCAAGACATGGGTGGCACCTATCGATGCAGGAACAAACTCCGACAAAGCCATTCCCGACGGTTACAGCACAATCCTTGACTACGACGAATGGACAACACTCCCGGCATACACCGGACTGAAGTTCCGCATCAACAACGGCGACAACTCCGACTATCAGGTCGGTATGCTTACCGACATCCCGTTGATGCGTGTGGAGGAGATGTACTTCATCTATGCCGAGGCAACTGCCCACACCAGCGGTGTTGAGGCAGGCAAGGCTATCCTGGAAGAATTCATGGTCAACCGCTACAACTCAGGAAAGACATACAAGTGCAACGCTACGGATATGGACGGATTCATCACAGAGCTGCTGCTGCAGAAGCGTGTGGAATTCTGGGGCGAAGGACTGATTTACTTCGACAACAAGCGCCTGGCACGACAAATCAAGCGCTACTACAAAGACTCCAACTATCCTGCTACCTACCAGCTCAACTCGATGAAGGATTATGTGGCTCCATGGTTGAACTACTACATCTACGACTATGAGCGCGACAACAACCAGGCAGTGGTTCTCAATCCCGACCCGTCGAACACAGTGACTGCCCAGACAGACTATTGATATCAGACACAGATTATTGACAATTAAATGAAGAAAGACATGAAGAAGTTCTCATTTCCAAGATATGTGGCAGGCATGCTCAGTGTGTGCCTGGCTTTCAACCTCGCGTCATGCAGCGACGATGACGACTACTCAGCAGGCAAACCGACCCAGGCTGGGGCAGTAGGCGCTTACTTCGACAGCTCCAACACCACTTCGTTCGTGCTCACACCGGAGGATGAAACTATCGGACTGACTGTCTCGCGCACCAAGACCGACACGGCGTGTGTTGTGCCAATCTCAATGGTAAGTGGCGATGCAGAGGCAATACAGGTGCCCGAAAGCCTTTCGTTCGCTGCCGGCGATTCAGTCCAGACTCTGACCATCGGCATCAATGGACTGACAAAGAAAAAGACCTACAACTTCAAGTTGGCAATAGGTGAGTCAGCAGCCGACCACTATTCTGCCACACAGAACGGAACCACCGTGTACAGCGGCTCGGTCATCGTGTCGCAGTGGAAGCAGTTGAAGGACAACGTCAAGTTCTATTATTACATGAACGACAAGCTCCCTGAGAACACATCTGAACTTTGGCAACTCGACGGAGTGAACAATTTCTACTTCACCAACTTCATGGGCAGCGGCGAGAGCATGTACTTCTCAATCAGCGGAGGCTCGGGAATGAATCTCGACGACATGAAGACCTTGACAGGAGAGATCGTTCCGTTCAATGGCAAGGGAGCAGCCACCTTCGACTACTCAACCTACAAGATGCACTACGTATGGCTCGGACTCGACGAGAACGGCTACGACATCTACAACTGGAGCGTTGGCGACACCAACATCAGCAGTTTCGGATGGTATGGCGGCTACGACTATGCAGCCGATTCATGGATTGACTGCAGCCAGAACTATGTCTATCTCAAGGGCTACATCAATTCTGCCAAAGTAACCGGCTATGTCGATGTATATGGCGTGTGGAATTAAAGTACACACGCTCCCAGCTATCACGAAGCGAAGGTAAGTGACAGTGCTGGCTATCACACAACGAATGTAAGTGACAATGCAGATTATCACAAGACAAAGACAAGTGACAACAAACACAATATGTTTAACATCTAAATTTTTATGCGTATGAAAAGATTTACTTTAGTAATGATGGCAGCCCTTTGCTGCTTGATGAGCCGTGCAGGCGGTCTCACTTTAGACGACTTGGTTGGCGTTTACTCTGTTAAGGCGACAGGATCGGAGTATGTTACTGACTACAGCACTGCTACTGACATGTCCACAAAGTCTTACAGCGTGGAAATCACAAAGAATGACGACGGAACAATGACTATCAACAACCTGCTTGGTTTCGGTTCTCAGTTGACTGGTACATTGAACTCCGGAGACTTGACAATCACTGTTGCTCCAGGTACCGTTGCAACATGGTACACTTTCGCATCTTCTGCAAGTGCATCACAGAGCGTTGTAGCTGAGATCAGCGGCAGCGGTGACAGCCGGAAGATTTCATTCTATGATTTTGATGTATGGTATGGTGAGTACGGCTATATGGGCTCAGGCGCTGAAATCGTATTGACAAAGACCAGCGTCTCATTGGAGTGGTCAGTCGAAGGTACAATTGCTTACAATGATTACGACAAGAATGCAGATTACCATGTTGGCAGAACAACCCTCTCCAAGTACACAGGTGCAGACGACTACGACTATGTCCTGAAGTTCGACTATGATTATGCCAACCCTGCCGAGATGAAGTTCAAGGTTGCAGAGAACGGTCAGATTTCTTATGCCAACGGTTGGTATTCAAAGGAAACAGGAACCTATTACTATTACACTTACGAGAATAACTACTGCATGTTCGTGTACAACGGAGAGTATGCAACATTCTCAGGCGACAAGGACGGTGGCGAAATCTATATCTGGGGTGAAGAGTACACTGCAACAGACTATGTCCGCAATGGATATATCTCATTCATGTGGGGCACAAAGGACGGCATCTCCGGCGTTTCTGCAGACGACTCGTTCGATGCATCAGCTCCAGTCTACGACCTCTCAGGACGCAAGGTTTCAAAGCCTTCAACTGGCATCTACATCCAGGACGGCAAGAAGTTCTTCGTAAAGTAATGGGATTGGTCATGGCAAGATAATGTGACATGAACAAGTCATTCACGATTCTTCTATATCTGCTTCTTTTGTCAGCTCCGGCACTCTCGCAAGAGGACCACGGCACTGCAAAAGAAGCAGTTTCTGTTTCCGCTCCCGACGGAAGCAAAGCAGACGGTAAGCGCATCTCGCCCATACCCGAGGGCTGCAAGCCCGAAGTGCCGCATTTCATCCACACCACATGGGGACAGGATGCACCTTACAGCAACGAAACTCCCACCGACTCCACTGGCACGCACTGCTGCACGGGTTGCGTGGCAACATCGCTTGCCCAGATTATGAACTACTACCGCTATCCCGACAAACTTGCCGACGGCACAGAGATTGACTGGGCATCGATGCGCGACTCCTACTCAGGCGAATATTCCGAGAGTGAGGGTAGGGCAGTAGCGCTGCTCATGGCACGTTGTGGCAAGGCAGTGAAGATGCACTACGGGGTGAAGGTGAGTCTCACCTATCCGAAGGAAACAGCCGACGGAGTGGTACGTGAGTTCGGTTACATCGTCAAGGACTACGGCTACAAGGACTATCCCAACAATCCCAACTACGATGATGCCAAGTGGAAGGAAGTGGTGTACCGTGAGCTCAGTGCCGGTCGCCCCGTCCTTTATGGCGGCACATCTTACAAGCATGGTCCCGATGATTACTTCTCCCACTCGTTCATTCTCGACGGCTACGACCGTGAGGGACGGGTACACGTCAACTACGGACTCAACGGCAATGGCAATGGCTATTACGACCTGGACCGCCTGCCACTCAAATGTGACGGCATCGACGAGGAGTTCGACACCTACCAGACACTCGTCGTCATCCATCGTCCCGAAGACGGACCGATAGCGTACGATTTGGAACCATTGATGTTCAAGAAAAATTAATGACAAGATTGGCGAGTCATTACACGAAGATTAATGTTGAAGAAATCTCGCACACTGCATGGTTAATCGAATATTCACATCGTTAATCTTTGGCTGTTCAGAATAAAACGACTATCTTTGCAGCTGATAAAGAGATTGAAACGTATGGACAAGATAAGATTCATAAACTTATGCATCGTGGAGTTCGGCAGGAAGTTCAAGATGCCTGCCGCTGTAGCATTCAACTACCTGAAGCAGTACAAGGCACTGGAGTTTATCGACAAGCACTATCAGGCACAACATTTGCTTCCCCTTGACGACACATTGAAAGACCTGCGAACCTATTGCAGAAAGAATGGAGGAACTGTATGATGAAACTGAAGAAATCACAGATACAGTTTATCATCAACTGCGACGTGGAGGAGATGGTGAACGAGCTCCATACAGAGTATCACCTTCCATTAATAGACGCCTTCGATGCTGTCTACAACTCCCGGCTGTACCAGAAACTGATTGATACGAACAATGGACTCTACATACAAAGTCCCCTCTACCAACTCTCATATCTGAAGGAAGAGTTGAAGCCTCACCTCGACCCTCTCCAGTAGAGAAGGAGTAAAGCCATCCGGATGGGGCGAGCGAATGCGAGCTAGGAGCCAGCTCTCTCCGAGAGCGCTGACTCCTAACCCGCCCGCAAGTCAGCGCCCCCTCCGGACGGCCAACATAAAACATAACACCTAAAACCCAAAACCCAAAACATCAATCCCCGTCAATCATCCATTAATCTTTCATTAATGAGTCCACTTGTAAAAGTGGCATTTAATTGAGTCTACATTTGACCTCTGGCAGGCTTTGTATCCCTGCATTGGTCGTTAACTAATATCCATGATGTAGTCCCAAATTGGTTTTGTATGACCATATGGGCTCATCTGGCTCACATATTGGCCTTTCTAAGGGGCCAGACTCGGTCTTTGAAACATTTTATGCTCTCTGGAGAGCGATTTTGAGGTCAAATAGCAAAAGTCGGCGCACGTTAATCCATGCACAGCGTGCCAACGCCTGCATCTTGTGCTTGACCAACCCGCGGTATCTGGTCTTGTTGTTCCTGGTATGGAAGCAGTACTGGAAGATTGTCGCCTCGACATTGTTCCGTTTCTTGCGTTCATCGAATGGGATGGACTCGACCTCCTTACGTGTCTTGGCCTTGGCTATCTGTTCCCGTCCGAAATACCTCCAGCACTTCTTTCCTTCCTTGTTCTCGGTTCGAATCTTCCACTTTCCGTCATTCACCGGGATGGCAGTAATGACCTCGCCAGTCCTTTTGTCTGTGACCAGAAGAGCGTTGTCAGCAGTCTGCTCAAGGTCGAAGCGCGAAGGCTTTCCTTGGATTCCATTGGCCACAAAGTCGATGTCGTTTTCCGCTGTAAACTTGCGGTTGTCTTCACTTTGATAGGCTCCGTCGCTGTGTAAGGTCTCTACCTTGTTCCCGGTGACTTCCTCAGAACCTTTCACACCTGACTCTACATAAGTATTGTCGGCAGTGGTGGCTCCCTCGACATCAACATGGGTAATAATGTTGGGCTTGCCCTCTTCGTCGCAAGTCTCAGTGATGTTGGTACTGAAGCCTTTCACTTTCTTGCCGGCCTTGCCACGATACTCGGCATCGGGATCGTTGGGGTTCTGCACGCTCTTGGCGCTGACCAGTTTCTTGTCACGTACAGATACCGTGCCGTCCTCGGCTTTGTCATACTGCTCGCTGAAAACCCGGCGAAGGAGGGGCCAGTCTTCAGCTATTGTATGGCTAAGGATGTGGTCTATGACGAGTCCGAGTGTCAGCAGGCGCTTTCCCATCGTCTCGCTATCTGTGCGGTATACGGTCTTCCGGGCATCCTCGTTGTAGAATTCAAGAGCTTGTTCACGGAGTAGTTGGTCTTCAATGAACTCAATCTCCGAAAGACTGACTTCCTTCTTCAGTGTCTCATGTATAATCTCATAGCGGGAATACCAGGCAATGTTGCTCGATATAAGCTTGCTGTCCATGCGGACGGCCTTGCCAGATATGCGATATTCAAGAGCCTGCTTGTGTGTAATGCCTTTGAAGCATTTGTCAAACAAGTCGATGCCGGTTTCCTCTTGATACTTGACCATGTTACGACGTAAAGTATAGTAGGAGTCTATCGACGGGCACTGCTCCTGAAGGCTAACCAAACCGAGGGCACTGCGGTAAAGCATGTTGAAACAGCAGTTTTCAAACAATGCTTCATCACTGCATCCGCTGCCTTCTTTCAGAATGCTCATGGCAATGAGAATGCGGATAGGAGCATTGGGACGCCCGTCCTTACCACCCTCACGACCTTCGGCAAACAACGGACGGAAT
>CAVISR010000010.1:0-42111 GCA_963645405.1 Acutalibacteraceae bacterium
GGAACGAGCGACAGAATGGCTACCACGCTTTTTCGTATGTATTCACGGAGTGCTAATTTTAATGATATGCCCAGGTTGCCGGCATATGATGAGTACAATATATGGTAGGCAACTACTGTCATGTAAATGGATTTCTTAGGAAATTGGGAATTATGATAGCAATCGCCATGATTCCTTCCTTTGTTCATGCCCAAAAGATTTCTGTCTCTCGTTTTGAATTGGCAGAGAATGACCTTTCGGCTCAAAACAGGAAAACTCAGGTTCTCGACCAGAATGGAGAGAAGTGTGCATTGATACGAGTGCAGACAACTCAGAAGGGTTTCATGTTTGATGTGGGTTCGGCTGGAGTTCAGAAGATTGACGAGGAACATGTAGGCGAGATTTGGGTTTACGTTCCTTATGGCGTGCGCCATATCAGTATCCGGCATCCAGAGTTGGGGGCTTTGCCCAACTATGATTTCCCTATCGGTATTCAGAAGGCAAGGACGTATATCATGGAAATAACTTCTGACAAGGTGTTTGTCAATCGCTACGATGACACCCGTAAGCAGAAGTTGAAGATTCGTGTTGTGCCTGCCGATGCCGTTTTTACTCTTAATGGCATGAACGTAGTGCTTGATACCAAGGGCGAAGCCGAACAGAACCTGGCGTTCGGTACTTATACCTATAAGGTTGAGTCTTCAAGGTTTTATTCCAAGGAAGGGCAGGTCGTTATTGAGGATTCGGTCAACACTCAGCAACTTGTGATTGACGATTTGAAACCCATTATGGGCCAGTTGAGCGTGCATACAGACCCGGGCAAAGCTGAAGTTCTGGTTGACGGCAAAGCCATTCCGTCGAACTCTTCCATCACTCCATATCCACTACAGATAGGTCGTCATAAACTTACGGTCAAGTGCCAGGGCTATAAAACAGAAGAAAAGTATGTGGAGATTACTCAGGACCAGACAACAAATGTAAACATGAAACTGAGTCAGGTGGCTGTTTTCTCTTTCACCAGCAGTCCAATGGGTGCCTCGGTAAGTGTTGGTGGTGAGAGGATTTCAACTACTCCGTGTTCAAAGGAACTGAAGACAGGCTCGTATGAGGTCGCTGCAAGTAAGAAAGGTTATAAGGACTACAAGAAAACGATGACTCTGAGCAGTTCGGAACCAAACGTAAAGATAGTGATGAGCAAGATTTATAACTATAAGAATGAATTTTACTTCGAGGGCAATGTCCGTGTAGGTACATTTACGGCGTTTGGTGCAACCATTGGTGGCTACATCAAGAACATAAATGCAGAAGCATCTTATTTCTGTGGTTCTGGCGAGAGTGATGAAATATTTTGGAGTGATGGCAGTTCTTATCCTGTGTCGTGCATTTATTCACCTTCAATGGGGATGTCTGTCAAGCTTGGTTATGGTATCCCGATATCCACCCGTTTACGTTTGACACCTCAGGTGGGTGTAAACTTTACCAAGTTGAAAGAAAATGTGGAGAACTCGCAAATGGAATTTGCAGCTGGCGCCAATGTCGTTAGCGGCCTTGTATCTCTCCGCTTCTCTGCAGCGATATCAAAGTGTTTTGCAGTAAGTCTGTCACCGGAAGTGGCGTTTGCCATGTCCAAGTCTGATGGATATACTGAACTCTCAGAAGTGTCATCTACTATTAAGAAATGGGGCGAAGGCTTCAATGTCAAATTGGGTTTAACTGTATTTTTCTGATATGAACCGATATATTACAATAAACATCATAGCTTGTATGTTTCTCGTTGGATGTTCAGAGTCTTATTATTATGATGCAGGATACCGTCCGTCTTTGATGCCAAGGTACTTGCAGGTGTCACCTACTACCTTGTCTTATACTTCCCAAGCATCAAGCCAGAGTATAGAAATAACAAGTGTGTTAACTCCCTGGATTGTGGATAACGGCATAGACTGGATTAGCACAGATCCGTCCTCGTGGACTTCTGCTCAATATGATGAAGTAAATGTGACTGTGACAGAGAATACATCGGCTGATGCTGCACGTACTGGAATATTCTATGTAAAGTCTGATGTCAGTGACTGGGAATATGAAGCACCAATATCCGTGACCCAGAAAGCAGCAACACCGACAATCAGTCTCTCAGAAGAAACTGTCTACCTCCCTGGAACGGCAAGCACCGTGACTGTCAACGTTACAGCCAACTGCACCTGGTATGCTACTACTTATTATGATTGGTTGGCTGTGGACAAGACGGACGGGGTTATAACTTTGACTGCTACTGCAAACGCAACCAACAGCGACAGAACAGCATATGTGTACGTTTACAATGGGAATTCGAATGTTAGAAAGGTGATAACAGTCCGGCAGCTTTCAGCCTCCATCACAGCTTCAACCGAGTCACTGGTATTCGGCAATACAGCAAGTTCTGCGGATATAACGATAACCTCGGAGGCTGCCTGGACAGCAACAACTTCAAGCAGTTGGGTTGACATTGAACCTTCATCGGGAACTGCTGGCACATCCACAATGAAGATTAGCGTTTCTCCCAATACCTCTACGAGTGAGCGACAGGCAAATGTCATCCTGTCAGTTGGGTCCGACCAACGCATCCAGATACCTATTCTGCAGAGAGGAATCTACATTGAGGCAGAACAGTCAGAATTGTCGTTCGTGGCAGCCGGCGGGACGCAAAGCCTGCATGTGCAAAGTAATACCGACTGGACCGTCTCTTCCGCTTCCTCGTGGATTACTCTAAGTCCCGACAAGGGCAATGGTGACGGAACTGTGAAGGTGACAGCGGCAGAGAACCCAAATACTGCCAGCCGTGTAGGGGTGATTCATCTGACACAGACTGGTTTGGACATTGACGTGACAGTCACTGTAACCCAGGAAGGCAAGACCTTCGATGTTGATGCCACACAACTTGTTTTCGATGACCAGCAGTCAACCCAGACAATCAATATAGAGACTGACGGAACATGGCAGGCGACGACAACTGACAGTTGGATAACCGTTTCTCCGTCCACCGCTTCAGGAAACTCCACTCTGTCAGTTTCCGTATCAGAGAACACAAGTGATGAAGACCGAATCGGCAATGTGACTGTGACGATGGCAGACAGGACTATAAATATCGTTGTCGGGCAAATAGGAAAGTTCTTCACCGTGTCGAACGACCTTCTCACTTACCCAAGTAAGGGTGGTACGATTGAGGTGTCGATTTCTACCAATGACAGTTGGACGGCAAGGATAGAGGACGGTTCCACATGGCTGGCACTTTCGGAAACCAAAGGTTACGGTGCAGTGAATGTCAAGGTCGTGGCTACGGACAACCCGTCAGTAAACCCAAGAACAGCCACACTTGTGTTTGAGACTGCTCACAACCAGAATGTGAAGATTATGGTTACGCAGAATGCAAGATACCTTGATGTGGATACCCGCGATATCCTTTTCTATTCGAAGGGTGGCACATCCGAAGTCTTTACAGTTTCGACTGACTGCACATACAAGATAACATGCTCAGACACTTGGTTCACAGTCTCACAGTCAAACAACACGTTTACCGTGGTTGCAACCGAAAACACATCTTCGGAACCACGTACGGGAACCATTACCATAGAATCGACAGACCTGAAGGAAGGCTCCTACAAACTTACGTTGTCTGTCACCCAGTTGAACAAAGGCGGTTCATTCATGCGTAAGGATTACGATGATGACCAGAATTGGGATGGGCAGGACCAGACCACAGGTACTTTGACCATTACTCCGTTTGGCGTTGACTCCAACTGGGACAGCAATGGCTCAAGTAGTGTGAAATTGAATATAACTGGATACAATGAATAAACTAATTGGCAGTAAATAATAAAACAAAAAACAGATATGAAACAGATTCGTTTATTTACAAAGGTCATCCTTGCGCTGAGCATTGGCTTTGCATTTAATGCATGTTCAAATGATGATTTCTCTGAGTTGGAAAATAACGAGGTGGCTACGGGAACAACCAAGCATACGATGAAAATGAATTTCATTGGCAATGTCGTTGGCTACGACCAGCAAGGGCAGTCGTCAACCCGTGCTGCAAGTACGGATTGGAATGACGGCGACACGATTTACATCTCGTTCTACAATGGCTCGAACATCGTGCCCGGCATTGCTTTGTACAACAGCAAGTCAGGCTGGACGGTAACTTATGACGGCACTCTGGCTACTGGAAGCAACTTGAAATGTGAGGCGCGTTACTTCGTCAACACTGCTTATTCAAGTTCCTCATTGGTCTCGCTCGATATAAATACTGTAATCTACGAGGACCTGAAAGCTACGTATGCGTATAGCGACGGCACATTGACTGTCGGTGCAACATTGTCGCCCAAGTCTGGCCGTATGCGCTTTGCCGGTACCGCGGGACAATCAATTCTGATTTATCCCCAGGGCATCTCGGTTTACACTTCATTTTCCCCTGCCAATAACACATTGTACTCCACATCCAATCCCCAGGGTTTGTTTTTACTGACTGTCGATGAAGACGGATATACTCCTTACTTTTACGGATTGTCGAACAGCAGTTGGAGTGTTGGCGTAGTTGGCTCTGATTGCGCATTCACCCGTACTTGTTCGGCAGAAATGCTGAAAGCAGGCGCAAGCGGTTATATGTCAATACCTACGGAGTCTTCACACAGCAACTGGCGTGGTGGATTGTATGTTACTGCAAGCGGTGTGGAATTCAAGATGGTTCCTGTGCCTGGACATACTGACGGATACTTCTTGATGGCAGAAACAGAGACTACTGAAGCACTGTATAATTCCGTTAATGGAACTGCGTCTAAATCGCAACTGCCGGTTGATGATATTAGTTATTCAAGTATTACGTCTTTTATAACTGCCTTGTATGGTAAGACTGGATTGTACTTCTCCTTGCCGACAGCCGATCAATGGATGTATGCGGCGAAAGGCGGAGAAAAGTCGCAAGGGTTTACCTATGCAGGAAGCAATATTGCGGATGACGTTGCTTGGTATTCCGGTAACTGTACTTCAAAACAAAAGGTGAAGACTAAGGCTCCTAATGAACTTGGCATCTATGATATGAGCGGCAATGTTGGAGAATTTGTAAGTACAATGTATACGGCGTACGGAGGTTATCCTTATATTTATGGTGGAGGGTACTGTAGTAGCGTCGGTTATATAGGAAAGACATCAAACGTGGATACTTATTATTCATACAACTCGGCAGGATACGATTTTTATAGTAGTAATAGAGAGTATACAAGTGATTACTGTTGCTCAAAAGGTGTCGGTTTCCGGTTGATTTTGCAATAGTCTCCAGATATTTTCAGCATAGATATATTCATCCAATCGTTTAACCAATAAAATGTAAATGACAATGAAAAAGATTATCATGATTTTACTGGCACTTTGCATGGCAGTGCCTGCAGTGAATGCTCAGAACAACAAGGAGTTGAACAAACAGCAAAAGAAAGAGTACAAGACGAAGATGAAGGAGTACAAGAAGGAGGGATGGAAACTTTATGGTTCGTCACGCACTCTCGAAGTCGTACTGCTCAAACACTATGACAAGCTCAACCAGGAGGGTGAGGAGAAACAGGTGATAACTGGTACTTGCATCAAGTGCAAGTCAAAGAATGTGGGCCACCAGACCTGCATCAACAATGCCTGCAACATCTACGCCCGCCAGGCCGGCAGCACGGTGAGGGGCCGTATCGTTAGCGACATTGCCGGCAATGGTGATGACACGTCCGCCGAGTTCGACCACTTCGTTTCCGCCTACGAGACTCTGGTAGAGAAGGAGATAAAAGGCGAACTGCAAGAATCCTATACCCTCATTCGTGAAAACGGCGACGGCTCCTACGAGATGCAGACATTCTTCATTGTTGATGAGAGCGCTGCCACCCGTGCCCGTGTGCGTGCTATGGAGAATGCAGCCAAGGAGAGCGAAGCTGCACAGAAGTACGCAAAGAAAGTAAGCGACTTTGTGCGCGAAGGCTTCAAACCGTCAAATGAATAGAATGACGCTAATGACCAAACGAACAATCATACTTTTTCTATCCGCGTTGTGCTTCATCCCGGCTTTCTCGCAAAGCTGGGATGAGGTGAAGCGTGATAATGCCACCTATCTGTCGGGCGAGGGTTGGGGAGCAACTGTGGAGGAGGCTGACCAGCAGGCGCTTGCCGCACTGATAAGCAAAATATCTGTAGCGGTAAGCAGTGAATTCAGCATAACGGAGGATGAGCGCATCACCAACGGGGAACTTGATGCAACGAGCTACACCAACTCCAAACTGCAGACTTACTCCGCATCCACACTGACCAACACCGAGCGGATAGTTATCGAAAATGGTGCCGATGAAGCCCATATCGGACGCTACATCAAACGTAGTGAACTGAACAAGATATTTGAGGGGCGCATCCGCACCATCAAGGAATATATCCGCTTGGGAAAGGTTGCCGAGGAGGCTTGCAAGATTGACGATGCCCTGAGGAATTATTACTGGGCTTACTCCCTGTTGAAGTCAGTGCAGCACCCTGCCACTGTCACTTGGCAGGACGAGATGTCGGGTGAGGAGCTGATGCCGCTGACATGGCTTCCGCAGCAGCTCACCAACATAATGAAGGACTTGAGCGTGGAGGTGACTGGCAATGACGGAACTAATGTTGACCTCATGTTCAAGTACAAGGGTCAGCCTGTCAGCACGCTTGACTTCACTTATTTTGACGGACGCAACTGGAGTAATATCTGCAGTGTGAAGGACGGGCGCGGTTCGATGGAATTTGTGAAGGACATGATTCCCGAGAACGTGCAGATAAACTACGAATATGCCTATCGTGGACAAGCCCACATCAATCAGGAAATCCAGAGCGTGCTGAGCGTGGTGAAGGGTCAGGCGATAAGGGCGTCAAGGACGAATGTGCAAACGGGCAAGTCGAAACCGGTGACTGACAAAGCGGTGAGCATTGCAAAGGTGCAAAAGACAGAAAGTCTGATTCCTGCAGCGAATGAAGGATCATGCAAGACTGTGCTTGAAAAAGTGGTGAACGCCATAAAGAAGCGCAACTACGACAGCGTGAAAGAATGCTTTACCGAAGATGGTTGGGAGATGTTCACCAGTCTTGTACGCTACGGCAACGCCCGGTTGCTCAATGCCAACGACTGCGAATTCAGTCAGATGCGCGACAACGTGATTGCCCGGAGTATCCAGATGTCGTTCTCGTTCAAGCGTGGACTGCGAAAGGAATTTGTGGAGGATGTGGTCTTCACGTTCGACAAGGACCAGAAGATTGACTGCATTGCTTTCGGACTCGACCGCAAGGCAAAGGAGGACATCATGAAACGTGGCACATGGACTCCGCTGGCACGGCAGACTCTCATGCAGTTTTTGGAGAACTACAAGACGGCGTACGCATTGAAACGCCTTGATTATCTTAAGACTATCTTCGATGACGATGCTGTGATAATAGTCGGGCATGTGGCAGAAAAGATGGTGACAGTGAACAAAGGCGACATGGGGCAGACAATGCACAACCAGAAGATGATAAAGCGTGTGCAGTACAGCAAGGACCAGTACATGAAGAACCTTGAAGCCTGTTTCCGCAGCAACGAGTTCGTGAACATCCGCTTTGCCAACAATGATGTGCGGCGTGCCAAGGACAGCGAAGAATATGGAATCCAAATCAAGCAGGACTACTATTCCACCAACTACGGCGACCAGGGCTACCTCTACTTGCAGGTAGACTTGGAAGACCCAGACCAACCCATCATCAAGGTGAGGGCATGGCAACCCGAACCCGATCCGGAGATTGGTCTCTTCGGTATTGGCAACTGGTAAACATATAAACAAGTGACGGTTATGCGTAAATGTTTTTTCTTCATGTTGTGTCTCTGTACTTCTTGTGTGATGGCGCAGGACAAGACGACGGACTTCCAGACTTTCCGTCAGCAGGTGCTCGACAACTATCAGAGTTTTCGCAGAAAGATACTCGATGACTACGCAAATTTCCTTGACACTGCGTGGAGTGACTATGAAACAATTACCGGCAAGAAACTTTATCCGGACAGGAAACCGAAGGTCATGCCGGAGGCTTCACCTGTGGACAACACTCCATCGGCTACTGTGCCCACACCGGAGGTGGCAGGGCCGACTGCTCCTGCTAAAGGGAACATTCCCGAGCCAGTGAAGCCGGATATCAGCAGTGTGGTTCCTACAGTTCCCCTGCAAAAGTGCGTGTCGTTCGACTTCTATTCGCTGAAGGCACGCGTGCCTAGTGTGGACCTTCCTTCACTGAAAGGCATTGACGGACATGCTGTTAGTGCGTTGTGGAATCAGTTTGCGGAAGATGACGTATACAATAAGGTGTCACCGACATTGAATCAGTATCGCATGGCCTGCAATCTCAACGACTGGCTCACATTCCAGCTGGTGCACATGTATGCGGATGCCATTTATCCGGGTGACGACAACTCGAGCGTGGTGCTTGCGCACTATCTGCTTGCCAACATGGGATTCGACATAAGGATGGGAAAGGGCAGGACCGACCGCCTGTTGCTGCTCGTGCCGTTCCGCCAGATGGCTTATTCCCGTCCGTACCTCACTCTGAATGGTGTGAAATATTTTGTTTTTATGTATGACGGTGGGAGGGATGTGAGCAATACAATTTCCTCACTGGCAACCTACAGTCTGCCCGATAATGCGGACTTGGGCACAGCGTTCAACCTTGTGGTGGACAAACTGCAGTTGCCTGCCAAGGGCGGGAAGCAATATGAACTGACTGATGGGGTGATAACGCTGAAGGGCACTGTGCCGAATATGCCTGTTGACGTTGCAAACAATATCGTGCAGACCGACATACCGGTGTATGCCAAGTCGTGTCTGTCGGCTACATTCCATAACGAACTGCTCAGTCAGGTGAAAAGTCAGATACAAGGTCTGTCGGAGGTGGAGGCAGTGAGCCGGTTGATGCACTTCATACAGTACGCTTTCAAATATGCTACTGACGATGATCAGTTCGGCTACGAGAAACCGTTCTTCATAGAGGATAACTTTTTCTATCCGTCAAACGATTGCGAAGACCGTGCCGTGCTGCTCACATTCCTTGTGCGCAATCTTCTGGGACTCAATGTCCATCTGCTTCATTTCCCCGAGCATGAGGCCACAGCCATCTGTTTCACTGACCAAACCCTGAACGGTGACGGCTACATCTACAATGGAAAGAAATACCTCATCTGCGACCCGACATACATTGGTGCCGGCATCGGCAGATGCATGCCGCAATTCGAGAATGTGAGGCCTGAAATTGAAAACTGAATAAAACTGACTGCTATATGATAATGTATGTGGGCAAAGTAAGAGCCCTTCTCTTATTCCTGCTCTTGCAGTTGATTTGCACAACTGCGATGGGACAACAGATGAGCGTCAGCTCATTCAAACTGCTTGACAATGACTTGACGGCAAACACTCGAAGTACCATGGAACTGGACCAAAATGGAGAGCGAGCCGCAATAGGAACACAAGCGCTCGACGAAAGCATCAGCGCTAGGAGCTAGCTCTCTCCGAGAGCGTTAAAGCGAGCGTGGGTTTGTGCGTTGTAATATAAGCGAGCTGACGCTCGAACGTCATCGTCTACGCCGTCGGAGACGGCTGACTCCTAATCCAGCTCGCAAGTCAACGCTCCAATCCGCATGGTAACACAAAACCTAACACCTAAAACCCAAAACATTTATGTTTGCCCGATAAAGGGAGTTTTTATGTTTTTTGTCTACATCCCACGCACCGCATGACAAAAACATTAATGCCCATTAATAATCCATTAATCTTTCATTAATGAATTGATTGACGAGATATTGATGAACCATTGATGTTCAAGAATAATTAATGACAAGATTAACGTGTCATTATACGACCATTAATGTTGAAAATAAAAATTAGTGTTTAACATCCAATGGATTCCCATATTTTGCTGTCGGTGCCAATAATTTACGATATTGCAATGCGGATGTTGCAAACAGCGCCGTTTGCTGTGGGTTTGTTGTGCCTTTGTGTGTATTTTACTCGCAGAATTTGTATCGTTGATTGGGAATGCTGTATATTTGTGACGTGACATCAATCATTGTATACACCATTAACTATTGATAAGAATGAAAAGACTTTTACTATTACTTACTCTTGGCACTATAGCAGGTTTGGATGGACATGCCCAACTGCGTGTGGACAGCATCGGCCACACTGGATTCGGACCGGACAGTGTGGAACTGTATTCAAGTGAAGCTGGCACTTGGAGTTCCAACCTTTACCAGGTTTACATCGTGAACAACAAGCACGGGCTGTACAGCGAGAGTTTCAACCAAGGTTCGACTCCCAACTGGGGGTATGCGATAGACGGCTTTTCTGATGTCAATAGTTTTCAGTATTCTGTTGGCGTAAGGGCTACTGCCATGAACAAGACTGGTGGCAACACTGGCAGAGGCAGGGCTTTTGGTGTGTTCGCCCGTGCCGGCGAAGCAACCAGCGGATACAATTATGCTGTATTCGGCAATCTGATGAACCAGTCCCGTGGTGCTATAAGGACTATAACCCCTATAAAATAATTTGCTTATGAGACAAATGAAATTATTCTTGATTGCAGCAGTGTACATGATTTCTGTATCTGCTTACTCTCAGCGGCATTACACAATGCTTGATGGAGACCCCGAGTGGGTATATTATGCATACAATTGTGGTTATATGCATATACAGGAATTTGGCTGGTACCGTTATTATCTCTCCGGAGATACAATTCTCGACGGGATTACATACAAGAAGGTGATGCTTGACATGTATGATGCGGATGGCAACAGGGTCTTTCTCGACCCAAAGTCTACTCTCTCGAAAGACATAACTTATTATTACCGCTATCCTTGGACACATACAACGCCGTTCCTTGTCGGTTTCCTGCGTGAAGAGGATGACTTGATAAGGGGGTATTACACTGAGTCGTTAAGTCCAAAATACAGATATCAGTCGCCTAAGGACATTGAAAGGGCACAACGTTTCCTCTACGACTTCAGGATGCAAGTGGGTGATACCATTATTGTTGATTATCCCAAGTTCAAGAGGATGGACAAGATAAGACCTGTGGTCGACCGCTATCCGATAACCCTTACCGACGGGTCAATAAGGGACATGATTCTGCTGCACTGCTGTACTTCAGAACACACTTTAGTAACTCCGTGGAAAATTTCTCCAGGCTTCTACAACTACGAGATAATAGAAGGTATCGGTTGCATCAATGCCCAGAACCATCTTTTGGATTACATGTATGTTGACTGGAGAATGGTTGGAATGGCTGGATTTATCAATCCATGGGCTCTACATTGCTCACATTTGAACATGTTCAAGCAATTTGGAGAGGTCGTCTACCTTGCTCCGGAGCATAATCCCACATCCGAGATAGACGAGAAGTACAACACGTTCCACCCGATGCCGTTCTATCCAGACATTACGCCAACATCAATAAAGCAAACAAGGGAAGATGCTGGTGAGGCAGTCAAGCCGGGAACTGCAAGCGGAACATACAACGTAATGGGGCAGAAACTGTCGGCTCCGCAGAAGGGTGTCAATATCATTGACGGAGAAAAGGTGCTGATAAAATAAAGGTGGAATGAAAGTGTAGAATGATGTGTGACCAACCAATGATGAAATGTATGAGGCGTATTCTATTGACAATATTCTTAGTTGCAAGTCTTGGGTGCAATGCCCAACTGCGTGTGGACAGCAAAGGCCACACTGGATTCGGACTCGATAGCGTGCAATTGTCTACTGCTGATGCCGGGACATGGGGAAACAACCGCTATCAGGTTTATGTCGTGGGCAACAGACATGGTCTTTACAGCGAATGTTTCCGTCCTGACTATGGCACGGGCTTTGGAATTGCCTTGGATGGCTTCTCGGATGTGAATGGCGCTAATTTCTCTGTCGGACTCAAGGCCACGGCAATGAGTAAGAATGGCGGGACTGGCAGCGGACGTGCCTATGGTTTGCTTGCCTGTGCCGGCAATGCAGCGAGTGGATACAATTATGCCGTGTTCGGTAGCTTGGCAAACCAATCCAAAGGGGCTGCAATATTCGGAACTGTTACACACGATAACATGGGCAATTCCACTAATGGCAGATATGCCGGCTATTTTATGGGTAACGTGAAAATCATTGGCGACGTGTCAGTGGTAGGCGGTACAGTATATTCAAACGCAGTGTCGAACTCTTCGTCTGAAACTACGAACTATGAGCTCTTCCATGAGTCTTCGGAAACGGCACTTGAACGGATGACGAGTCTTACTCCAATCGAATACAGGTACAACCATGAAGTCTTGCAGGAAGAACTTTTGCAGAAGTCCAACACTGTAGATGCAACTCCTATGGACTTGAAGCAGCTGGACATAGAGAGTCCCGGCAAGACTCATTACGGAATACCCGTTGAAGAACTTGAAAAGACTTTCCCTAACTTGGTGTATGATTCAGCCGATGGCAACAAATATGTGAACTACATCGAGATGATACCCGTCCTGGTGGAAGCGATGAAGGAACTGACGGGCAAGGTGACGAAAATAGAAGGCGAGGTAAAACGCTGAAAGAAGGCGAGATAAAGCACTGGAAAAGGTTCCGTCTTGAAATCTTCCGCTTCATTGTTTCCGTCATGTCGGTCATATGTTCCCTCGTAGATAAGCGACCGATTGTCTTTGTAGTCCCGACTAGTTGGTACTAGAGTTTCCTGTGCTCAGTACTTGAGTACTCATTACTCGGTACTCGAGTCCTGACTGAAGCGGATGATTTGAAGTACTGGCAGGCTTGTTGCATTATATTGTTCCCGAACTACGGCTGTCTCATTATTTATTTGTAATTTTGCTGCTTGAATTGGGATGTGGAGATTGATTCTGTGCCGGAGAAGGAGTGATGTGCAGGGGAATGCTGCCGGAACCGAGGCAATACACAAGACCATCCGAGGTAAAACGGGAAAACAAGAAGTAAACAGGCAAACAAAACAAAGAAGTAAACAGGCAAACACAACAACAGGTGAATATGAAGGAAAAGGATTCGGTTATCATCGTCTCGGGAGGGATGGACAGTGTCACTCTCATGTACGACTATAGGGACAGAATTGCTCTCGGTGTGACTTTCGACTATGGGAGCAACCACAACAAAAGGGAAATGGAATGTGCGGAGTATCATTGCCGGCAACTGGGTATAGATCACCTGGTGATTCCTCTCGCATTCATCAAGGATTATTTCAAGTCATCGCTTCTTGAGGGTGCTGATGCTGTGCCCGAGGGACATTATGAGGATGAGAACATGAAGTCGACTGTCGTGCCTTTCCGCAACGGCATCATGCTTGCCATTGCCTGTGGACTGGCTGAGAGCAGGGGACTGAAGCGGGTTTTCATCGCCAACCATGCGGGCGACCATGCCATCTATCCCGATTGCCGTGCTGAATTCATTGCATCAATGTCGGACGCCATGGCGCACGGCACTTATGAGAATATCTCGATTGAGGCTCCATACACCAGTATCTCGAAGGCGGACATAGCAAGAATCGGCAAGCGTCTGGGCATCGACTACACGAAGACTTACAGCTGCTACAAGGGGAACGAGAAGCATTGCGGAAAGTGCGGCACTTGTGTGGAGAGAAAGGAGGCACTGCGGGATGCCGGAATCGAGGACTTGACGCAATACGAGGGATAAATGCTTAACTTTGCAGCGAAAGAAGTTTATTTGATTATGGACGAAAGGAATAGAGGGGTCTTTGTGGATTGTGTGGAACGGCACAAGGACGTTTTGGAACAGATACGGAAGTCGGCACATGAGCTGCACGACAGTGTGAACCAAAAGTACGGCAACTTGCCCTATGGGTTTCATCTTGACAAGGTTGCCGGGTTTGTGTATAAGTACGGACACCTGGTGTGGGCGGATGAGGCGGATGTGATACCGTTGTTTTTCGGTGCGTTCTATCACGATAGCATTGAGGATGCGCGCCTTACCTACAACGACACGGTGAAGGCTGCACGGCAGTTCATGACTGACGATCAGGCTTTCATGGCTGCAGAGATTGTTTATGCGCTGACGAACGACAAGGGACGCACGCGTGCTGAAAGGGCAGGGGAACGGTACTACCAGGGTATAAGGACAACTCCTTATGCTCCGTTCGTGAAGCTGGCAGACAGAATGGCCAATATCAGCTATTCGTTTTCTCACGCAGACGGATATAATGACCACATGAAGGATGTGTATGCAAAAGAATTGCCTCACTTCCTGGATGCTATCAACGCACATTCGGATGACATCCGGCTAAGCCTGCCGCAGGAGATGGTGGAAGAACTGAAGACGATTTGCCTCAGCTCTTCATCTCCCTGTTCTGTCGGCATTACTTCCCGGCAATCTTCACTGTGACTTTGGCTGGGAAGCAATAGTCGGGGTCGTTCCTTTCGTAGAGTGACGACCGCAGGTTGCTCTTCTGCCTTTTGAGCTTTCCGCTGAAAAGGGTCTTGCCGTTGCATCTCACCTTTACGTTCTTGTCGAGGTCCACGAGCGAGTCGTTGAGATAGAGTGTCACTTCGGAGTAGTCGCACTGGCTGATGCTTATGGTGTTGCCCTTTATGCTTGCGCTGATGAAGTTCCCCTTCTGGGTTTCGCCCTTTGGCACGCCAAGCCAATAGAAGAATCGGCGGCCATTGTCGCCCTGTACCCATTCGATGTGTGTGGGGTAGGGGTTTCTCTTGTACTTTGCCATCCATGGCAATGCCGCTTTGTCCTCGAGGTCCATCCAGTGGGGTTTGCCCGGCAGAATGTGTGTGCTGTGGATGAATCCTTCGGGGTCGGCTTTCTGGAGTGAGTCGAGCATCAATCCGCGTTCTGCATCCAGTTTGTTGCGGTCGTATGCAGCGTCGTTGCCTCCGCACCAAATCATGTAAGGAAGGTTTCGGAGGCTCCGCATGTCGACATCTCCGGGATGTCCTGCCATCATTGAGGCTGCAGCCCAGTGGTCTGCCATGCGTGGCGCCATTCGCCACACTCCGTCGCCACCGGCTGAATAGCCCATGAGGTAAACCTTGTTGGGATTGACATCGTAGTGGGCTTCGAGTGTGCGTATGAGTTCTTCAAACATACTGTCGATGGGGTTCTTGAACCACATGTCCCAGTCGTCCCACGGAGCGCGCGGACAGACGTAGACGCCTTCGCTGGGCTGGTAGAGCACCTTTTGGTTCTCCCACTGACTGTCGTTGAGTGCTGTGGGTGCGTTGCCGCCTCCATGCATTGATATCCACATGCTGCGCCCGTCGGCTGGTTTGTTGCCAAACACCTTGACGGTGTATCTCATGCGGAGGTCGCCCTGACTGATGCATGAGTTGTCGACATTTTTCCTTGTAGCAGTTTTCACTCCCTCTTTCCATTCACTTACGAGCTCTGCAGCCTGTTGCTGCGCTTCGCTCTTGCTCAATGCTTTTTCCTGTGCGTTCATCGTGTGGCATGTGAGTAACAATGCCATGATGAGTGTGCCTGATATTTTCTTGTTCATAGTCTTTGATATTGTCTGTGGATACAATTTTCATGCAAAGATACAAGTTCTTTGTGACCAAACACCATAAATTTGGTGTGATTGTTTTGTGCTTAGGCAAATTTGTCGTATCTTTGCATGAATTTTGACTGACCTTGCCTAAAATGGGGGCTGTTCCAGTGAAGGAAAGCAATTTGTTTGGCAGGGTTCACAATAAATAACCGGTACTTACGTTTGTAAATATAATTGCGTGAGTATGAGTTCGTATGCGGCAACGCATGAAACTGACAGAAAAAGAATGACAAAGGAATCGAAGACTACAATAATAGACGGGATGAACTCTTTTGAGAGAGCAATGAAGCGGGCTTTGGACATAGTAGGCTCGCTGATTGGGCTGATTTGTTCTTCTCCGGTGTTTCTTGCAATCATAATAGCACAAAGGGCTGAAGGCAATGGTCCCATCCTCTACAAACAGGAACGTACGGGGCTGCACGGCAAACCATTCAATATTTTGAAGTTCAGGACAATGAATGTGGAAGCCGAGGAAGACGGGCCCCAACTGGCGCAGGACGACGACGAGCGCATCACGAAAGTCGGACGTTTCCTGCGTACACACCACCTCGACGAACTGCCGCAACTCATCAACGTGTTGCGCGGCGACATGACCTTCGTGGGCTACCGTCCCGAACGTCCGTACTTCATCAAACAGATTTGCGCCCTCCGTCCCGACTACGAACTTCTCTACATCAGCCGCCCGGGAATGACATCGAATGCCACCATCCACAACGGCTACACCTACACCATGGAGAAGATGATACGCCGGCTCGACATGGACCTCGACTATCTGGAGCACCGCAATCTGTGGATTGATGCAAAGATAATGATGGAGACAATGCTTTTCTTCATCACGGGGAAAAGCAACACTTAGCCACAACAAGTCAGAAATAACTAAGAGTCAATAACTAATAAGCCTAACAAAGACCAAAGGATGATGAATGCAACGAATCAAACAATGATAAAAAGAATCTTTATATTCGCCGTGTTGTCAATCATAAGTTGTCAGCTCAGTTTCATCTGTGCCCAGTCGATGTCTGACAATCAGGTGATAGACTTCGTGACCAAGCAGCAGGCAAAGGGCGACAACCAGGCTACAATCGTACAGAAACTCCTGCAAAAGGGTGTGACAGTGCAGCAACTGAAGAGAATCCGGAAGAACATGGAGGCAAAGCAGGAACAGCTGGGGGCAGTGGACATCTCGGGCACCAACTCCTCAGTGTCGACCAGCCGTATGCGTACGAACCGCCAGCTCGAAGGCGAGGCTTATCAGCAGCAGAACAACTACATGGTCCAGAGTGAAGTCAGAGGCAAGAACGGACAGAAATACTACACCAACGAGGAACGCCTCCAGCAGATGAACGGTGAGATAGGTTTTCTTGACATCGACTCCTTATTATATTATAAGAACATGTTCGGCAACACCGAAGACCAAGTGTTCGGACACAATCTCTTCAACAACTCCGAAATCACCTTCCAGCCCAACATGAATATAGCCACACCTTCAAACTACTACCTTGGAGCAGGTGACGCCGTCATCATTGACGTGTGGGGGGCATCGCAGGAAACCTTTGAAAGTGTAATCTCTCCCGACGGAACAGTCACGATAGAGGGAGTGGGTCCCATCAAACTTGCCGGCATGACCGTGGCACAGGCACAGACTGCCTTGTCGTCACGTCTGGGCAGATACTATTCAGGCTCGAAAGTAAGTTTGTCGGTGGGCGAAACCCGATCAATCATTGTTCAGGTGATGGGAGAAGTGAAAGTGCCTGGCACCTATACCCTGAGTTCATTGTCCACATCGTTCAATGCCCTCTATGCAGCAGGAGGAATAAGCGACATAGGTACATTGCGCGACATAAAAGTCTACAGGGCAGGACATCAGATTGCCTCCATCGACGTGTATGACTACATATTGAACGGCAACTCACGGGGCGATGTCCGTCTGCAGGACAACGACATCATCGTAGTAGGTCCGTACGACTGCCTCGTGAGAATTAAGGGTAGGGTGAAACGTCCGATGTTCTATGAGATGAAGAAAGACGAAAGTCTCTCTACCATCATCAACTATGCGGGCGGATTTACGGGCGATGCCTACAAGAAGAACGTGCGTCTCATCCGAAAGAGCGGAAGCGAATACTCCATCTTCACCATCGGGGAATTCAACATGAGCAACTTCAATCTGAACGACGGTGACTCCATCTATGTTGACTCAGTGGTTGCACGCTATTCAAACATGGTGGAGATCCGTGGCGCAGTCTACCATCCTGGCATGTACCAGATGGGCGGTGACATAAGCGGAGTGCGCGACCTCATTCTGGCAGCAGAAGGAGTGCGCGAAGATGCATTCATCAACCGTGGAGTGATGCACCGCGAGAAAGCGGACAAGACACTTGAAGTGATACCGGTAGACATCAAGGGACTGCTCGACGGGTCAGTGCCCGACATCCCATTGCAGAAGAACGATGTGCTGTTCATTCCGAGCCGTCAGGACTATGTAACTGAGCAGACAATAAAAATAGACGGAGAAGTGATGTATCCAGGAACATACCAGTTTGCAGACAATACCACACTGGAGGACATCGTGTTGCAGGCAGGAGGACTGACCACATCAGCCTCAACCACCAAGGTCGACGTGTTCCGCAGGGTGTATGACCCAAAGTCGACATCCACATCCGACGTGATATCCGAGACCTATTCGTTTGCACTGAAAGACGGATTCGTAATCGACGGAGAACAGGGCTTTGTGCTGCAGCCGTTCGACGAGGTAGTGGTGAGAAAGAGTCCTACATACACCGAGATGCAGAGCGTGCAGGTTTCGGGAGCAGTGAACTTCGAAGGAACATATTCCATTACCAGCAAGAATTATAGGCTGAGCGACCTCATCAAGGCTTCGGGAGGACTGACCGACGTTGCCTATGCCAAGGGTGCACGACTTGAACGCAGAATGACAGAGGAAGAACGCCAGCAGAACGAGGCATCATTGAGAACTTCACAGATTGCCCTCTACGAAGAGGCAATGCAGGGCGACAAGAATTTCGACCTAGAGAAAGCCGACACACTGCTCAACATGAAACTCGACCTGAGCACCACATCCAATGTGGCAATCGACCTGGAAAAGGCAATGAAGAACCCTGGAGGCGACGACGACCTGGCACTGCGCGAAGGCGACAAACTCGTAATTCCGCAATACACCAGCACGGTGAAGATTACAGGCGACGTGATGTACCCAATCACAATGAACTACAAGGAAGGCGAATCGCTCAACTACTACATCAAGCGTGCCGGCGGATATGGCGACAACGCACGCAAGAGCCGTGTGTATGCCATCTATATGAACGGTTCTGTGGAACTGCTGAGCCATCACTCAAAGGACGCTGTGCAACCAGGTTGCCAGATTGTAGTCCCGTCGAAGAAGAACAAGGCAAAGATGACCACTGCCGAATATGCAGCCATGGGAACATCAGCCGCTTCCATCGCAACAATGATGGTTACTATTGCTAACATACTGAAGTAATTGCAGGCGTATGAAAGAGAAAGAACTTGTAAAGATTATAGATCTCAAGGATATCAAGAAAGCGGTACTGCACAAGAAGCGCACATACATCTATGTCTTTGTGATAGTATTCATCCTGTCGTGCATATGGATTTTGCCACAACCTAGATATTATGACTGCGACGTTTCGCTTGCTCCGGAATCAAGCGGAGAGGATGTGGGTGGAGGACTTTCCTCAATTGCTTCATCATTCGGTATAAACCTGGGTGACATAGGAGGCTCGGATGCCATCTATCCGTTGCTCTATCCGGATTTGTTTGAATCCCCGGAATTCATCGTCAGCCTTTTTGACATCAAGGTCCGGACAGAGGATGGCGAGGTGAATACCGACTACTACACTTACATGACGAAGCATCAGAAGAAGAATATGTTGACCCGTCCGTTTGCCTTGGCATCCAAATATGTAAAGGATTTGTTCAAGCCAAAGAAAAAAAGAGGTTCGTCCGACGGCAACCAGCGCATAAATCCTTTTTACATGTCGGAAGAGGACTATATGCTCGTGCAGCAGGTGATGGGAAACATACGATGTGCAGTAGACAAGAAAACCAACGTGATTTCCATCATGGTGAGAGACCAGGACCCATTGGTGTGTGCCACAATGACCGATTCAGTAAAGGAACGCTTGCAGGACTTCATCATCAAGTACAAGACAAGCAAAATACGCCTTGACTGCGACTATTACCAGCATCTCACGGACAGCGCGAAGGTGGAATATGAAGAGGCTCTGAAAGCCTACAGCGACTATTCGGACTCTCACAAGGACATTATTCTGCAGGCTTACATCTCTGAACGCGACAAACTGGAGAATGACATGTCGGTGAAATACAATACCTACAGTGCAATGAATACCCAGCTGCAGGCAATGAAAGCGAAGATACAGGAGAAGACACCGTCATTCACCACATTGAAGAGTGTGACCGTGCCAATCAAACCTTCTGGTCCAAAGCGCATGATATTCGTAGGAGCCATGCTCGTACTTTCGTTCATTTGTACAGCCTTGTGGAAATGCCGTAAGATTCTGTTCAAGTCTGACGGTGCAGAGAACACGGAGAAGTATGGGGATTCTGAAGAGTCGGAGGTGTCTGGAGAGTCGGAGATGTCATAAGGATTAGATATGTCTTGAGGTTCCGAAGAGTTCGAAGATTCTGACGAGTCTGAGGATTCTGAGATGGTTTAGACGAATGTCCCTTGGAGAGAATAGGGACTGGAAACTTTATTATTGCTGAATGACTTGATGAATATACTGTCCTACATACAAAGCAAACTCAACCTATCGACTACAAAGACAAAGGTATTGTCCAATATCTATTGGGCTGTACTGGGGAAGTGTGTCAATCTGTTGGGCTCTTTATTTGTTGGAATCCTTGTGGCGCGCTATCTTGGAGCAGAGCAATACGGACTGATGAATTATGTCATAAGCATCGTGTCCATATTCCAGGTGTTTGCCGATTTCGGACTTGACAGCATTCAGATAAGGGAGGAAGCAAAAAACAAGGAATGGAGAGACCGCCTGATTGGAACGACCTTTGCTCTGAAACTGTTTTTCGCAGTTATTGCAGTCGCCTTGATTTTTGTCTATACCGTCTTGTTCGAGGCAGATTCATTGACGCAGTCCTTGATATTCATCTATTCGGCAAGCGTAATTCTAAATACCACATGGGTTGCGAGAAACCACTTCACTTCAATCGTGATGAACAAGCATGTGGTGCAAACAGAAATCACACGTACGATTGTTGGCATGATTATAAAGGTGGTGCTTCTTCTTTGTCATGCATCATTGATTTGTTTCATTCTGGCGTTGGTGTTCGATGCAGTTCTTTTGGCAAGCGGTTATCTGCTGTCTTACTCAAGGACTGTGGACTGTGTCTTCAAATGGAGATTTGATTTGCATCTTGCAGCTTTCCTCATAAAGCAGTCCTTCCCACTGTTGCTTTCGGGTGCTGCCATCGTGGTTTACCACCGCATCGACCAGGTGATGATTGGAAAGATACTCGACGACAGTTCGGTAGGTATCTATTCAGTAGCAGTACGCTTTGTGGAAGTACTCGTGTTCATGCCTACAATAATATCGCAGACTGTAAGTCCGGTTTTGGTCAAGATACAAAGTGAAGACAAGGTCCGCTACGCAAGGCAGTCGCAACTGTTCATGAACATCACGGTGTGGCTTTGCATCTTTGCAGCAGTATTGGTTGCACTGGTGGCTTATCCGTTGGTGGCATTGACCTTCGGACAACAGTATATCATGGCTGCCTCAGTCTTGTCGATAATGGCATTCAAGGTGATTGGTGATGCGTTGTCGCAGACTTCAGGTCAACTTATCATAATTGAGAAACGGCAGAAATATGTGTCCTTGCGCAATGTGTTTGGATGTATAGTCTGCATTGGACTTAATTTGTCCGTCATCCAACAGTATGGCATCTACGGAGCAGCTGTTGTGGCAATAATCACTATCTTTGCATCGGGAACAATGGCAAACCTGATGATTCCTTCGTACCGTAAATTCTTCAAAATGCAGATGCAGAGCCTGATCTTCGGTTGGAAAGATTTGGCGAATATACGGGAAGTAATGAGATGAACAAAGAGTAGATGATGTGAACAAAGTTGAGAAGAACAGAGAGAAAGAATAGGAAGAGAAGAAGATATGAATAGAGAGTACATATATTATAAAATAAGAGAGAACGCTCCCAAATCGTTGCTGCTACTTGTTGAGGTCCTGCAGTATTGGTGGCGACAGCTCAAGTACAATGCCTCTTTCCATACCGACAAGGACATGGAAAAGATGCAATACACCTTGATTCGGGAGAACCACGTGATAGAGAAGGGAATGTCAATGAAGAATACCCGTCATGGATTCGGACAGCAAAAGGTTCGTGCCTTGTTGCAAAGACTCTCCAAATATAATGATTTGTATGGAACACGTAATCCTTCGTTCCTTGTCTATCCATTGTCCACCATCAAGGCTTATTTGAATTATCAGGAGCAGGATGGCGTTGATGTGACTGAGTTGAAGACAATGTTCATGACTCTCTGCACAAAGGCAAGCATTGAACCTTCATCACTTCTTACTCCAGCAGGCATTAAACTGGAAAAGGCTGAAGACATAAGAGATGCTGCCAGCGGTGATTTCAAATCCCTTTTGTTGAGCCGTCATTCCATCAGATATTTCACTGGCGAACTGCCTTCAAAAGACCTCTTGGACAAGGCTTTGCAATTGGCAGCACGCACTCCTTCTGCCTGCAACCGACAGACATGGCACACACATATTTACCTTGGAGAGAAATGTCATCAGCTGCTGAAAATGCAGGGCGGATGTAACGGTTTCTACAATGATGTGCATTGTGCTATTGTGGTTACTGCCAATATGAAAGGATTCTTGCACTATGAACCTTTCCAGTGCTATGTGGACGGTGGACTTTATGCAATGAACCTTATCAATGCCCTCCACTATATGGGCTTGGGTACGATTCCCTTGTCATGCGGTTTTTACCATAACAAACTCAGCATGATTCACCAGGTGTTCGGAATTCCGCGCAACGAAGCACTTGTATTGGTAATCGGAACCGGATATCTGACCGATGAAGTGAAGATTGCAGAGTCCACACGCAAGGATGTGGAGCAGACCAATGTTTACCATGTTTAATTGGCGAGGAGAAGAATTCGAAGAATTAATAGAGGACATACATGAAGATAAATAATATACTTGTCATAAACCAACCTGTTGGCAATCGTGGAGATGAATCAGCCCACCGTGCGTTGATGCATTCTCTGAATGTGGCATTGCCCGATGCCCAGATCACGGTTCTTGCTTTCCAGGATTTCCAGAATGCAATCAATGAATTTGTGGTTGAAAATGCAAACAACAAATATGTGAACTTCATCTTCAGACGCAATTTCAGAGCTTATGAATCGGCAGAGACAATCATAAAACACAATATGACAAGACTGGGAACGGCGCTTCATCCAGTGCTGCGCAAGTTGCTTTCTTATTACAAGAAGGCAGATGTCGTGGTATGTGCTCCCGGTGGCATTTGTATGGGAGGTTTCCAGAATTGGCGCCACATGTATCTTTTGCAGATTGCGCGCGACTTGCACAAACCGATAGTGTACTACTCCAGGTCAATAGGTCCGTTCCCTGTTTCCTCTCCATTGGAACAGCGGTTCAGAAAACTCTCCATTGAAATGCTGAAAGACTTTTCGTTCTTGTCCTTGCGTGACCGTAAGTCAAAAGACTTGGCTGAGAGTATGGGCATTTCATTCACACCGTCAGTCGACACGGCTTTCCTCACTCATCCAAATGTGAGTTTGCCTGAGGATATCAGCAAGAACCTCAGTTCTGAATATGTGGTTTTTGTGCCCAATGAATTGACTTGGCACTTTGCATTCAAGTCGCTATCCAAGGACGTAATCGATGATTTCTATCTATACATCATGAGGGAGTTGCGCAAGACTTATCCGACAGCCCAAATCGTGATGCTGCCACAGCTTTGTTCACTTGGAAGCAAGGGGGACTACAGATATTTCCAGACTCTTAAACAGAAATGTGAAGACAAGAATATCTATATCATGCCCGACACATACAGTTCTGATGTACAGCAGACCATCATTTCCCATGCAAAGATGGTGGTAGGGGCAAGGTACCATTCCGTAGTTTTTGCCATAAACAACGAAGTGCCGTTTGTCGCTCTGAGTTATGAACACAAGATTCAGGGACTGTTGGAAGACTTGTCGCTGACCGACCATATGGTGGATATCACTGCAGGACTTGACAATGCAAAGGCAGAATTCAACCATGCACTGCATGCTTGTATGAACCAAAAGCCCGACAGACAGTTGGCACACAAGATGGCATTTGGCTGTTTTGAAGAGATGTTGAACCGCATAAAGAACTTGTAAGGACAGCCTATGTATTTCATTCCCTTCATATATTTCTCAAGTCTGACAGCCTATCTTTGGATAAAGAACAGATGCTTTAGTGTGGTGGTGTACATGTCGTTGCTCTATGCCATCACTTCCTTCTGCTCTATCATCATGGTGCTTGGAAATATGCTTGAGGGCAGTGGCGTGTTGGTGAACGGATGGGAACCGGAACTTGGATTTATTCCTACGGTGCTCTATTGTTTCCTTCTGACTCTGACGGTTGTTCCATTCAATTACATCAAGGTCGACAAGATAAAGAATGTCTATAACATCCATCCATTGATTATCTTTGGCTTTTGCCTGGTTCTGCTTGTCCAGGCATTGCTGAATTTCTACTTGATTGCCGACTCCACGATGGACATTTTGAACGGTGATTTGAATGAGGTCCGTGAAGCCCACTATAACGAGGAAATGTCGTTGGCAGATGTCAAGGCAATGTCGTTGCCCGGTGTATTTCAATATTTTAACTATCTGAACTATACAACGATATTGGCTCTGCCTCTGTTTTTCTATTACTCTTGTGTGGAGAAGAAATCGCTGTGGCTTACGTCGATTCTTCTCTTCATCTCATTGAGCGGTCCGTTGAAAGCCATACAGGCAGTAGACCGTGCTGAGCTGATTCTCTATGCAGAGATGTTTGTGTTTTGCCTCGTATTCTTCCAAAAGGTACTGACAAAAGTGGTGAAACGCTTGTTGCTTATGATAGGAGTTCCTTTCGCATTGGTTGGTTGTGTCTACTTGATAGCCGTTTCCGCAGCCAGGTTTGATGACACGGATGAAGGAACGTCGGGAAGTGTTTTGCAATATGCTGGTCAGTCTTATCTCAACTTCTGCTATTTCTATGACAATTCCGACCCGAGCTTGATTTATCCCGAACGTGAAATCCCGATTATCTCGCATGTGGTTCTTGGAAGCGACTATGGACAGGTGAAGGAAGAGCGCTCGGCAAAGGAAGGGTTCTTCATTGGTGTGTTTGCCACTCATGTCGGGGCATGGATGCTCGACATTGGGGTGGTGGGTGCCATCGTGTGGAGTGTGCTCTATGCTCTCTTGTGTGTTGTAGTAATAAGGTATATCGATCGCCGCGAGTATGAGATTTCGGAGGTAATGATGCTTTTCATCCTTGCCACCATTCCTATATTCGGAATATTCTATTACCGTTTCCACAGCTTCCAGATTGCTTTGCAGTATCTGATAGTGGGACTTCTGTATATGCTGTCTAAGGTGAAGTTCGTATGGGAAAAAGAATCTAAAGTGAAGTTCGTATGGAGAAAGAAGGAAAACTGATTTATACTGTAGTCGTCACCTACAATGGTATGAGGTGGATAGACCGATGCTTGAAGTGCCTGACTGAAAGTTCTGTCCATACTGAGGTGATAGTGGTCGACAATGGATCTACGGACGGAACCCGAGATTTTGTTCCTTCTCATTATCCGCAGGTCATTTGGATGCCTCAGCCGCGTAACCTTGGCTTTGGCGGTGGCAATAATATTGCGATTAAATATGCGCTGGAGCATGAGGCTGACTATGTGTTGTTGCTCAATCAAGATGCTTACCTTCAGTCTACTGCCATTGAGGAAATGTTGAAGGTGGCAGACGGCAGGAATCTTGTTTCTCCGGTTCATCTCTGTGGCGACGGCAGTAGGATTGACACGATGTTCAGAGAATCGTTGAAGCGAGCCAATAATGAGTTGCTTGATGATTTACTTATAAACCATGAATGCCACCAGTCATATGAGATTGGTGAGGTGTGTGCTGCTTGCTGGTTCATGCCGATAGACTTGATAAAGCATGTCGGTGGTTTCAATCCGATTTTCTTCCAGTATGGCGAGGACAACAATTACTATACCCGCATGGTTTATCATGGCAGGAAAACTATTCTTGCTCCTCATGCGAGGGTTTTGCACGACAGAAAATTGCATGGCAATTCAGCGCTCTTTTCCAAGAAAGAAATATGGATTCGCATGATGGTCATTGCCTGCGACCCTGGCTTGTCCTTAATGCGTAGACTATTGAAGTGCTGCCTGCTGTTTGTGCAGTCTCCGGTGAATGTGTTGAGAACCACTGGCTTTATCTTGAGCCATTGCAAGAGGATAATGGACTCAAGGAAAACTGAAAGAAAGGATGGTGAGGCTTGGATATCAAGGAAAACTGATAGAAAGGAGAATGAGGCTTGGCTATGAAAATTGCGTATGTACTTAATTCTTCTGACCCTTATGGTGGGGCTTCAAAGTCTTTCTTGGCTTTACTGAAAGGCATAATTGGACTGGGTCATGAAGCCTTGGTTGTTTTGCCCGATGCCGGTGGATTGAAAGATGATGTTGAACGGTTGGGTGCAGAGACTGTTTGTCTCAATTACCGTCCGAATACTTATCCATATGATTCATCCTTCAAGGATTATCTGCTTTGGATTCCAAGGCTGGTTGCCCGAAGGATAGTCAACCATAAAGCCGGCAGACAGTTGGCAACCATGCTTGAGGGCGTGGATTTGGTTCACACCAATGTGAGTGTGATTGATATTGGTGCACGAGCAGCAAAACAGTGTGGCATTCCTCACGTTTATCATTTCCGTGAATATGCCGACCTCGATTTCTCAATGCATTACTTCCCGTCGGAATCTTCATTCTTGAATACTGTGGATTTTTCCATCTGCATCACGAAGGATATTCAGAAGCATCATCGTCTTTCCGGTAATCCTCATTCGGCGGTGATTTACAATGGAATTGCCCCTAAAGCTGAGACTATGCCTTTTCCGAGTGACGGCAAGGGAAAATACTTGTTGTTTGCAGGTAGACTTGAACCGACTAAAGGACTTGACGAGTTGATCCATGCTTATGGAAAGTCGCAGATTGACACTCCGCTGTGGGTGGCAGGTGAGGCTTTGAAATCTGAGTACATGGAGTCTCTGCTTCGAGAAGTGAAGGAACAAGAACTTGACGGGAAAGTGGTTTTCCTGGGCATGCGCAAGGATTTGCCTCTACTAATGCGTGATGCCCAGTGTGTCATAGTGCCGTCGGCATCAGAGGCTTTTGGAAGGGTGATGCCCGAGGCAATGTTCCAGGGTTGCCTTGTGGTTGGCAAGGACTGCGGAGGTATGCACGAACAGTTTGAGAATGGACTGAAGTTCACTGGTGGAGAAATTGGTTTGCGCTACAAGACTTCTGATGAGTTGGCTGATTTGCTGAAATATCTTGATTCAAAGGCGGACGAATGCATGAGGCAGCGAGCTTTTCAAACAGTCAACCATTTCTACTCCGTTGAGTCCAATGTGCAGAATACCATTGAGTTTTACAACCATGTGCTCTCGGATAATAAAGGCTCTTGAATAAAGACTAAAAACAAACTTGTATAAAAACAGAATGATCTCATGAATTTATCATACTACATCAGTCGCATAATGGTGCATGCTTATTCTGCTTGCATTGCCCATAAGTTCAGACTGTTTGGGAGGGGTGCTCTCATCCAGCCGTTGCCCATCAATTTGTCGGGACTGAACAAAGTTTCCATCGGAAGTGGAAGTGAGTTCGGTAAACGGCTTACCCTTACTTCATGGGGCGATGGCAGGATTTCCATCGGGAAGAACTGCCATTTCGGTGACTCGAACCACATCACTGCTCTGCAATCTGTCGAAATAGGGGACGACCTGCTGACTGGTGCCAATGTGCTTATCAGTGACAATTCTCATGGTGATTTGTCTGCCTCGCAAATGGAGATTGTTCCGATTCTTCGACCTTTGCATTCAAAGGGTGTGGTGAAGATTGGCAACAAGGTGTGGATTGGGCAGAATGCTTGTATCTTGGCTGGAGTGGAGATAGGTGACTGCTCAGTCGTTGGTGCAGGAAGTGTTGTCACTCACGATGTTCCTCCTTTTTGCGTTGTGGCTGGTGTACCTGCAAAAATCATTAAACGGCTAAAGACTGACTGAATATAAAAGCAGGAAGCAGTCTGAACAAGATAACTGAAGATTGATTAACTTGAAAACAGAAGACGAAATGAATATGAAACCACGTATTATAGCTTTGTATCTCCCTCAGTTCCATCCCATTATAGAAAATGATGAATGGTGGGGACCAGGGTTTACGGAATGGACCAATGTAGTGCAAGCCAAACCTTTGTTTCGTGGGCATGTGCAACCGAAAGTGCCTGCCGACTTGGGTTTCTATGACTTGCGTCTGCCGGAAAGTCGCGAGATGCAGGCCTGTTTGGCAAAGGAGGCTGGTATCGAAGGCTTTTGCTACTATCACTATTGGTTTGCCGGACGTCAGTTGCTGGAACGTCCGTTCAATGAGGTACTTGCCAGCGGTAAACCTGATTTCCCGTTTTGTCTTTGTTGGGCAAATCACTCATGGAGCAACAAGACATGGGAACGCAAGTCCGGATTGCAGAAAGACTCGATGTTGATTGAGCAGACCTATCCGGGTGAGGCTGACGACATTGCGCATTTCTATGCCTTGCTCCCTGCTTTCCGCGACAACCGTTACATGAAGGTGGACGGCAAGCCAATCTTCGTGCTCTACAATCCATGGACTCATCCTCATGTGAGCAAGTGGATTGAGCGATGGAGACGACTTGCGGTAGAAAACGGATTGCCAGGACTTTACATGGTTGGCATGTGTGATTCCACTCTCACTGTTTCCTATTCCGGCAACGGTTCGATGAAACGTGTTTTTCCAAATCTCAAGAGCAGTGAGGCTCTGTTCACTAAGGTCCTGAATATGGGCTTTGATGCGGTCAACAGTTATGGCAAGCGCCGTGGTGAGATGTTGAGCAGTGGAAAATTTGTTGACATGACGAAAACCATCTTGAGGCGTATGGGATTGCCTGTTGGCAGACGCTATGATTATGAGAAGACAGTCCGTGGATTTTTTGCGCCTGAGGACAAGTGGGAGAATGTTTTCCCAACGATTCTTCCTTCGTGGGACAGAACTCCGCGCATGGCATCCTACGACGGCATTTATGTGAATGCCACGCCCGAGGCTTTCCGCAGGCATATTCTTCAGGCTTTGTCGCTCATCAAGCACAAGCAGCCTGAGCATCAGATTCTTTTCCTCAAGTCATGGAATGAATGGGGCGAAGGCAATTATGTGGAGCCGGACAAAGAATGGGGACATGGAAGGCTTGATGCCATCAGAGATGCAATACGGACTGCATATTTCTATTTGAAAGAGTAAAACCTCATTCATGAGAAAAATTTTATCGGATGTTTTGAAAATCGGAAAAGAATGAAACAGAGAATCTTGTTTGTGGCTTTCAAGAAATACAGTTCTATTCTTGAGGGTGGAGGTATAGCCAATGCACGGAGTGTGAGCATGGCAAAGCAAATTCTTGGCGTGAACAATGTGGATGTGTTCTACATGAATAACGAAGACAAGCGCCCGTCGGTTCTGCATCTTGTCCAGTCTGCCAGCCTTCTTCCTTTTGGTTATTGGAATGGGGTTACTCCGCAGAAGATTGACAGCCTGTTGGCGAAATGTCAGAATTACGACATGATTTTCATTTGTTCCAGCGTCATGGGAATTGTTGCGAAGCGATTGAGGGTAAGTGGTTATAAGGGGCGGATAATCAGTTTTTTCCATAATGTGGAGAGCGATTACTACGAAGCTCGTGTACCCAAGTATTTACCGCTGAGGAGCATCATCATCCACTGTGCAAGGTTGAATGACAAGTACAGTATGGTTTATGCTGACGTGAGAATTGCCTTGACCAGCAGAGATGCGGAAAAACTGGAAAAGACTTTTGGCAACAAGATTGACTACATAGTACCAGTCACATTCCCCGACAAATGTGCTGATACAGTTTTCGACCAGGAATTGCTCACTTCCCGTCGTCCGCTTTGCCTTTTCATCGGTAGCAATTTCCCTGCCAATGCCGAGGGCGTGCTGTGGTTTGTGGAGAATGTGTTGCCACATGTCGACATCGATTTCCGTGTGGTTGGCAAAGGCATGGGCGAGCTGAAACATCACAAATGCATGGCGGACATAGATGTGATGAGTGACGTGGCTGACCTTGCGCCTTATTTTCTTGAGGCGGACTTCATGGTGTTGCCTGTGTTTTCCGGCAGTGGTATGAAAGTGAAGACGTGTGAGGCTCTGATGTATGGTAAGAATATAATCGGTTCGTCGGAAACTTTCGTTGGTTATGATATTGACACTCAAAAGTGTGGACGTAGATGTGATAAAGCCGGGCAATATATCGAAGCTCTAAACTATTTCAAGGATCATCCGGTAAGGCGGTTCAATGCTTACTCAAGGGATGTGTTTCTGAAGAAATATTCCGAGCAGGTTGCACTGAACATGTTCCGTGACATTTTCGATTCAAACGATTGACAAGTTGAAGATATTGAATAAGATGAGGATAATAAAGATGAATATAATTTTGGAAATCAAGTCGAGCAGATTTATAAATCGTTTGGTAAGTTGTGTCGTTAGTTGTGTGGCAAGCTGTTTGGCAAGCTGTCTTGCAAATCTTTCATCTAGCAGGTTTTCCCTTTCAGCATGTTTTGTCGTGCTTTCTTTCCTTGTGTCTTTTTCCGCTGACAGTCAGACTTCTGCGGAGGTGCTGTTTCAGACCTTGAGTGAGAAGTCTGAGGAAGGGATTTTGTTCGGGCATCACGACGACCCTCTCTATGGTTTTTCGTGGACCAAGGAAGGAGTGAGCGACACTTATGCGGTGTGTGGCAAATATCCTGCTGTCGTGGGTTTCGACATGTCTGGAATCGAGAAATGGCGGAGCAGTTATCCTTCGATGTCTTTCGGACGGGTGAGGGAAGAAATCCTGAAGCAGCATGAGAGCGGCGGTTATACTGTTCTGAGTTGGCATGCCACGAACCCGGTCACTGGAGGGAATGCATGGGATGTGAGTGATACTAATGCGGTACATGCTGTTCTGAATGAGAAAGTTGCGCACGCGGCAATGTGTCAGCAACTCGATTCGCTTGCCAAGTTTCTCTTGTCTTTGCGCAGTGCTGACGGTAGCTTGGTTCCGGTGATTTTCCGCCCGTTTCATGAGTGTCATGGCGCTTGGTTTTGGTGGGGCTCGAAGTGCAGTTCTGCTGCTGATTATGTCAGCCTTTGGCATTTCACTGTCAATTACTTGAAGTCTGCCGGTGTGACAAATGTGGTCTATGTGTTTTCTCCTGCATCGGATTTCAGCAGTGAAGCAAACTATCTGCAGCGATATCCAGGTGATGAATTCGTTGATATTCTTGGATTTGAGGGTTACCGTCGTACTGCGGCTTCAGTGGAGGAATCAAGGCGTGAGTTCATCCAGCGCATGAATCGCAACTTGGCTATTGTCGAGCCTTTGGCTTTGAAAAAGCAGAAGTTGGTGGCTCTCACCGAGACTGGAGGACGAAACAATGATGATGCGAAGTGGTGGACGAAGGCTGTGATTGCCGGACTGAAGGGTCACAGAGTGACTTATCTTGAGGTTTGGCGCAATGCCACGAACAATTTGAATGAGTGTTACGGGGTTTATCCTGGTTGCCTTTCGGAGAAGGACTTCCGCAAGTTCTCAAAGAATTCTGCGGTCTTGTTCCGTTGATGGCAGATTTTTTCGTATCTTTGCAAAGTTTATGCATGGCACATCTGTGCGCTTGCGTTTCTTTTGACTTAGACGACAATGAAAATATGTATTTTGACACCACGTTTCCCTTTTCCGCAATATGGGGGCGACGTGTTGAGGATAAATGAGATTGCTAGATATCTGAAGGCTCGTGGACATCGGCTGGTGCTGGTGTCGATGAGCGATTCTGTGAATCCGCCGGTGGACGAGGCTAAGGGACTCTACGACAAGGTTTTTTTTGTACACCGCAGCCGCATGGAGTCGTATGCCAATGGTCTGCTTTTTCTCTTGCGCAACCGTCCTCTGCAGTGCGGCTATTATTGTTCGGGTCGTTACCGGAAGCTGCTGCGTGAGGTGGTGGAGGCGGAGAAGCCCGACCTTTTCATCTCGCACCTGCTACGCATGAGTCCGTATCTTGAGGGACTTGGGGTGGAGCAGAGGTCGATTGTGGAGATGACCGATGCGCTGTCGAAGACTTACGGGATGTCGTCGCAAGCCAAAGGCGTGGGACTGTTGAAATACATTTATGGCATTGAAAAACATTTTATTGCGCGATATGAGCAACAAGTGATTCAGAAGTTTCCGAAGGTGGTGCTGGTTTCGCAGTCGGACGTGGATTTCCTGCGCGGAAAGTGTGGGGAAAGCAATTGGACGTGTGGCAGTTCGCTTGCCATGCATACGAATGGTGTCGACACGATGTCTGCTTTGCCCGAGTCGTATGACGAAAGGAAGATTTGTTTCATGGGCAATATGCGCTCGATGCAGAACCAGGACGCTGCAATTTTCTTTGCTAACTGTGTGTTTCCACTCATCAAAAGGCGCATTTCAAATACCAAATTCTATATTGTTGGGTCGTTGCCTCCCGAAAACATACGTTCGCTTGCATCGGACGACATAGTGGTGACGGGCTTCGTGGACGATTTGGAACAGACGATTTCGGACTCGTGCCTGGCTGTGGCTCCGGTGCGTGTGGCTGCCGGCATTCAGAATAAGGTGCTGGTGGCGATGGGCTGTGGTTTGCCGGTGGTGATGACTTCGCTCATTGCCCGTGCCATTCCCGAGTTGGAGGACGGACTCAACTGCGAGATTCGCGACGATGCTCAGTCGATTGCCGATGCTTGTGTGGAGCTGATGGAAAGGGTGGAACTGCGCAATTCTATCGGTCGCAAGGGTTACGAAATGGTGCAGAAGAACTATTCCTGGGAAAAGAAACTGGACGGTTACGAGCAGATTTGAGATGTGGCATTAAAAAGAACTGGAACGCTGATGAGCGGAAACGTCCGAATGTTAGTGTGCTTTAGACTTGTTCTTAGCTTGCGCTTTTATTGCTTCCCAGTGCGCTTATTGCAGCGATAAACAGTCCGTAGACAGTAATGTCGGTGAGGATTATCCACGTGATGTTGAGTTTGAAGGTGTAGAGTCCCCAGTTGATGAGGCAGAAACATACGAAAAGCAGCAGGATGGACACGAGTGCGGTGTGCATGCTTGCGCCTGCCTGCATCACGAGATGGTGGATGTGGGTCTTGTCGGCATCGAACATTCCCTTGCCGTTTTTCAGCCGGAAGAGTGCCACTCGGATGACGTCGATGCAGGGAATGAATACGAGAGTCCAGGAGATGAGCAGTGAGTTGTCGCGGTAGTCGAAGATGGCGCTGTTGCTCATTTGGTATTTGATGGCGACGTAGGCAATCACGTAGCCCAGGAAGAGACTTCCAGTGTCGCCCATGAAGGTTTTCCAGTGGCCTGTCTTGCCGAACATGTTGAAGAGGAAAAACATGAGGACGCTGCCCGTGAGACTGGCGCAGAGCAGGTAGAAGAGCTGTGCGTTGAGGTCGAGGTAGAGTATGGTGAACGAGCCGAGAATCAGTATTGAGAGCGAGGAGGCGAGTCCGTCGATGCCGTCGATGAGGTTGATGGCGTTCACGATGAGCAGGATGACGAACACGGTGAGCGGATAGCTTGCCCATAGGGGCAGTGCATGGAGTCCGAGGAAGCCGTGGAGGTCGTTTATCTGCAGGTTGCACAGGGGCATGAACAGGGCTGCAATGGTCTGAATCATGAATTTAGTGCGTGCGTGCATGCCCTTGAGGTCATCGATGAAGCCGATGACGTAAATCATTATTGCGCCCAAAATCATGAGCATGGTGGATGTGCGGAGTTCGATTTCGCCGTTGCCGTAGCGCAGCTGGAGGCTGATGAAGAGCCCTATCACCATGGCTGGCAGGAACACCATGCCGCCCAGTCGTGGGATGGCTTGCTTGTGGACCTTGCGTGCGTTGGGCTGGTCGTAGAGGTGATAGATTTTGCAGTAGCCGATGATGAACGGTATGGTGAGCAGCGACACGAATGCGGAGGCTGCGAATGCTATGATTATGTCGAAGTATTCAGTCATTTTCGTTGTGCGCAGAGCGCTGTTTGTGCGCCAGTCTGGTATGACGGGCGTTTGTTTTACTTGATTTCTTCAATCGTATGTATTTTTCAAAACGAAGCTTAATCCGTTTTATTGTATGCCGATGGTGATGAAATCAGTTTTTTCCGTCTGAAGAGTGGAATTTTCTTTACCTAGGAAAAAATGGGCGTCGATTAAAGCCAAAAAGGACGTGCCTGTTGTGGTACGTCCTTTGCTTATATTTATGTTGATGATAGGTTGTCATTCTGCATCGTCTTCCTTGAGCTCGAAGTCGAGGAGGGTGCTGAGTGACTTGTTTTTCTCGATGCTCTCAATGGCTTTGGCAAACATGAGCGCGCATGAAATCTGCTTTACTTTTGAACAGTTTCCTGTGTAAGGGATTGAGTCAGTGAAGAGGAGCTCTTCGAGTGCTGATTTCTCCACTCTTTCGGATGCGGGACCGCTCATGATGCAGTGGCTTGCTACGGCACGTACGGACAGTGCTCCCGCCTTCTTCATCTCGTCGGCTGCCATGGTGATGGTGCCTGCAGTGTCGACCATATCGTCTACGATGACTACGTTCTTGCCTGCCACATCGCCGATAATCTGTATGGAATCAACCACGTTGGCTTTCTTGCGTGTCTTGTTGCAGAGAACCAATGGCACCTGGAGGTTGTCGGAGAATTTTGCGGCTCTCTTTGATGCACCTACATCAGGGGCAGCTATGACGAGGTTGTCGAGCTTGAGGTCGCGGATGTATGGAATGAATATGAGGGAAGCATAGACATGGTCGACTGGCACGTCGAAGAATCCTTGAATCTGCTCTGCATGCAGGTCCATTGTAATCAGACGGTCGATGCCTGCCACGCTGAGCATGTCGGCTACCAGTTTTGCACCTATCGGAACTCTTGGCTTGTCTTTGCGGTCCTGGCGTGCCCAACCGAAGTAGGGGAGTACGGCAATGACTTGATGGGCTGATGCGCGCTTGGCGGCATCAATCATCAGAAGCAGTTCCATGAGATTGTCTGTGTTGGGGAAGGTGGACTGGATGAGGAACACGTCTTTGCCACGGATTGACTCTTCGAATGAAACTACAAATTCTCCATCAGAAAAGTTGGTGCGGACGATATTTCCCAGCGGAGCCTTCAATTCCTTACAGATCTTCTTGCCAAGGTACATGGAGTTTGTACCTGCAAAAATCTTGTATGTCTTTTTGTCTTCCATTATGTGAGATTATGATGAGTATGTCTTGTTCGGCTATGTCTAAAACAGATGCAAAGTTACGTCTTTTATTTTAATTAGACGTTGCTTTCCGGAATTTCTTGAATAAATCAACCAAATCTTTGTAGTTGCACGACTCATGAAGGTCGAATTTGCTCCAAAGTATGTCGTTGATGACGATGCCTCCGAATCCGTATTCCTGCGCTGTCTGTACTTCATCGAGGGTGGTCACTCCTCCTGCATACACTTTGTGGTTGACCCGAATTTGTGACGCTGCCTGCCGAAGGGTGGACGGTGTGGAGTCGAGTACTACGTAGGCGCACTGGTCAATCCATTCGGGGATTTCCGCTGCAGTGCAGGTGCGTGAGAACTGTCCCTTGTAGTTGGACGGAAGGGTGGGGTTGCGCTGTGTGAGGTGGATGCCTCTCAGCCCGTATTCTTCCTTCAGATAGAAGTGGTCTTCAACCACGACTCTGTCATACCACTTGGGTGTCATCAGCGTGAGCAGCCGCTCGCAGAAGATTGGTTCGGACTCGGGCTTGCTGATGTGAAGCATGTCCAGACCTTCTTCGAACAGCGCCTGTATGATGGTGTTCTCTTCGATGAAGAACTGTGGGGCTGTTGCAACGATTATCTTCATTCCTGCATGTTGTTCTGTTTCAGTGTATAATCACTGCTTCCGTCGAAACAATGGGTGCATATCTGGCATTTGGGCAGTCCGATGGACTCGATGAGTGTCTCGAGCTTGCTGAACTTGAGTGAAGTGAGATTGAGCCGCTTGCCGATTTCTTCCACCATACGCTTGTACTCGGGTGAGTCGGTCTTGACGTACTTGTCGAGGTTCTTGTTCTCGTCGCCCTCGAAGTCTTTGATGATGCGGCGTGTGATGAGTTCCATGTCGCTCTGCGAACGTGAGAAGTTGATGAACGGACAGCCGTAGATGAGTGGCGGACAGGATATGCGCATGTGCACTTCCTTTGCACCACATTCGTAGAGTTCTTTGGTGTTGTCGCGCAGTTGGGTTCCACGTACGATTGAGTCGTCGCAGAAGAGCATCTTGTGCCCGTTGAGTATTTCCTTGTTTGCAATGAGTTTCATCTTTGCCACGAGGTTACGCCTTTCCTGATTGCTTGGAGTGAACGAGCGGGGCCATGTGGGCGTGTACTTCGAGATTGCACGGCGGAACGGTGTGTTGTGTCCGGCTGCATAGCCGAGTGCCATGCCTGTGCCCGATTCGGGTATACCGCAAACACTGTCGACATCCACTGTGTCTTCCTTACCCATTGTCTTGCCACAGCTGAAGCGTACGTCTTCCACATTGATGCCTTCGTAGGAAGAGGTGGGGAATCCGTAGTAGACCCACAGGAAGGAGCATATCTGCATTCCTTTGTTTGGCTTGCGCAGCTGTTCCATGTGGTCGGCATGGAGATGTACGATTTCGCCTGGACCAAGGTATTTCTCTATCTTGTAGCCGAGGTTGGGGAAAGCAGTTGATTCGCTTGTGGCTGCATACGCATCTTCTTTCTTGCCAATGACGATTGGTGTTCTGCCCCATGTGTCGCGTGCTGCAATGATGCCGTCTTCGGTAAGCAGAAGCATGGAGCATGAGCCTTTCACTTCGCGGAACACGTTCTCGATGCCATCCACAAAGGTCTTTCCTTTTATGATGAGTAGTCCGATGAGCTCGGTCTGGTTGATTTTGCCTGAACTGAACTCTGACAGGTGCATGTTTTCCTTCAGCAGTTTGTCAGCCAAATCTTCCTTGTTGTTCACCTTGGCTACGGTGACGATGGCAAAGCGTCCCAAGTGACTGTTCATCAGCAATGGCTGTGCGTCAGTGTCGCTGATGATTCCGATTCCTGATTCTCCCTTGAACTTGTCGAGTTCGTCCTCGAATGTTGAACGGAAATATGTGGATTCAAGATTATGGATTGAACGGATGAATCCGCTCTCCTTACTGTAGGTTGACATTCCGCCTCTCATTGTGCCGAGGTGCGAGTTGTAGTCTGTGCCATAAAACAGATCATTGATACATGGTTTGGCTGAAACCGTTCCAAAAAAACCACCCATACGTGTTATTGTTGTTGTATTGTTATTATAGAGTTAATTTCTAATTTTTGTTGCTTGCTTTGTTTTTGTTTGTTTTCCTTCTTCTTCCTTCTTCTTCCTTCTTCTTCCTTCCTCTTTCCTTCTTTCGTCGTAACTGTCGTCTATAGTTATTGGCAATCTTTTGTTGGACTGCCTTATGCTTTTAGAGTTTAATGTCTTTTTGCTTTCAGAGGTTAAGAACCAAAAAGGGGCTTCGAGCCATTTGGCTCAAAGTCCCTTGTTTTCATTCTTGCTTCTTGAATTTCACCGAGTCGTTGTCGATGTAAGCCATGATTGTGTCGCCTGGAGTCACTTCCTGCTCAACAATCATTTCCGCGATGCCGTCTTCCAGGTATTTCTGGATGGCTCTGCGGAGAGGACGTGCACCAAACTGCTTGTCGTAGCCTTTCTTGGCAATGAATTCCTTTGTCTCTTTGTCCAGCTGGAGCTTGTAGCCAATGCTCTCGATGCGTTGGCACACTCCCTTGAGTTCGATGTCGATTATCTGGAGGATAGCATCCAGTTCGAGCTGTTCGAACGTGATTATCTCATCGATACGGTTAAGGAACTCGGGTGAGAACTGTCGGTTGAGAGCTTTCTGTATGATACTGCGGCTCAGTTGTTTGTTGTCCTTTGGCTCCATGGCAGAGAACCCGATTCCGTTGCCGAAATCCTTGAGCTGTCTTGTTCCCACGTTGGATGTCATGATGATGACGGTGTTGCGGAAGTCCACGGTTCGTCCGTTGGAGTCGGTCAGTCTGCCGTCGTCCATCATCTGGAGCAGGATATTGAATACGTCGGGGTGTGCCTTCTCGATCTCGTCGAGCAGGACAATGGAATAAGGCTTGCGGCGTACGCGCTCAGTGAGCATGCCGCCTTCTTCGTAGCCTATGTATCCTGGAGGTGCACCCACGAGTCGGCTAACTGTGAATTTCTCCATGTATTCTGACATGTCGATTCTTATCAGTGCATCGGCTGAACCGAACATGAGTTCTGCCAGTTTCTTTGCGAGATATGTCTTGCCCACACCTGTGGGACCGAGGAACATGAATGTACCAATCGGACGGTTGGGGTCTTTCAGTCCTATGCGGCTGCGCTGGATGGCGCTGACCAGTTTGTCGATTGCCGCATCCTGGGCAATGACTTTTGACTTGAGTTCCTGTCTCATGCCTTTCAGTCGTGAGGTTTCGTCCTGTGCAATCTTCGACACAGGCACTCCGGTCATCAGTGAGACGGTTGCTGCCACTTGGTCGGCATCCACTGCCTCGCGCTTCTCTGGACAGTTTGATTCCCAGTCGGCTTTCATCTGTGCGAGCTGTTCTCTCAAGGCTTTTTCCTTGTCGCGGAAATCGGCTGCACTCTCATAGTCCTGCGCTTTGACGAAGTTCTCTTTCTGTTTCACAGCCTCATCTACGAGCTTTTCCTGTTGCTCAATTTCTTTCGGGACGCTTATGTTGGTGATGTGCACTCGTGATCCTGCTTCGTCGAGGACATCGATTGCCTTGTCGGGGAAGTAACGGTCGGTGACGTATCTCTCTGTCAGGTCGACGCATGCATTGATGGCTTCCTCGGTGTAGGTCACGTTGTGGTGCTCCTCATAGCGGTCCTTGATGTTGTGGAGAATGGTCTTAGTCTCTTCAACGCTTGTAGGTTCGACTATGATTTTCTGGAAGCGGCGTTCCAATGCTCCGTCCTTCTCTATGCTCTTGCGGTATTCGTCGAGGGTTGTGGCACCGATGCACTGGAGTTCTCCCCGTGCGAGTGCCGGTTTCATCATGTTGGCAGCATCCATCTGTCCAGCCGTGTTGCCTGCGCCAACGATGCTGTGAATCTCGTCGATGAACACGATGATGTTGGGGTGGGACTTGAGTTCGTTGATGATGGCTCTCATCCTTTCCTCAAACTGTCCTCTGTATTTTGTTCCTGCAACGATGGACGGCATGTCTAGCGAGATGATGCGTTTGTCGAACAGTATGCGTGACACCTTGCGCTCGATGATTTTCAGTGCAAGTCCTTCCACGATGGCGCTCTTTCCCACTCCCGGTTCTCCGATGAGCACTGGGTTGTTCTTCTTCCTTCGTGACAGTATCTGTGCTATTCGCTCAATCTCTTTCTCTCTGCCTACCACGGGGTCGAGTTTGCCTTCACGTGCAACTGCTGTGATATCGACTCCGAACGAGTCGATGGCAGGTGTTTCGGTGCTGGCTTTCTTCTCTGTGGTCTTTGTGCCGTATTTGTTTTTGCTTCTGCTTGGCGGTGCATCGTCCTCGTCCTCATCGTCGTCGAAGTCAATCTCGGCTTTGGGCGACGGTTGGGTGAGGCTTGCGAACACTTTGTTGTAGTTCACTCCGTTGTTGCTCAGATATTCTGTGGCTGGCATTATGTCATGTTTGAGGAATCCTAGCAGTATGTGCTCAGACTTTATCTGGTCACTTTTCAATAGTTTTGCTTCGAGCATGCTGAGGCGCAGTATGTTGGATGTCTCGTCGCCTACAGCCAGTTCGATTGGTGCCGGAGCGTCGGCTTCTTCGTTTTTCACGTTGTCTTCCAGCAGATGCTTGTAGTGCTGGATGTCGAGTGAGTTGTGCAGTATGTTGTATGCTTGATTATCACCATCACGAATTATCCCAAGCATCAGGTGCTCAGGTTCGATACTGTTGCTGCGGAGACGAACTGCTTCTTCTCTGCTGTAGGTGAGTATCTTCTTCAATTTGTCTGAGAATGGTAATGTTAGTTTCATCTGTTTCTTTTATCGTTTATATTCGGTAACCAGCATATAACAAACTTTGTGCCAACTGTGGTTTGTACTGGGATTTCCCGGCTTGTAACATGCCAATTATGGCAAGACAATGGGATTTCCCGTTTTGCAGTTGCCGGTTACTGCAGCCATTTGGTGATGCGGTTGATGATGTCGTTCTTCTTGTCTTCCGGCATTGAACTGATGTTGGAGCTGTGGCTTCCGCGTGGCTGGATGTAGATGCGCATGTTCTGCTTCTTGCTGCAGTCAAGCCATGTGCACACTCCGCTGGCGCTCCATGGGTCGGTCTCGCCATAGATGAAGATGTGTGTCGGGTCTTCTTCCTTGAGGAATTTTACTGTGCGGTTGTAGAGTGTTTGGTCGAAGGTTATGTTGCGTAGTTCTTCCGGCAGCATGATTTTCTTCAGATAGCCCTTGGTGTCCTTCACTACTGTCCATTTCTTCAGTCCTTTCAGTGAGTAGCCGTAGTAGCCCAGCTCTCTTGCTGCCTGCACGTCGAATGAGAGGTAGCGGTTGGGATAGACGAAGTAGTCGGGTCCTGCCACGGTCATGAAGTGGTTGAAGAGTTCTTCGTCGCTGGCTGTCACTGGCGGAACTTGTTCAATCGGAGTGCCGTACTGCCAGTGTGCGAACGGATATTCGAAGATGCAGTAGTCGAAGATTTCTTCGAGCGGGAGGTAGAACTTGAAGTTTCTCTCTTCGCAGAATTTCTCGAAGAGTGGCATCATCTTGTCTCTGCGCTTCAGCATCTCCTGTTGTGCCTTGAGTATGGTTTTGCGCTCTGCCTTTGTTCCCACTTTCTTTGCGAGGAACACTTCGTGGCGTCCGTCTTCGAGTGACTTGTTGAGCGGTGCCACATAGCTTACGCTGACGTCAACGTCGTTAGGGTAGGTGGCACGATAGAACATTGTGGTCTGTCCGCCTTTGCTCACTCCTGTGCTTATCCATTTGCCCGGGAGGATTTTGCCGAGTGTCTGGCGCACGTTGTGGAGGTCACGCAGTGAGTTGTCGACTGTCAGGTAGTCCCAGTTGCATGGCTCGGGTGTTGATTCGGCGAAGTAGCGGTATTCCACAAGCACGAGGTTGGCATCGAAGAGTCGGCAGAGTTCTTCCTGATAGTCGCGGTAGCCGTAGTCGGCGAAGTAGCCTTCGGTCACGATGACAGTTGGGCGGTCAGTTCCTTTCAGTGCCACGAAGATGCGTTGGTTGAATGTTCCCTTGTCGGCATTGTCGCCGTCCACATTCTGTTTTATCTTCATCACATATTTCTCCTTGAAGATTCTTGATTCAAGGGGAGTCACGTCGCTGATGCCGTCGAGATTTGTGAGCTGACGCATGAACGCCGTTGTGTCTTGTTGGGCTGTGATGGTCAGTGCCATCAATGCAACCAAAACTACTGAAAGGATTCGTTTCATAGCCTTTGTTTTTTATTTGTTGTGTATTCTTGTTTGTTCTATCGCTTGTTTTGTCCTATCGCTTGTTTTGTCCTCTTGTTAGACAAATGTCTTGCCGTTTATGGCTCTACCACTGCACGCACAGGGCAGGCATTGCAACGTTCGCACTGACCAATTTGGTTGTTCTTTATATCGCTTACATTGTAATATCCAAAATAGACTGATTTCCTGTATGATGCGTATTCGCTTGTTTCAGAATATACTACTATGTTTCTTGTCCACAGCCGACACTCGTCTTTAACTCCAGAATTAGTGATATAACTTGAGTTGGGGAGGTGCATGGTTTTGCCGTTGGCTTTGCTCGTAATCTTAAGTCCATATTCCCATTCTACGCTGACATAGTCGCTATAGTATTTTATTACTTGCGCCATCTCATCGTTTGTAGGAATGCGGCACAGCGGTCCCCAGTTTACATAGGCAGCATCGTCTGTTTTTTCGAGGGTCGTCAGGTTGTCTGTGGCATTGTATTTGCTGCAGTCAGTGCCGTTTTCACCACCATACTTATAGTTTGTCCACCAACAAGTGGTTGTGGTTGCATCTTCGGCTATTGTTATTGGCTCGGTTGAACCCCAAGTGAAGTAATCACCATCGTCGGAATCGCTTGCCGCACCAA
>CAVISR010000011.1:0-41472 GCA_963645405.1 Acutalibacteraceae bacterium
CGAAGGGTGTGGCGAAGAGGTCGCGGCGGCGGTCGGCAACCATCTCGATGCGGCAACGGGCATCGTCGGACACGGCTGCAATCTTGTCCTCGTAGTCAACCATGTACACCCGTTCCAGCCGTTCGGCATTCTCTGCCCGGTAACGCTCCTGCTCGCGACGGAACAGCTCCACATAGTAGTCGCCACCAGTGTACGACTGGCGGAAACCGTTTGTTGCCTCTTCAATCAGGCAGTTGATTTCATTGATTTTCTCGCGGTAAAACGTCTCGTTTTCGTAGAAAAGGTATTGTCCGAGCATTGTTTTCAGCCGTTTTACCACTGTTCTCAGCCGGTTTTGGGTTAACCATACGGATGGAGCGGGCTGAAATCGTGCGAATAGGAGTCAGCAAAAGTGTGTTGGGTTTTGGGTTTTAGGTTTTGGGTTACCATGCGGATGGGAGTGCAGACTTGCGAGCTGGAATAGGAGTCAGCCGTCTCCGACGGCGTAGACGATGACGTTCGAGCGAATGCTCGCTATATTTACAGCGCACAAAATCCCGCGCTTGCTTTAACGCTCTCGGAGAGAGCTAGCTCCTATTGCAATGCACTCGACAATGCTCGCTATTGTTTTACAACGCACAAACCCACGCTCGCTTTAACGCTCTCGGAGAGAGCTGGCTCATAGCGCTGCTGCTTTTAATCAGGCGTCTTTGCTTCTATTTGTCGTTCGAGCAACGCTTGCTATGCATTCAATCCTTGTGAGCATCGTGTACCTCCTCGATTCCTCAGTTCACCGTGAGGGTGGAGCTGTCGGGGAAATCTTTCCAGCGGAAGCCGTAGATGTCGTAGCAGTCGTTGACGATGACGAACACGTTGGGGTCAATCTCTGAGATGCATTTGGTGATGATGTCGACTTCATGCTGGCGAACCACCATCATCAGCGTATCTTTGTTCTGCTGCGAATAGAGTCCGTGACTCTTCAGCACTGTGGCAGTGCGGTCGAGCCGCTTGAGGATGAATTCCTGCATCTTCTTGGAGTCTGCCTCGGTGACGATGAACAGGAGCTTGGTGTTCTTGCTTCCGGAGATGACATAGGAAATGGTTTTCGACGTGATGTAGATGCAGATGAGCGAATAGCCGGAGAGCAGCCAGCTGTGCTCGCTTGGCGCGTCGGCGCCGATTCCCATTCCGATGACCAGCAGTCCGAAGAGCACTACTGCACCGTCGGTTGCCATCAGTGCGTTGGCAAACTTCACGTGGCAGTACTTGCGTATGAGCATGGCAACGATGTCCGAACCTCCGGATGTGGCGTTGCAGCGGAAGATGATTCCCTCCCCCACTCCAATCAGCACGGGTCCAAGCACCGATGCAAGGATAAGGTCGTTGGACAGGTCGAGATATCCTCCGCAAAGGGCTGAGGAATCGAGGTTGCGCAGTGCCGTTTCGTTGGGGTAAGCGAGGGTCGACAGAGTGTTCATGAGGAACGGTGTGACGAGTGTTGCCACCAGTGTCTTGATTCCGATGTTCTTGCCGAGGAAGAAATATGAGAGGATGAGCAGCGGAATGGCTATGATGTAGCCGAACGTACCGACCTGGATGTGGGGAAACAGGGAATGGAGCACGATGCTTGTTCCAAACACGCCTCCCGGCACCATCTTGTAGGGATTGATGAAAAACACGAATGCCACGGAAACGATGAAGCACCCGATGACTATTCCCACATAGTCGAGGATTTGTTTTCTCATATCTGTATGTGTGTTATGGCTGGGTTCATGCTGACCATTGCTGTCTAATGCAGATGCAGCGTCTTTGCTCTTTCATGCTGAAGCAATGTCTTTGCCTTTTCATGCCTCCGCAGAAAAGATTCGGAGCCTGCCAGAAGTGTGATTCAAAAGAGTACGACTCACCACCGAAATGGCAAGCCGTACAACAAATATTATGAATGAACTTAAGAATCTTATTTCTCAAACATATAGAGGAACGTGGCAATTCCCTCAAGTGCCGGTTTGCGCTCGCCTTCGATTTCAAGCTTGAACTTGATTTCCACTTTGGCTGTGCCTCTGAGGTTGGCAATGTTGTAGAGCATTGCTGTCAGCCGCACTTTCTTGCCCACAAGCACTGGAATGCCGAACTTCATCTTGTCCATTCCATAGTTGACGAGCATCTTGATGTTTTTTGCCTCGATAATCTGCTCGTAGAGGTATGGGAGAAGCGAGAGTGTGAGATAGCCGTGTGCAATGGTCGACTTGTACGGACTTTCCACTTTTGCCCTTTCCACGTCGACGTGTATCCACTGATGGTCGAGCGTAGCGTCAGCAAAAAGGTTGATACGCTCTTGAGTGATTTCTAACCAGTCTGATTGTCCTAACTCCTTGCCAAGATAGGAAGCAAACTCATCGTATGAACTAACAGTAATCAATGCCATAATCCTAACTTTATTTGTTTTCTATGCAAAGTTACAAAAGATTGCACAAATCGCAGTGCTCAATGCATATATATTTTTGTTTTTGTCGCTCAATGAACCCATAATGTGTGCCAACAGCCTACGGGAGTGGCACACACAGTGGTTTACTTCACCATTTTGGGCTTGATGTACTTGAAGAGTTTCTGGTTGTCCACAAGCTGCTGTATGCTCAGGTCCTTTGTGCTCCATGCATCCAAGATTGCCTGCCATGCCTTGGTTGGTTTTATCTCGGGCTCATAGTAGTCGATTGAATAGGTGTCGAGCGGCAGCGGAGGAAACTCCATGAGGACAGCGAACCAACTGCCGACCGGACCTGTCATCATAAACATGCGGTCGTTCAGCGGAAGTCCCTGAATTCGACGCACCCCATAGACCTTGCCGGTGGCATGGTCTAAAATTCTCAGTCCAGTCGGGAAAACGAAGTATTCTTCGCCCCAGTTCAAGTTGTAGGCAACTGCCAGATATGTTGCGTCCTTGGTCCGCCATATTGCCATCTCACGGTCGTCTGGCATTGCTTTCGTGAAGTGCGGTTCACCATAACGGGCATACGTACTCATGTCGTCCCTGTCATAGTTGTTCTCCGGTTTAACCACAGAAGGCTCATGGAACTTTGGTGCCGCGTCGTACTGCTGAGTGGTTTCAGGCAGTGTCAACTGAATCAAATTTCCTCGCAGATTCCACACTGGAATGCCGTAGATACGCACTTTCCTGGTTGATTTCGGCAGAGGCGGAAACTCTATCGTAAAGTCATAGACTTGATCTTTCTGACGGACAAAGGAGAAATGCTGGTTCCACAGCTTCATGTCGTTCGAACCACGTGACACGTAGCTCACGCCCGACTCCGTATCAAAGATGACGGACTCTTCTCCGCCGACCCACATGTTGCGTATCGTATCACCGCCATATTCAATATTCGATGTGTAGGAAACAAGATAATTGAATCCTCTTTCCCATCCCGGCATGTAGCAGTGGAGCACGGTCTTGTCCTTCTCCCTCACCAGTTGCCACGGAATGAACGAAGTAGCGTTCGAAACCTGTATGCGCTCCCAGTCGGCACGGTCAATCACCGTCAACTCTTGCGCCCAGTTGTCGCCGTCATTCCCCACCTGCATCTTCACTTTTTTCCCCTCGGGAATGAGGACATGGTTGATGCATCGGCTTGATGCAATCACATAACGTGCGTTGTCCTTTGCACCAGCGGTTGCAGAGAACATGCTTGCTGTCATTGCCACACAAAGGGCAAACAGCCGGAGGTGTTTACTTGAATACTTCATACGCTCATATCTATTTATCAGTTGTCAGTAGTTCTTAGTTGTCAGTATTTACGCAGCAAATATACGGATTTTTGGATTGTGACACAAAATCCACGACATCTTTTCTTCATTTCTTCTTCGTTTTTTCCTCATTTCCCACTGAAAACAGCCTTTTTCCCATCACTTTTCGGTATAATTGCCGTGTAAACATCAAAATTCTTGTATCTTTGCAGTACGAATACTTGGCGGACATGATGCTTTCGATTCTTATTCCTACATACAACTACGACTGCTCACAGCTGGTGACTGCACTGAAGGCTCAGTGCGACGGTTGCGGTGTGGCATACGAAATCATTGTGGCAGACGACGGTTCGAGCCAACCAGTATGGCACGAGCTGGAACAGAAAATCGGTGGACTGAAGAACTGCATCTTCATAAGGAGAGAACAGAACGTGGGCAGAAGCCAAATCCGCAACTTCCTTGCATCCGTAGCCAAGGGTAGTCTGCTCCTGTTCATGGACCAGGACGGCAAGGTGGTGAGAGGCGACTTCATCCGCAAATACCTGGATGCAGCCCGGAGCCACGATGTGGTTTGCGGAGGCATCGTCCACTCCGACGAAACACCCCCACCCGACTATTCGCTGCGCTACCGGTATGAGAAGAACTACGAGCGTCATCTGTCCGTCGACAAGTTGAACTCCGATGCCCGGAGCAAGTTCCGTTCCTTCTGCTTTCTGATAAAGCGCGAAGTGGCAGAAGCTGTGACGATGGACGCACAGTTCGGACGCTACGGCTACGAAGACGTGAAATACGGCATCGACCTGCGTAAAGCCGGGTTCAGAATCTTCCACATCGACAATCCGCTGATGAACGATGACATCGAGAGCAACTCCGACTTCGTGAGAAAGACCGAAGAGGCACTGCAGACCCTCCACCAGTTCAAGGACAAGCTGAGAGGCAACGTCACCCTGCTCGACAGAGCCGAGCAACTGAAGTACATCCGTCTTTATCCCTTGCTGCGCCTGCTGTCAGCTGCCGTCTGCCGTCCCCTTCGCCAAAACCTGTGCAGCTGCCATCCGGCAGTATGCCTGTTCAATTTCTACAAACTCCTTTATTATACAAGCATCGACAATGACTGATTCCGGAAAACTGAAAGTGGGAAGAGCGTCGGCTGGAAGCGGCAAGACGTTCACCCTCACACTCGAATACCTCACTCTGCTCGTGCAGAACCCCGACAACTACCGCCGCATCCTTGCCGTCACCTTCACCAACAAGGCGACCAACGAGATGAAAAGTCGAATAATAGAGACGCTCCACAAAGTGGCAACCAGCCATCCCAGTGCACAAATCATTGAGGACAAACTGCACGAGAAGACGGGAGAGAGCGCTGCAACCATACGCGAACGCTGTCAGCTTGCCCTATCCAAAATCCTTCACGACTACAGCCATTTCCGCATCGAGACCATCGACTCCTTCTTCCAAAGCATCATACGCGACCTCGCACGCGAACTCAACCTCACTGCCAACCTCAGCGTGGACCTCAACAGCGAAGAAGCACTCGAGGAAGCTGTGGCACAGATGATTGAACGGATGAAGAAAGGCGACGACGTGTATCGTGCCGTCCTGTCGTATGTGGAAGACAATCTCGAGACCGAGAAGAAAAGCTGGAAGATTGACTCCGAAGTGACCAAGTTCAGCAAGAACATCTTCAACGAGAACTACCTGAAGGAGGAGAAGAACATCAACGAGCAGACCAAAGCTCCCGGATTCTACAGCAACTACAAGAAGATGCTCTATGAGAAGAGAGACCAAATCGACAGCGAGAGGAAACAAAACGCACAGAGGTTCATCGACCACTGCGACTCCAACTGTCTCCAGCCAAAAGACTTCGTAGGCGGCAGCAGAGGAGTCTATGCCTATCTGCCCAAGATTGCCGAAGGCAGAACACCCAAAGACCTGCCGAAAGCACTGAGGGACGACCCCGAAGCACCGTGGATGAAGAACAGTGATCAGAATGCCACCCACCGACCTTTCTTCATGGAACTGTTCAAGAAAGAACAGGAACTGCGCAGAAAGAAAAACACTGTGGAGACCGTGCTGCAATACGTCAACCAAATGGGACTGTTGAGCAAGGTGGATGCGGTGCTGCGCCAACTCAACAGCGAGAAAAACCGCTTCATCCTTGCCGACAATGCCCACAAGCTCAACGACATCATCAGCGACAACGACATCCCGTTCATCTACGAAAAGGCTGCATCCTCGTTCCGCTACATCATGATTGATGAGTTCCAGGACACCAGCGAACTGCAATGGAAAAACTTCAAGCCGCTCATCAAGGAATGCATCGACAACGGACGTCCAAGTCTCATTGTGGGCGACGTGAAGCAAAGTATCTACCGCTTCCGCAACAGCGACTGGGGAATTCTCAACAACATCAACAACGATGTCGACTTCGGTGCCGGCATCGATGAGGAAGAGATGAGGAAAGCACTCGACACCAACTACCGGAGCGACGGCAAGGTGGTGGACTTCAACAACCGGTTCTTCCGCGAAGCCAGCAACGAGATAGCAGCCCACTACGAATCACTGTTCGGCAACAACGGACTGACCAAAGACATCAAACTGGCTTACAACGAAGTGACGCAGAAAATCCGCAAGGGATATGAAGAGAGAGGCTATGTGGAAGTGATTGATGTCAGTAGCCAGGTAAACAAGGACGAAAGCCAGGATGAAAGCGAATATGCCAGCCAAGACGACAGCCAGCCCAAGCAAGAGAAAAGCAACAGAGAGCTCTACCGGCAAGCAGTGCTTGAGCAACTGAAGGACAAGCTGGTTGAGCTGAAAGACCACGGAGTGGACGTATCCGACATTGCCATCCTAACACGCTACAACAAAGAGTTGCAGTTCATCTCCGAATACCTGGAACAGGAGTTCAAGGGCATCAACATCGTCAGCAGCGAAGCCTATCGGCTCGACTCGTCCGAAGCAGTACTGCTCATCATCTCAGCCATGAGAGTGATTGCCAACTTCGACCGCGATTCCTACACGAAAGAACCCAAGCCTTTCAACATGTTCCATTGCGCCACACTCGCCTACCGCTATCAGACCATCGTCCTCCGCCATCCCTGCACACTGGAGCAAGTGTGCCAGGCAAATGCCGACGAGCTGTTCAGTCTGCTGCCCGAAGGATTCGTAGACAAGATTGACGAACTGCAGACCCTACCGCTCTACGAACTGAGCGAACGCCTGTTCAGCATCTTCCAGCTCGACAGACTCGGCGACCAGTCCTCCTTCCTCTTCTATTTCATGGACCAGGTGGACGCCTATGCCATGGACAACAGCTCCGACATCGACGGTTTCCTCACCCATTGGGACGAACACATGTACAGCCAAACCATCCCGGCAGGCGAGACCAGAGGCCTCCACATGATGACCATCCACCAATCCAAGGGACTCGAGTTCCACACCGTCATCATCCCCTTCTGCGACTGGAGCATGGAAGTGAAGAACTCCACCATCTGGTGCCGTCCTACCGACGAAGGCCAACTGCCCGTCATTCCAGTGAAATGTCAGAAAGGTATCAACGACACCGACTTCAAGGACGAATACGAGAAGGAAGTGCTGAAGAACTATGTCGACAACCAAAACCTCATCTATGTGGCTTTCACCCGTGCCTCACACAACCTCATCATCATGACCGGGAACACTGGCAAGGAAGGAGACAAAGACAAGAGCAAGGACAAGGAAAGTGCCTACACCCTTTATGAAGTGCTAGGAAACACCATCGGACGAATGAAGAAAGAATCAGCAGATAATAGTGTCGATAAGGAAGAGGATGGAACCAGCCTGATGTTCCAGTCAGGAACCATCGAACCACACCGCACACCGAAAGGCGGAGACGACACCGTGGGCAACATCCCCGTAAAGTTTGTCAACACAGAGCAGACACCGGTGTTCAAGCAGTCGAACCAGTCGCGTGAGTTCGTGGCAGACGAAGACGACAGCAGCGACGACACCGGAGTCTACATCAAGAAAGGGCTCGTGGTCCACAAGGTGTTCTCCATGATCACCGACTTCAGCGACACCCCACGCATCCTGCGCCAGCTCGACCAGGAAGGAGTGATGGAAAACCGTGAATTCTACGATGACATCGTCCGCTTCGTCAACGAAGCCCTTGCCGATGCGACCATACGCCAGTGGTTCTCCCCCGAATGGCAAGTGCTCAACGAGCGCGACATCGTGACCCTTGCCGACGGGCAACTGCAGACCAAACGTCCCGACCGAGTGATATTCAACGACCATGAAACCATCGTTATCGACTACAAGACAGGCGAACGCCGCCCGTCCCACCAAAAACAAGTGAGAGACTACATGCACCAGCTCGCCGGCATGGGAATGCCCAATGTGACCGGTTACCTTTGGTACATGAAAGACAACAAAGTTGAGAAAGTGGAGGAATAAGACATGAGAACATTTTTGGATATAGTGGCAGAAGACCTGTCCAACGTAGCAAACCAGCAGTTTGGCGGACAACTGAGAGACATGACCGTCATCTTCCCCAACAAGCGCGCCAGCCTGTTTCTCAACCAGCAGCTCGCCAAATACATGCCGTCACCCTTCTGGGCACCGCGCTACTCCACCATCAGCGAGCTCTTTCAGTCCATGAGCCAGCTCACCGTAGCCGACCCCGTGCTCCTCGTCTACTATCTCTACCAGGCATTCGTCAGTGCCACCGGCAGCACCGAGAAGTTCGACCAGTTCTATTCGTGGGGCGAAGTGCTGCTGAACGATTTCGAAGACATCGACAACAACATGGTCGATGCTTCCAAACTCTTCATCAACATCACCGACCTCGAGTCGCTGAGCAATTTCGACTACATCGACCAGGAGCAGGAAGAAGCAATCCGCCGCCTCTTCGAGAGCTTCAGCACCGAAACCACCACACAGCTCCATCAGCGCTATCTGAAGATGTGGAATGCCATGCCACAGATCTACACCACCTTCAAGTCGATGCTTGCCCACGACAAATACGCCTACTCGGGCATGCTCAAGTGCGAAGTGGCAGAGAAAATCAAGGAAGGACGGCTCGATGCCGACGACCTCCGACTGCTCCAGTCAGAGTTCAGCCATCCCTTCGTCGTGGGATTCAATGTGCTCAACGAAACAGAGAAAACCATCCTCCGCTATCTCAAGGACCATCACCATGCATCCTTCTACTGGGACTACGACGAGACCTATGCCCAGGCAGGCGGCAGCTTCGAGGCAGGCACATTCATCAGCGACAACATCAAACTCTTCGGCAACCGACTTGCCGGAATCAAAGTGTTCGACAACCTACGCCAGGAGAAAAGCATACAGTTCGTCTCGTCTGCCACCGACAGCGCCCAGTGCAGCTATGCCGGCGCATGGCTCAAAAAACATCTGACAGCCGACCAACCGCTCAATCAGACAGTAGTGGTGCTGTGCGACGAAAACCTCCTCCAGCCACTCCTCCATTCCATCCCCGACACCTATGCCGACGGACGAGCCACCGAACTCAACATCACCATGGGCTATCCACTGCAGCAGACCCCAGTGGCTGGCTTCGTCATGTCGCTCCTCGAACTCATGTTCTGCGGATGGAAACCCAAGAGCGGCAAGAGTACAGTCGGACGATGGCGCTACACCTACGTCGACAAAGTGCTGAAACACCCCTACACACTGATGATGAACCGCCAGGACTCACTCGCCCTGCTTGCGGAATTCAAGAAAAACAACAACACCTTCCCCCGTCAGGACTCCTTCCGCGGACCGTTCATCGAAGACGTGTTCTGCGAGCCGTCAGCCTCAATCAAGAACAACATCCGCCACATAGCCGAAATCGTGAAGGCAGTGGCACTGAAGATGTCCCTGCAGAGCGGCATCAATGCACTCTACTCCGAATCCATCTACTGCGCATGGACCATCCTCAACCGTTTCCACGACCTCATGGACCAGCGCGGACTCACGTTCGACACCCCCGAAACCCTCATACGACTTCTCCGTCAGTCGATGGCGTCAAAATCCATTGCCTTCCACGGAGAACCCGCAGTGGGAGTGCAGGTGATGGGAATACTCGAGACCCGCAACCTCGACTTCGAAAACGTCGTCATGCTGTCAGTCAACGAAGGTACACTGCCCAAGGTCAACCATTCCACATCGTTCATCCTCAATTTCCTGCGCGAGACCTATGGCATGACCACCGTCAAGCGGCAGACAAGCCTCTATGCCTACTACTTCTACCGACTCCTGCAACGGGCAAAGACCATACGGCTCGTCTACAACACCTCCACCGACGGACTCCACAAAGGCGAGATGAGCCGCTTCATGATGCAGCTCAAGTACGAAGGCAACTCCATCCTTTCTGAGTGCACCAAAATTCACGAAGGCAGCCTCGTGTCCGTTTCCGATACCGAAGCCACCGTCTCCCAGCTTCCTTCAGAAGTCAAGTCCGATGCCTCCGGGCTGCTATCCGTAGACAAGTCCAGTGCGAAAGTACTCAACGGTCTCAGCAAGATAAAGAGCCTCTCGCCATCCTCCCTCAACCAGTATCTGGGCTGCCAGCTACAGTTCTACTTGGCAAAAGTATGCGGATTCCGCGAAGAAGACGAGATAAACGAAAACGTAGCCGACAACGTATTCGGCAGCATCTTCCACAGCGCCATGGAGCACTTCTACCGACCCTACATCGGCAAGCAGCTCGACTCCTCCTTCTTCAGCAAATACATCTACACCGACCAAAACGGCAGACGGCAAGCCACCAAAGAAGGAGAATTCACCATCACACGCTGCGTCGACCGTGCCTTCGCCATCGAAATGTTCAAGGAAAAGGAAGAAGATGTGGAGAACGACCGCTTCGTGCTCGAACTCAACGGAGCACAACTGCTCAACCACGAAGTCATCTGCCGTTATGTGAAGAAGCAAATAGCCAACGATTCATTGCTCTGTCCGCTCACCATCCTCGAGCAGGAAAGCCGTCACTATGTCGACTTCGAGTTCACCACACCCGACGGAACACCCCACAGCGTGAAAATGGGAGGAATCGTCGACCGCATCGACCGCGTCACCGTAGCTGGCGACGAATACCTTCGCATCGTAGACTACAAGACATCCTCATCCGAACAGACAGCCCCCTCCGTAGCATCACTCTTCCAGCCCTCGCCCAAGCGAGCCGGCTACATCTTCCAGACATTCTACTACAGCGAAGTAATGATGGCAGACACCCAGCGCCAAGGCAAGCCACTGCCTCCACTCTCCCCTGCCCTCCTCTTCATCAAGCTGAAAGCCGACGACTCCGGTTCCATAGTCAAAATAGGCAAACAGCCAGTGGACAACTACCAGGCACAGTGCCACAACGAATTCAACCAATGTCTTCACAACATGCTGTCTGAAGTGTTCGACCCCACAACCCACTTCACCCAAAATGCCACCGACGATTCCTGTCGGTTCTGTCCCTTCAAGGTCATGTGCGGCAAAGAACACATCGACTTCAACAAACGATAGCAAAAATGTTTTGTGTTTTGGGTTGCCATGCGGCGTACTTGATTTGTTGAACATTAATGGTTCGTCAATGTCTCGCCAATCAATTCATTAATGAAAGATTAATGTATGATTAATGGGAGATTAATGTTCCAAGTCATCAATGTTCAAGAAAAAGATTAACGACAAGATTAACGACAAGATTAACGAGTCATTACATAATCATTAATGTTCAAACGACAACGCAAGCTCGAACTAACAACGCCCTAACCAAGAAACAAAAAAAGAGTCCCCACGATGTGGAGACCCTTGACAAATGATTAACTTTAAAACTCAAATGATGAGTACAATAGTGATTTCCAATTACGTCAATCACATTTGTTCTATGTTCTTTTTACTTTACAAGTACTTTCTTGCCGTTCTGGATGTAGATACCCTTTGCAGGAGCTGCTACCTTGCGGCCTGCGAGGTCGTAGATTGCATTGTCGGCAGAAGTGGCTGTGCTCTCAACCTCTTCGATTGCAACTGGGAGTTCAGGTGACTCAACTGCACCAAGCTTAACGCATGTGAGGCGGAAGTTGTCGACCTTGAACCATCCAAGACCATTGTGAGATTCTGAAACTGCGCTGTTGCCGTTTGTGCGGACACCAATCTTTGCAACCTTGTCCTCACCTACTACGAATGTAAGTTTCATTGGACGGAGCAAACCTGTGTAGTCGTAGCTTGCATCATTGTCGTAGCCTGCATAAGAATAGTATGTAACGTCTTCATTTGTGTTGTACTCCTGAAGAACCTGTGCGTCGAGTGCATCCTGTGGAAGGTTGTCTGCATAGTCGCTCTCGCGTGCCCACATCTGAACTGTTGAGTTACCGAAGATGCGCTGAGTTGTGATACAGCTGCCTGACCAGTCGTGCTGAACCATCATGTCGCAAGTGAGTTCGTAAACACCTTCAGGAAGTGTGAGAGTCTGTGAGAGTTCTACTTCTGGAACTGACTCGCACCAGATTCCCCAAAGATGTTCACCGTCGGTGTACTGATAAGTGTGAACCTCACCTTCGAATTCAACTTCGATGGCATCACCACTGTTGATTGCGCACCAGTTCTTGACTGCTGTAGCAGAAATCTCGGAAGCTGTAGAGCAAACAGTGCCGTCGATTGTCAGTGTCCAGCCCTTAGGTGCATTGGTAACGCCTGCTGAGTTGGTGTTGTTCTGGTTTGACAAATCCTCGAAGCTGTTGTTTACAATGTAAGTAGTGAGGTCTAAACCTTCTTCGATTGGGTCGGACTCAAGGCAAGTCTGATAGCAGTCATCGAGAAGGCTGATGCCTGCGTTGATTTCGTCTACTGTCAGATAGTCGGCATTGTCGTAATGCTCTTCCACTACCATGATTGAATCTACGAAGACTCCTACACCTGCATAAGCATCACACTCTTCTGCACGTTCGTAAGCCAATGTAATGGCATCGAAGAGGCTTGTGTAAGCGTCAGCAATATCTGTGATGCTTGAGATGTTGGATGACAGGTCAAGGATTGACTTGTTGATGTTGTCGATGTCTGATGTCTCGTCGAGTGCATTGGCGTCTGAAGCCATTGTCTCTGCGTTTGCACGTACTGACTCTGGAAGCTTGATTTCTGAATCGTCGATTACGTTGTTCAGTTTGTTGCTGAAGAAATGGACGATTGAAAGAGCGTCATCTGCATTGTAGCCATTGTAAGTCACGTGGAAGTTGTCGAGCTTGAACCATCCGTCGCCGCCGCTTCCGTTGCCTGATGTACGTCCGGCAGCTGCGATGTTGCCGTCTGTACGGAAACCGAATGTGAGTGTTCCGTCGTAAACGTAAGCATCAACTGAGATTGGTTGGATTTCAGTATCTGTAACTGGCTCTGTAAGTCCCTGGAAGGCATAAACCTCTGACTGGTCGAGTTCGCTCTCTACATATTCGTCTGCTGAAGCGAAGTAAGTGGAGTTGAGGTTACCGAAGATACGTTGGGTTGTGCGGCGTGAACCGTTGCCGTTGGCACCTACCATCAGTCCGGCTGTGATTGTGTATGAACCATTCTGGAGTCCTTCGATGGTCTGGCTTATTTCGAATGTAGGAATTGAACTTGTCCAGATTCCGTAAGCATAGCTTCCGTCCTTGCCTGCACCGTCACTCTCGTTGTTCACTCCGTGCCAGTTGGCAATGCCTGCAGCCTTCACTTCGGCAGCTGTCGACACTTCCTTGGAGTTGATGTAAACGTGCCATCCTACTGGTACTGCACCAATGCCGATGGTTGTTGCACCGTTCTGTGCTGTAAGGTCTTCGAACGACATGTTCTGTCCGAGACTTGTCACGTCACCCGAACCAAGTTCGAAGTTCTTGGCAGCAGTTGCAAGTGTTTCCTTGGCTGCTACGAGTGAAGTGGTGTCGGTTGTGATGTTGAAAGAAATCATTGCATTGTTGATGGCAGCTGTGAATACAGCGTCTTTCTCGTCGTAAGCCTCAGCCTTTTCAATCTGCTCATAGAGTTCCACTTTTCTGTTGACCATTGTCTGAATCTTGGCAATGTCCTCATCAAGGAATTCTCCGTTGTAGATTTTAAGCACTGCGTCGTAAGTTGACTTGAAGCCTGTTGCATAGTCTGCATACGATTCGTCGGCAAGATACTTGTCGTAGTAGTTCTTGATGACTGCATATCCGCTCGCGCCTACGATGTAGTCAGCAACCTTGTCTGCCTCAACGAACAGCCAGTTGCATGACAGTGAGTCTGCCATTACATTGTTGTCGTTCTCGTCGAATACTTCATTACCGTCTGCATCCACGAGTTTGCCTCCGTAGAAGTCAGGATACCAGCTGTTACCCGGATAAGAAGCCACGATGTAGGCACAACTTGAGTTCATGTGCATGTTGTAACCAATGGCATCGGCATTGTTGTCTGCGCCCACTTTCAGCTGGTAGTAGTCACCGGCTTGAGCCACTGTCCACTTGGTAGCCTCTGTGGAATTGATGTTCACGTTGGCAGAACCTGAAGGCACATTCATGTAGTAGCGCACTGTTGTCTCAGTTGCTTCCTCTGACTCAGACTCAGATTCAGAGGTTTCTACCTTGTCGAAGTAGAATGACCATGTACCGTCCTCATTCTTCTGTGCATAGATCTTGAGATAAGTGTCGGCAGTTGCATTCCAGTTGATGAGGGCACCGTCCCAGGTTGTTCTTCCCAGATAGGAAGAAGGTGTGTAGTAGTTGAACAGAGTGTACTGCTTACCGCTCTCGAGGGCATCACCCTTTGGAGCAACAAGTCCATCCTGCGCATTTGCAGTGAGTCCGGCAGCACACAAAGCTGCCAGTGCAATCGTTTTGATGTAAGATTTCTCCATACAGTAGTTGTTTTTAAGTTTTATGTAAGTTTTCATTATTGACACTGCAAAGATAAGGATTTATTTTCTTGTTCCGTCAAAAGCATGCAATAATTTTTGATTTTGGTCACGTTTTTTTCTTTCAACGACGGAATAAAGCTCAGTTGAAGCGGATGTCAGCGTTCTACATTTCGACTCGACGACAAAAATGCCGACGGTGAATGCGAGCGGAATGAAGAGGACGAGTGCCACAAGCACTGCACGACGACAGACGTTGAGGCTCTTGTGCAAATCGTCCATACCAAGATTACGGGGATTGTCGCCGATATAGGGCTTGTAGACTTCCTTGCCGAAGTAGTTGTGCGGACCGCCAAAGCGGCAACCGATGATGCCTGCCAATGCTGCCTCGGGCCAACCGGAATTGGGCGAGAGATGTTGACGGGCGTACTTGTGGAGGAAACGGAAGAGACGAATCTTGTGCCGGTCGGAACTGACAAGGATGAGGAGGATGGCAGTGATGCGGGCTGGAATGAAATTGGCAATGTCATCGATGTGGGCTGCCCAGCAACCGAATTCCTTGTAACGGGGTGTGCGGTAACCAATCATGGAGTCGAGCGTGTTTATCATCTTGTATGTCAACATTCCGGGTGCTCCTGCAATCAGAAACCAAAATATAGGAGCAATGACTCCGTCGGACAGGTTCTCGGCAAGGGTTTCAAGGGCAGCTGTACGGCATTCCTGCACGGAAAGTCCGGAGGTGTCGCGCCCAACAATTCGCGATACTTGTTTACGCGCCTCTTCCACACTCTTGGTGGATGCCACGAACACAGCCTTCACTTCCTTGCACAATGTGCGGAAAGCAAGACAATAGAACACTATGACGGTGGAAAGCAGACAAGACAACTCTTCATCCCAATCATGCGAAACACACAAAAAGATGTAGAAATAAATGATGAAATATAAGATGAAGAACGTGGATGAGATGCTGAACAGAGTAAACAGCGCTCCTTTCAGCATACGATGCGAACCTCGGTTCAACCGCTTCTCCCAAAACGAAATCCATTTGCCGAACCCTACCACGGGATGAGGCAGCCAACGTGGGTCACCGAGAATTGCATCGAGCAAACAGCCGAAAGTGAGAGGATATATCAAGTAAACAAAGGTATGGGAAAAATAAATCCTGCTATCCCCTTCCAGATGAAAAACATCTGCAAGACAAAGAGGTAGGTCTAATATAAACAGTTGCACAGGTAAATCAGTGTTTTAGAAAATCAATATTAAGCCAAACATATCCACTCGGCAATTGCCTTCAAGAGTTCATCGTCTTCCTCGGACGACTGGACACTGATGCGGAAGCAGCCTTTATCGAGTCCGTTGAAATTGCTTGCGTCACGAATCAGAATACCATAGTACTGCATGAGAAATTCCTTCAGTGCCGATGCATTGCCGATGCGAAGGCGACAGAGAAGCATGTGGGAATCGGACTGCCACACATCGATTACTCCCAATCTGCTGAGTTCCCGAGTCATGCGCTCACGCTCTGCCGTAAGCTGTCCTATATCGAGAAGATAATCGTCCTGATGTCGAAGGAGATAATGACCGGCATCGAGTGCCAACTGATTGACTGACCACGGCATGCGCTGAAGCCGGATGCGCTGAAGCAGCGAGCGGTTGGCACTGACGTAGCCAAGGCGAAGTCCGGGAATGGAGAACTGCTTGGTCATGGAATGAAGCATGAGTACATTGGCATGCTCCACCAGTTCGGCTGCACTGGGAAGAAGACGGAGGGTGAATGGTGCGTAACTGGCATCGAGGACGAATACTGTCTCGGGATTTTCCTCAATCAACTGCATAAGCTGTTTCTTGTCGGTCACCATGCCAGTGGGATTATTGGGATTGCAGAGCCACACCACCTGCACATTCCTGAAGGAGAAAGGGAGTGAATAGATGTTGCGAACCATGTGCTTGTGGATGCGGCAGGCATCGGCATACTCGGAGAATGTGGGTTGGAGAATGGCTGAAACCCCACCCGAAAAGGTCTGGGCAATGAGATAGATGGCTTCGGTCGCTCCATTGGTCACCATCACTTCATCGCTGTCAATCCGCAGGTCCTTAGCCAGTTCTGCCTCAAGAGACAATGGCTCGGGCTCTGGATAGTGCACCACTTCACTGAGTCTGCCCTTCAGATAACGGAAAAGTCCTTCATGACTGAAGCTGCCGTAGATGTTGGAACTGAAATTTATCTTCACCTCATCGTAGTTCTGTATGTCGTCGCCGTGTCCACTTAGCATAATTCTTTCTATTAATTCTGTTTCCTAATGTAGTTATTCTCTTCTTAGTATCTTGTAAATCAATGGGATGTCAACGTACTTACGCACATGTTCTGCCAACTTGTCGTACTGTTCTTGCTTGAATGCATCCACATCCGTTGTCTCCACCTTTTCCTTTGTTCTTCCACGCAGTAAGTAGTTGATTACCGATGGATTGTCGAGAAAACCATGAATATATGTCCCGATGCAGTTGTTCTCTTCAATGAAGGGTTTGTCGAAGACTGGACATTCAGAAGGAGAACTTTCTGTATGACGACCCTCAACATGAGAACTTTCATCATGAGACACTTTTACTGAAGTCTTGTCAACAGAAGTTCTGCCCTGGTGGATTTCATAGCCTTTACATGTGACACCATCGAAATTGAATTCCACTTGACGTGTGGTTTTGTCGGCTGTCATCACGGTTGAGACGGGCAAGAGTCCGAGTCCGGGAAGCATTGGGATGCTGCCTTCCACACCATCAGGGTCGCTAACCGAGAGTCCAAGTATCTGGAAACCTCCGCAAATGCCGACGATGAGTTTACCGTCTTTATGTGCACGCAAGATGGACTGTGCCACTCCGTTGCGCCTAAGTTCGTAGAGGTCGTCGAGCGTTGCCTTGGTTCCGGGCAGGATGATGATGTCGGCAGACTCGATGTCGCGAGTGTTACTGGTGTAGAAGAGGGTTACTTGTTCGTTTCGCTCGAGCACATCGAAGTCGGTGAAATTCGACATGTGGCGCAGCAGCACTACGGCGATGTTCACTTTACCCTCTTGCAGACTGCGGAGTTTGGACTGCAACTGCACGCTGTCTTCCTCCTCAATCACTATGTCGTTGAACATAGGTACCACACCCAGCACTGGCACATGACACAAGTCCTCTATCATCCTACGTCCGGATTCGAATAGACGGATGTCACCCCGAAACTTATTGATCATTATTCCTTTTATACGTCGACGGTCATCCTCTGTCTGCAGCATCACACTTCCGTAGCACGAGGCAAATACTCCGCCACGGTCGATGTCGGCAACGAGAATGACATCGGCATCGGCATAACGAGCCATTGGCATGTTGACGAGGTCGGTGTCGCGCAAATTGAGTTCAGACACACTGCCTGCACCTTCCATCACAATTGGATTGAACCGGGACGAAAGACGGTCGAAGGCTTGCTGCACCTGCACTCGCAGTTCTTCCCTACCTTCATGGCGGAAATAGTCGTATGCCGAGCGATTGCCAATGGGTTTGCCGTTGAGCACTACTTGCGTGGTGTGTTCGGAGTTGGGTTTCAACAGAATAGGGTTCATGTCGGTGGAGCAAGCCACACCGGCTGCCTCTGCCTGCACAGCCTGTGCCCGTCCAATCTCCAGTCCGTCGGGAGTGGCAAATGAATTGAGTGCCATGTTCTGTGCCTTGAATGGTGCAGGATGAAAACCGTCTTGCCGGAAGATGCGGCATAGGGCAGTTGCAAGCACACTCTTGCCCACATCGCTGCCAGTACCTACGAGCATCACCGGATGGAGTTGAGGACCGTTTTCTGATGTATTATACATGGACAAGTACGATATAGAATGAGAGATAAAACACAAGTTCGGTAAGGATGAAGCAAGCGCCACAGCAATCGCCGGTGTAACCTTGGATGCGCTTGTGCATGAAGAAGAACAGAATGAGGCAGCAGATGGCGCAAGCCACGAAGCAAAGCAATGCGGACGGAAAGAGGTCAGGAATGAATACTATAAGTAAAACCATGGGGAGGAGTCCGAGAACTGTGCTCACTATCCAGTCGGTCAGCGTGGTGCGCGAATAGACCAGTTTGTTTTTTGCATCCTCTGCCTTGCGTGCGTAAGGGAGGAAGTAGATGATATATGAACTGAAGTACTTGCTGGCTACATCGGCAGCTATCATTACCAATGGGAAGAATGTGACGATGGCAATGGCGCGCATCGTGGACCAAGCAAGAAGATAGTAGAGCACAAGTCCGAGCACACCGTAGGTACCGATGTGTGAGTCTTTCATTATGCGCAGCGCACTCTCGCGGTCTGTGCCCCCGCCAAATCCGTCGCAGAAGTCGGCGAATCCGTCTTCGTGCAAAGCTCCAGTGAGTAGCACACGACTGATAAGTGCCAGGGCTACGGCTATACCTGTAGTGAATCCAAGCACGGTGGCAAGCAGGAAGACGACTGCCATCAGACCGCCAGTCAACCATCCGGCAAGCGGCCACAACGGCACCACCCTCTCGTAATAACACTTGTCAATCGTTGTCAATCTCCACACGGGAAGTCGGGTGAAGAATGAAAATGTGGCAAGGATGCGCTTAGAAATATTTTGTAATCTTTGCATGACTGAAATTGTCCATCTCGTTAATCATCAGTACGGCAGACTGCACGATGGGGTAAGCGCAGAGCGCACCTGTTCCTTCGCCGAGCCTAAGTCCAAGGTTGAGCAGTGGCTGAGCACCCATTGCATCGAGCATGAGCCGGTGTCCGCCTTCATCGCCACAATGTCCGAACACTGCATAATCCATCACAGCTGGGTCGATGCGCGAAGCTGCCAACATGCAGGCGGTCATGATGAATCCGTCGACAAGTATCACCATCCGATGCTCTGCTGCACGAAGCATTCCTCCAATGGCTGCTGCCATCTCGAAGCCTGCGAAATAGCGGATGGTAATCTCGGGATTGAGTTCGGTGAACGAAGATGAGTCCGTTGAGTTTGAATTAAAATTCGGTGCGTCAGAATCAGAAGTTTGGTTCGTTTCCCAAAACCTTTCCACAGAAGCTTTCAGCACTTCGTACTTGTGGTTTACTCCCTCGCTGTTGAGTCCACTGCCCATGCCCACACACTGACGGAGTGGGATATTGAGGAAAAGGTGCATGAGGATGCTGGAGGGTGATGTATTGCCGATGCCCATCTCTCCGAAACTGATGATGTTGCAGCCTTCGGCTTGGCAGGCATCCACTTGTTCGCGCCCTACTGCCAGGGCTTGTTCCCATTGTTCGGAGGTCATTGCCGGTTCGTGAAGGAAATTGCGTGTGCCATAGGCAATCTTGCGTGGTATGATGAGGGGAAATAGTTGGGAATTGAAGTCGTGGTCGACTCCTACGTCTACGATGCGCAGGCTGAATCCGTGCTGACGGCAAAACATGTTGACGCCTCCACCTCCGCATGTGTAGTTCTCCATCTGTTGCCAAGTGACTTCGCGTGGAGAAAGCGAAACGCCTTCGCGTTCTATTCCGTGGTCGCCGCCAAAGAGTATGTGGCAGGGATGGGAAAGACTGGGCGAAAGCGAATGCTGGATGAGTCCAATCTGCAGGGCAAGACTCTCGAGTCTGCCGAGCGATCCTTTGGGTTTGTTGAGGTTGTCAATCTTGTCTTGGAGTGCAGGAATGAGAGTTTTGTCCGTTGCCTGAATCATGCGTCTACGTTTCTTTATACCAGTGGTTGGGTTTATGGTTGAACTTTCATTTTATCTTTACGCTGATGCCACTCACCATCATCACTACTTGGTCTGCTCGTGAGGCAATGTACTGGTTGAGCCATCCGAGGAGGTCGGTGAAGAGTCGCTGGATGGGGTTGGCGCTGGTTCCGCCCATGCCAATCTCGTTGGTTACGAAGATGAAGGTGGCGTCTTGGGATGTGAAGCGGTCGAACTCTTCTTCGATTTCCTTCAGCACTTTGTCGACGTCGGGTGTTTCTTCACTGATGTTGTAGAAGAAGTTGGTTGCCCACAGGGTGCAGCAGTCAATGAGCACCACGCGTCCGCTGACATCGTGACGGCTCAGGATTTTCTCTTCCTCGATGTTGGTCCACTGTGGTCCGCGCCGTTGTTGATGGCGTTCAACTCGCTGACTGAATTCCTTGTCCCAAATGTGGGCTGTAGCCATGTAGATGGGGTTCGGACTCAGCGACAGTGCGAGTTGTTCGGCATGAGTGCTTTTTCCAGACCTCTGTCCACCAGTGACAAGTATGATTTTCTTCATTTCTCAGTTCTTTTCCCATGCCACGTCGGGCACGCTGGCATCGGCATTGAGTTTTCGGGCGAGAACGAAGAAGTAGTCGCTGAGGCGGTTGATGTAAGCGATGAGTGTGGCATCGACTTCTGCTCCTTCTTCCATGAGGCGGAGCATGTGGCGTTCTGCTCTGCGGGTCACAGTGCGGCACACGTGGGCATAGGCTGCTTCGTGGATTCCGCCAGGGAGAATGAAGCACTTGAGTGGCGGCAGCATTTCCTGCAGCCGGTCGATTTCTGCTTCCACAGCTTCCACCATTTCTTTTGTGATTTCATTACCTGTGTGCACTTCCTGCACATCGTCGGGTGTTTCGGGACTGGTCTCGTGTTTGGCTGTTGCCAGGCAACTGCCTACAACGAACAATTTGTTTTGCACGTCGGCAAGAAACTGTTTGTCGGCTTCGTCGTTGACGCTGGTGATAAGCACTCCGATGAATGAGTTGAGTTCGTCCACTGTGCCGTAGCTTTCAAGCCGTTGGCAGCATTTACTTACTCTCTCTCCGCTTGCGAGGGATGTCTGTCCCTTGTCGCCTGTCTTAGTGTAAACTTTCATAATTCGTTAAGTTGAAAAAGATAAACTTGTTTTCTATTTGCTTGGCTGATGCATCCTGGTCTGCTTTGCTGCTAGTTTACGGTTGCATCAGGCTGATGCTATCCAGGTTTGCATCGCTGCCAGTATTCCGTTGCATCTTGCTGTAAGTTGACTTTCTTCAGTTACTTGAAAAAGGTGAAGCTGGTTTAGTATAAGATGTATTTACAAAAACCCAATGTTATACTGCCAGCCTCACACGTCAAGTAAGTATTAGTTGATTCTTATGTAGTCGTAGACGTCGAGAACGTCTTGTGTGTCGACCTGTCCGTCACCGTTCACGTCTTCAGCAGGACTGGCTCCGCTATCGGAGTTCTGCATGTAGTCGTAGATTTGGAGTACGTCCTGGGTGTCGGCATTTCCGTCGCCGTTCACGTCTTGACTAACAGTGGTTGCCTCTGTGACGTCGGTCGCGCGTACTGCATAGTACTGGATGCTTTCCTTGAACGGAACGACGAACACGTTGAGGTCGTATTTCTTGTCGGCTGTGAAGCCTTTCTTGCTGAGATTGCTGAAGTTGTCGCGTACTACGATGCTGGTGGTGCCGTCGGTGAAGGTGTAGTTTTCCTTGCCCGAAACGGTGGTAGAGCTTACGTAGCTTACTCCCTTAAACTGCACGAACTGGCTGGCATCTGTCTTGGTGATAGTGGCTGGGTCGGCCTTCACTGGTTCTACTGTGTTGTCGGTAGAAGTGGTTGTGATGTTTGCCCACTTGTCGGTGACTGTGATTTCGGGGAGGTTGTTGTAGGCATAGAGCTTGCCTTTGATGTTACCGCTTATCTTGTCGCCGCGTGAGAGTGACGAACTTGAGCCGTAGAGGAGGAATGTACCTGTATTGTCGCTCACGAAGACATTGGATCCGTTCACTCCGGTCACGAGAAGGTCGGTGAACTTGAAGCATACAGTTGGTGCATCGTTTGAGCTTGTGGCTGTAGTGTTGTCGAGGAGCTGTGCGATGGTGGTGTACTCGGCTGGTTTGTCGATGGTGATGACTGAGGTAATGACGTCGCTCATGTTGTCGTCGTCGTCAACGAGCACTGCCTTCACTGTGGTTGTGGTGCTGACGGTGAATGGTGCGGTGTAGACGAGTGATGACTCATCGGGGTCGGTGCCGTCGAGTGTGTAGTAGATGGTGTAGCCGTTGCCGGACGGATCAACGAGTGTGACTGTCTGGTCTGTTTCGTAGGTTCCGGTTTCAGGTGTGATTTGTGGTATGGTGCGGTCTACGTAGATGCTTGCCGAACCGAATCCTTTGATTTTAAAGTCGCTGATTTCATAGGTTCCAGCTGATGCTGTGGTGCTCTTGTAGGCGATGGCGAACTGCACCGGTGACTTGCCCTGGTAGGCTTTGATGTCGGCTGTACCGGTGACGAAGCCCCATGATGTGCCGGTTGGCCACTGGTCGACTGTGAGCTGGGTCCAACTGGTTCCACCGTCGGTGGTGGCATAGAGTGCGAGTTGGTCGGTCACTGCGCCGTTGAATTTGTTGGCTGCGTGGTTGAAGCTGAGTTGGGCGCTGGTGGCATTGGTGAGGTCGAATGCCGGGGAGATGAGCCATGCCTCGGCTGCGTGGTTGGTTTCGTCGGTACTAAGGTAACCAGAGGCGCAGTAGCCGTAGGTTGTGCTGACGTACCACACTCGATTCAGTTCTTCATCCTTTGATTTGGTGTCGACTGTCCAGCCTTCCTGTGAACTCTTGAAGTCGATGGAGTAGAGGTTATCGAGCACTACGGTTCCGCCTTCTGTGCTGATTTCCACGCTGCTTATCTGTGTGCTTTTACTTACGTTGAATGTTATCTCGTTGGCGCTGCCGGTCCATTCCTTGTCGGTGAGTGTTCCAGTGCTGACGGATGAGATGTTGAAACTGCTTCCTGTGTTGAACTTGATGTATTTGATGGCTTCGCCTTTTGATGCTATCGTGAACGAAGCGGAATAGAGGCGGAGGCGTGATGAACTGTTCCAGATACGGTTGGCTGTACTCGTGGTGCTTGGCTCCACGGTGAAGGTGAAGTTGCCGAGGGTGGCTGTGGTCGTCGTTGTGAAGTCGCCGTCATTCTTGGTGTCCCCTGATGAGGATGATGTGCCTTTGAGCGTTGGGAAGAGTTTCGCATAGTTGGTGTCGAAATCGAACGTCACGCTTTCTGCCCATGCTGCAGCGCTTATGATTATTGCGCAAATTGAAAGTAGAAGTTTCTTCATGATTCAATCGTTTTTATTGTTGTCGTTTTCGTTTACTCCTTATTTATATATATACAATTCGCTCTCTCGTTACAAGTCGCGGTCTCGTCCCCACTCCACTCTCTTATTGTTTGCTCCGGGTTTCGGTTGCTTTGATGAGGAATATCTGTGTGGGAAGGTGGTCGCTGTAACCATTGAGCCATACTCCACTGGCGAATGTTCGCTTGGGTGCGCCTTTGGTCTTGCCTTCGTCAGCAAAGAGGTAGTTGCGCAGGTAGATTTCGTTTTTGCGGAACCTGAGGCTGGAATTGTCTTTGTTGCCGTCGGTGCTGAGCATATTACCCGACACCATGATTTGGTCAAACAGATTCCATTTGCCGTCGTAGAGCAGTGTGCCTTGTCCTCCCTTGTAGAGGGTATCCCACCATGGATTGTACATATCGTACGGTCCGCAGTCTGCTGCCGTATGTTTGGCACCGAGGTCATCGGTTATGCTTCGGTTCTTGGGGTCGTCGTTGAGGTCGCCCATGATTACCACTTTCTCGTCAGGATTGGCTTCGAACAGCGAGTCGATCATCTGACGCAGCTGGTGTCCTGCCCATCGGCGGTATTGTTCTACGTTGCCTCGTGATGGCCAGTGGTTCACGATGAAACTGATGTTCTCGCCTGCCAGTGTGCCGCTTGCGATGAGGAATCCGCGTGAGCTCCAGTCGGAGCCGTCTTCAGCCACATAGGGTTTGAGGTGATGACTCTGCAGATGGAAGATGGCAGGGTTATAGAGGAAAGCGCAGTCGATGCCGCGTCGGTCGGGTCCTTCCTCGTGGATGATTTCCCAGCCTTTGTCGCGGAGTGCCGGTTGGTTGAGCAGGTCGGTGAGCACGTTGCGGTTTTCTACCTCTGCCAGTCCAATGATGGCTGGGCTTTTGCACACGGTCATCAATCCACTCTTCATTGTCATCTGTGTGGCGAGGTCAGACAACACACGCGACATGTTTTGGAGTTTGCTTTCGTACTTGAGCGTGCCCCATCCGTTCTTGCCGTCGGGCAGGTATTCCTCGTCGAGCTTGCCTTCGTCATGAATGGTATCGAACATATTCTCCAGGTTGTAGAAGCCCACGCCGTATACGTGCAGCGACTTTTCCGCAGTCTGCTGTGCGAAGGCTGCCATCTGTGTAACTGCTACCAGCACCGCCATGATTGCCATCCGGAGCATGCTGTTCGTCTGTTTTGTGAAGTTCTTTTCCATCCCGTTCTGTTCGATTTCTTTTCGGTTACAAAGTTACGGAATGTTTTCAAGATGGCAAAACCTTTTGGCAATTATTTTCTTTTACAATTTCGTTACGGGTAACCGACCATGCGGATTACAACATTCGCAGCAGATATGGCAACACACCATTGCCATTCATCGGCAACAAGCCAACCATGCAGATGATATGCAAACTCATGTCTACCAATGCCATCTACGGCAGTGACTAAGAAGACCGTTGCTATGGCCGCACCATTCGTCATGTCGCAAGATCTTAGGTGGCATCATACACCTCCACAAAACCCTGTAACATAACCTTACAACAAAGCCTGCTCCAAATGGGCAGGCTTTGTTGTTTACTTAGTCTCACGAATGGATTCTCATTGTACTTATGAATGAATTCTCATTACACTTACTCTTGCCTCAATACTTGATATTGAGTTCCTTCACTATTGCACTTATCTCGCCAAAAGTGGTGAGGCGGGCTGGAACGAGAGGCAGACGGAGTTCGTTTTCAATCAATCCCATGCTGTTCATCATGGCCTTCACTCCTGCAGGGTTGCCGTCGACAAAGAGCAACTTGAACAGTTCTGTGAACTTGTGATGGATTGTCAGAGCAGTCGAATAGTCGCCATGAAGTGCCAAACGTACCATGCGTCCGAACTCGTGTGGCAGAGCGTTACCGATAACACTGATAACTCCTACTGCACCCAAAGTGATGAGAGGGAATGTGATGCCGTCATCACCTGAGATTACGTCAAAGTCTGCCGGTTTATTCTTTATGATGTCATCAATCTGAGTGAAATTGCCGCTTGCTTCCTTGATTGCCACGATATTCGGACAGTCATTGGCAAGACGGAGCGTGGTTTCAGCAGTCATGTTCACCCCTACTCTTCCCGGTACATTATACAATACCACCGGAAGGTCGGTAGCTTCCGAGATTGTGCGGAAATGCTGGTAGAGTCCTTCCTGCGAAGGTTTGTTGTAGTAAGGACAAACACTGAGGATGCCGTCGATGCCAGTGAAATCCTCGGTCTTCAAGGTCTTCACAATCTCCATGGTGTTGTTTCCGCCACATCCCATCAAGATAGGTACAGTGCCATGCACTTTCTCGATGACCAGGTCCTTTATCTTCTTCTTTTCGTCAGCCGTAAGGCAAGGTGTTTCACCCGTTGTTGCGAGGATGCAAAGGAAATCAATGCCTCCAGCCAATTGATAATCAAGTATGCGTCGTAGCGAATTGTAGTCGACCGCACCATCTTTGGTGAACGGTGTGATGAGTGCGATGCCTAAGCCTCTGAATTTATTATGTGCCATATCTTTTATTAAATCGACTGCAAAGGTAAGAATAAAATGTCAATTGGCAATAATACTTCACTCATTTATTAACTGCAAGAACTCATCTTCGCTTTTTATCTGAATTCCAAGTGACTTTGCCTTCTCTAATTTAGCAGGTCCCATGTTGTCACCCGCAAGTATGAATGAGGTCTTTGAAGAGATGCTTCCTACGTTCTTTCCGCCATGTTTCTCTATCAATGCCTTGTACTCGTACCTTGAGTGATGCTTGAACACTCCGCTGATTACGATGCTTTGCTGAGCAAGAATATCGGTGTGCCCCTTTTGTTCTTCTTCCGACATCTCCATGCATACTCCAGCTTCTTTCAGTCGAAGGATGATGTCGCGGTTCTTCTCGTTGGCGAAATATTGTATGACGCTCTGCGCTATAATCTCCCCTATTCCGTCCACATCCAGCAATTCTGCCAGCGATGCATGTGCAAGTGCATCCATAGACTTGAATCTGCGGGCAAGGAGTTTTGCAGTTGTCTCACCCACAAAACGGATTCCGACAGCGAAGACAACTCTCTCAAACGGCACATTCACCGATTCTTTTATTGCATTGACTATCTTGCTGGCTGAAACCTTGCGGTTGATATTGTTGCCTGCAACCTGTGCCACAGTCAATTTATATAGGTCTGCCACATCCCGGATAAGTCCACGCTGATAGAAATCATCCACGGTTTCCGGTCCGAGACTGTCGATATTCATTGCCTTGCGGCTGATGAAATGTTCTATGCGTCCTTTGATTTGAGGCGGACAACTCGTGTCATTGGGACAGTAATAGGCTGCTTCACCTTCAAAGCGCACAAGCGGAGTGCCACATTCAGGGCACGTCTTGATGAACTCCACCTTCTGCATTCCGGGCACACGCTGTGACTTGTCGACGCCCACTACCTTCGGGATAATCTCGCCGCCTTTTTCCACATAGACCATATCTCCGATGTGGAGGTCGAGTTCGTTGATTATGTCGGCATTGTGCAACGATGCACGTTTCACTGTTGTTCCGGCAAGTTGAACCGGATTCATATTGGCAACCGGAGTGATGGCACCGGTACGTCCAACTTGATAGGTCACCTCATTCAGACGTGTACATTCACGTTCTGCCTTGAACTTATAGGCAATTGCCCATCGTGGAGCCTTGGCTGTGTAACCCAAAGACCGCTGTTGTCTCAGCGAGTTGACTTTCAGGACAATTCCATCTGTTGCAACAGGAAGGTTCTTGCGCTCTTTGTCCCAATAATCAATGAAATCCAATATTTCCTGCAAGGTCTTGCATTTCTTCATGCCTTGCGACACCTTGAATCCCCACTCCTTGGCAAGCATCAGTCCTTCGTAATGCGATTGTATGGTGAATGATTCCTGGCTGAGACCGAACAAGTCCTGCTGTCCGCTCTTGGAAGGACGTGTGAGTGTTGTTCCCTCTGGCAAAAGCAGATAATAGAGGTAAGCATCCAGTTTTCTTGATGCCACGAGTTCCGACTTCTGCGATTTCAGAGTTCCGCTTGCTGCATTTCTTGGGTTGGCAAACAATGGTTCTTCCTTTGCCTCACGTTCTGCATTCAATGCTTCGAACGATGACCAAGGCATCAGTATTTCACCTCTTATCTCAAACTCATGAGGATAGCCCGCACCTTCACGCAGTTGCAGTGGAATACTTTTGATTGTGCGCACATTTGCCGTCACATCATCGCCAACTACACCATCGCCGCGAGTTACTGCCTGCACCAGTTCTCCGTCGATATAGGTCAGAGAAATGCTCAGTCCGTCGTACTTCATCTCTGCCACAATCTCAAAGTCCTCGCCTTCAAGTCCCGAGCGCACTCGTTCATAGAAATCATTGACATCACCTTCATTGTAAGTGTTTGCCAACGAAAGCATTGGATATTTGTGAGGCACCTGTCGGAACGACTGGCTCAAGTCGTTGCCCACACGCTGTGTTGGAGAATTCGCATCGAAACATTCCGGATGCTGGGCTTCCAAGTCTTGAAGCTCATGCATCTTTTGGTCGAATTCATAATCACTGATGGTAGGCTGACTAAGCACATAATAATTGTAATTATGCTGATGCAGTTCCTTCCTCAGTGCTTCTATCTGTTCTTTTGGTGTCATCACAAATCTCCTTTATATCTATGTGTGCTCTTTTATATCTCTGTGTGTTCTTTCTAAATTCCTCATCCCAAGCTTTAAGTTCTCAGGTCCAGACCCTAAAGTATTCGTCCTTAACTCTCAATTTCAAGTTCCAGACTCAAGACTCTCAGTTCTGTATTCCAGTTCCAAACCCTAAATTCCAAGCTCTAATTCTCTCCTTTTCTGTTTCACCTCGTCCTCTCATTCAAGTTCTCTTTGTCTGCAGAAATAGCCGGAGAATATCTCGTCGATGGACTCAACCGGTTTCTCGAACAGTCCGAAGACACTGCTTCCACTGCCTGACATTGCTGCATACTTGGCACCCAGGTCATAGAGTTTGTCTTTGATTGCCGCTATTTCCGGATATTTCATGAAGACGCTCTTCTCGAAGTCGTTTACCACTGTTTCCTTCCATGTGTCAATGGGTTGCGCAAGCAATTCGGGAAGTGAATGGACAGGATGTGCCGGAACAACATTCTTGTAGGCATCGACAGTGGAGACAAAGACATCGGGTTTTATGAGCACCAGGGTGAGACCTTTCAAGGACAGGTCCAAATCGTGGAACACATTGCCTATTCCCGTTGCCATGACCGGTTGGTTCTTGATGAAGAAAGCACAGTCGGCACCGAGCACAGATGCATACGTCTCCATTTCCTCAGTGCTGAGTCCCAGTTTCATCTTTTTATTGATTGCCTTGATGGTGAACGCAGCGTCGGAAGAACCACCACCAAGTCCTGCGCCTGTAGGAATGTGCTTGTACACAACGAACGACATGGCTGGCAAATCGAAGTCTCGCTTCAGAAGCTTGTATGCTTTCACAACGAGATTGTCATCGGGCGTTCCGTCAAGGATATTGCCTGAGACTTTCAGCTTGTAGCCGCATTCAGGTGCATCGTCTTCAATGACATTCAGTTCGATTGCATCTTGCAGGGCAATCGGATAGAACACTGTCTCCAGGTTATGGTAACCGTCGGGTCTTTTCTCTACTACATTCAGACCTATATTGATTTTCGCATTTGGGTAAAAGATCATAGCTTTCTCCTTTATATCTTCTTTATTATTTTACGATGACAAAGTTAAGGATTTATGACGACTTACGGAAACCAAATCCAAAGTTTTTTTGTTCGAGTCCGAAAAAAAATACAGGCACCTGCTTCTTGCAGCCTCGGTAATCCGAATGACTTTCTACCTATCCTGCCTTTCCTTCCATCAGGTTCTCGTCTGACAGTCAAGTGCCTGTATGTATTTCCCGTGCCTTTAGTAAGGCAGCGTGTCTTCTATCATTCCTGCGCCAAGCGGATCGTCTGCCGGCAGTTGCGGAGCATCGTTCATTCTCGACTGGATGACGCCTCCTTCGGGTGACGAATCCATATCGTCGAGATTGGCAAAGCGCGCGTATTCGCCCACGAACTTCAGCCGCACATCACCCGTCTTACCATTACGGTGCTTGGCAATGATGATTTCTGCCGTACCTTTCAGCGAACGTCCGTATGCATCTTTCAGGATGTTGTAGTACTCAGGACGGTGAATCAGACAAACCATGTCGGCGTCTTGCTCAATGGCTCCTGACTCACGGAGGTCGGACAGCTGTGGTCGGTGTGCATCCTTCTTCTCATCGGAGTCTGCACTTGCAATTCGGGTTTCAATACCACGGTTCAACTGCGACAGGGCAATAATCGGAATGTTCAGTTCCTTAGCCAGTGCCTTCAGCGAACGTGAGATGGTTGACACCTCTTCCTGACGGCTGTTGTAACTCATTCCAGATGCGTTCATCAACTGCAGGTAGTCAATCAAAATCAGTTTCACTCCATGTTCGCGCACGAGTCGGCGTGCCTTGGTTCTCAGTTCAAAGACTGAAAGCGACGGAGTGTCGTCCACATAAAACGGTGCGCCATACATCTCGTTTATCTTTATGTCAAGCTGTTGCCACTCGTACGGGGCAAGCTTTCCACTACGTATCTTCTCACCTGTTATCTCGCACACGTTCACAATCAAACGGTTGACCAGCTGTACGTTCGACATTTCAAGTGAAAACATGGCTACTGGCTGTCGGTTGTCCACCGCAATGTTCTTTGCCATGGAAAGCACGAAAGCAGTCTTTCCCATCGCTGGTCGGGCAGCGATGATGATAAGGTCTGAAGGTTGCCATCCGTTGGTTATCTCGTCGAGCTTGTAGAAACCGGAGCTGATTCCGGAAATACCGTCGGCATTGGCTGCAGCCTTCTCTATTCCCTTGTATGCCTCGGCAAGGACGGGGTCAATCTGGGTGAAGTCTTTCTTTATGTTGGTCTTCGAGAGTTCAAAGAGTCTGCCCTCTGCCTTCTGCATAAGCTCGTCGATGTCCTGTCCCTCGTCGAATGCTCCTTCCTGTATCTTGCTTGCATAAGTAATGAGTTCGCGTGCCAGCGCTTTCTGGGCAATCACCTTGGCATGGTACTCGATGTGTGCGGACGAAACGACTTTGTTGCTCAGCTCTGCCACATAGAGCGCACCGCCTGCATCCTCAAGTGTTCCGTTTTTGCGCAGTTGTTCTGTTACGGTGAGGATGTCAATCGGTTTGTTCTCTCCCGACAGGCTTTGTATGGCTTCAAATATCAGCTTGTGCTTTGTGTCGTAGAACGAAGCTGGCTTCAGTATGTCTGCCACTTGTCCGAATGCTTCCTGCTCAATCAGGCAAGCACCAATCACAACCTCCTCAAAGTCTACTGCCTGAGGTTGCTGGCGTCCCAAGTCGGAGACCACCACCACTCCTTCGCTTTTCTTTCTGTTCGTCGTCCGTTTTGTAGTTGTTGGCATAATCGTCTTTCTTCCTTATTCTGTTTGACGGTGCAAAGTTAGCTGTTTTCCTTTTATCCATCGACATTCACCACCCGAAAGATTTCAACAAGATATTGACCTCGATGTTGAAAAGTTTCGAAAACAAAGCCCTCAATCTGTCACAGACTAAGGGCTCCAAGTCTTATCGACCTATAATGACCAAATTCATTATGACCTTATATCTTACTCATCATGAACTTACACCTTATGACCTTATATCATTGAATGAAGCAAAATCTTATTTCAGTTCCGCGTGCAGTTATCCGTTGGCACACGACCGATTGTCCTTCGACATACGACCAGTTGTCTTTCGACATACAATCGGTTGTCTTTGGACTTACGTCCGGTTGTCCATCGACTTACGGCCGGCTGTCTATCGTTCTGCGAAGACAGGAACTTCAATAACACCTTATTTTCCTTCTGTCACCGTCACCTTGGCTGAAAGCGACTTGCACTTGGTGCGGAGGTCATCGACTGAAGCGCCGAGCTTGTCGTAGCAAACCACCACTCCCATGCGTCTGCCGACGTGTGCCACCGGTTTTCCGAAGATGCGGAGATAAGTGTTGGGGGCTGCACAGACATCTTCCATGCCTGTATAGTCGGGATGGTCGGTCTCGATGCCGGACAGGATGACTGAGCTTGCGCCAATCTTTTCCTGGGTTATTTCCGGAATTGGCAGTCCGAGCACAGCGCGGCAATGAAGCTCAAACTCACTGAGATTTTGCGTTCCGGCAAGTGTCACCATACCTGTGTCGTGCGGACGTGGCGAGAGTTCGGAAAAGTAGACGCCTTCGGTGTCGGACAGGAAGAACTCAACTCCCCAGATTCCGCACCCGGTGAGTGCTGCTGTCACCTTGGCTGCCATGTCCTGGGCTGTCTTCAACTGCTCGTCGGAAATCTTTGCCGGCTGGAAACTCTCGCGATAGTCCCCACCCTTCTGCACATGACCGATTGGCGGGCAGAACAATGTCTTGCCGTTCTTCTGGGTTACTGTAAGGAGAGTTATCTCTGAGTCGAACTTGATGAACTGCTCCACAATGACTTCCTTGATGTCGCCGCGTGCACCTTTGGCTGCGCAGTCCCATGCTGCTTGCAGTTCGGCAGGGCTGTCCACCTTGCTTTGTCCGTGACCCGATGAAGACATGAGTGGCTTCACAATGAACGGATAACCGATTTCATTTGCTGCTTCAACAAATTCCCCGAAAGTCTTGGCATACTTATAGTTGGCTGTCTTGAGCCCAAGCTCCGTGTGAGCCAGTTCGCGGATGGCTTTGCGGTTCATGGTGTAGTTCACTGCCTTTGCCGACGGCACTACCTGAATGCCCATCTTCTCACAGTCGTACAGTTTCTCAGTACGGATTGCTTCTATCTCGGGCACGATGATGTCGGGATGGTGCTTCTCCACTGCTGCCATGAGGGCATCGCCGTCGAGCATGTGGAAAACTTCACATTCATCTGCCACCTGCATTGCAGGAGCGTGTTCGTAGGCATCACACGCAATGACGTACTGTCCTTTCCTTTTGCATGCAATGACAAATTCCTTACCGAGTTCACCCGAACCCAAAAGCATAATCTTTTTCATCTGTACTTTCTGTTTATTTATTGTTTCAGCCGTTGGTTTTACACCTTATTATATATTATATATAGTGAGATTGTTTCATTGATGTTGCTCACGAAGCAAGTCGTTCACGGTCTTCACCGGATTGAATGTCTCGAGTGGCACTTCCACAAAGATGGTGTTCCAGTCGCTCATCGCACCGTTCCACAGTCCCGGCAACTCGAGTGCTTTCAGGTCTTTGCCGTTCTTGCTCTTCGATGAGATGAAGCCTGTCTGTGGGTCGACGTACTTGGTGAGGTCGAAGTGATTGCCCTGATAGTCTTTCACTCCGCACACGAGGTCCACCGGATTGAAGTGTGTTCCGCTCTTGAACATCTTCATGTATTCTTCGTTGTTCTTGTCAATCTGTGAGCTTTCGAGAATCTGCAGCGAGATGGTGCCGTCCTGATTGTAGGCAAGGAACGGACCTCCGCCCGGTTCGCCCACGTTCTTCACCATTCCGCACACGCGCATCGGGCGGTTGAGTTTCTTGCGCAGGTAGATTGCCAACTCTGTATCTTCCAAGTACTTGAGTTCGGGATTGTAGTTATTGAGTTTGTCGCGAAGGAAGCGGATGATTGTCTCAAGCTGTTGATGAGTGTATTTGCCGCTGTCGAGCAACTTGATGTATTCGAATGCTTCCTTCTGCAGGCTCACGAGCACTCCGGCAATAATCTTCTTGAACTTCACTGTCGGTTCCTTCAGACGGTCGGGCACCACATTGTCGATGTTCTTGATGAAAATAACATCGGCATCGAGGTCGTTGAGGTTCTCAATCAACGCTCCATGACCTCCCGGACGGAACAGCATCGAACCATCGTCATTACGGAACGGCTCGTTGTCGAGTGTGGCAGCCACAGTGTCGGTGCTTGATTTCTGCTCGGAGAAAGTGATGTTGTACTTCACTCCGTATTTCAGTTCGTATTCGCCTTTCTTTGCTTCCACAAGTTCCTCAAACAGCTTGCGGTGTTCCGGACTGACTGTGAAATGCACGTTCACCTTGCCATCCTTGCCTGCTGCATACAGAGCGCCTTCCACAAGATGTTCCTCAAGCGGAGTGCGGACAGAGTCGGTGTAGGCATGGAACTGCAGAAGGCCCTTCGGCAACTTGCCGTAGTTCAGTCCACTGTCTTCGAGCAGACAAGCCACGACAGCCTTATAGTCGTCCTCGTCAACAAGGTCCTCGATGGTCATTCCTTCGTTGACCACACACGAATCGTTCAGCGCATCGTAGAAAGCGAAATGGCTGATGTTGGCGAAGAAAGTCTTGATGAAATCATTCTCGGGCACGCCCGATTCGCTGTCGAGAAATTCAAAGAGGTTCTTGAACATACGTGACGCAGCGCCTGAAGCTGGCACGAATTTCAGTACCGAATGGTTGCCTTTCAGGTAGTTGTCCCATGCTTCGAGATAATCGGACTGCTGACGGTTGTCAGTCACCATGATTCCCTTCTCCGGAGAGGCAGCCCCAGCCAGTTTGAGGAAGGGGAAACCAGTCTTGAACTGTTCGAGTTGTTTGTTGAGAGTTTCCTCAGAAATATGTTTTTCTGCGAGCAACTCCTTGTCTTGTTGTGTAAGCATATTTTGTATTCTTAAGTGCACGAATTAATCACGCAACAAAGTTAAGGAAAATTTCTTTTACCGTCAACACTTCACCCATTTTTTTTGCCAAACAAATTCATTAAACCGCCCAACAGCCCGAATACGTCACTGCGAATGACAAGTGGAGGCGAAAACGAATGAATTTTCATTGCAGGCAAATACACCTTATTGTATTTATATATAAGGCTAAGCCTCCACTCGTTCCTCACCCTTAGAGAAGAAGTAACTAAACAAGCCAAGTTCGAACGACAAATTTGAGCACAATCGCCCGACAAAAGCAGCAGCGCTAGGAGCTAGCCCTCTCCGAGGGCGTTAAAGCGAGCGAGGGATCGTGGGCTGTAAAACAATGCGAGCTATCGCTCGATTGTTATCGTCTATGCGCTCGGAGAGCGCTGACTCCTATTCCAGCTCTCGAATTCAGCCCACCCATCCGGATGGATGGATTGTGTTAAATTCTCTTCATTTCCAAGCCTCCCATACCATCAGTTCATCCCTGCCTTTCACTCCGTTTTCGCTCCCCAGTCAGAGAAAAATTTTTTCCCAGTCAGAGAAAAAGTTTTTTCTAGGCAGAGAAATAAAATGCCCTAACCAGCGCCTAAAATTAAGCTTAGTCAAAAACACAGATATTCTCGCATTCAAATTGAATTAAATCTGCCGAACCTGCTCCTATTTCCAATTTAATTCATTAAATTTGCACCCGAGATTGAAGACGAGATTGAAGACAAGGAGGCAATATGAACGAGGAAACGGAATTGATTCTTCAAACCCTGCACAAGGTACAGAGTCTGACGGCTGACATCATCAGCAAGGACGACCAGGACAACATCAGTCGCATCATCATGGACAAGAGCCATGGAAATGCGGACGTCACCGAACTGGAAAAGACGTTCGGGCTCAACCCCACCCTCTTCAACCTGCAGACAGCGCTCATCACCATTGAGGAAATCGGTGCCAGCCGAGCCATCATCATCAGCACACTGCTCCACGAATATGTGAAGCGAGGAGTGGTGAGCCAGGACGAAATCGGGAAACTCTTCGGCGATGACGTGATGCGCATCATCCACGGACTGCTGAAGGTGAACGAGCTCTATGCAAAAAGTCCGAGCGTGGAGACCGAGAACTTCCGCGACCTCCTGCTGTCGTTTGCCGAAGACATGCGAGTCATCTTCATCATCATTGCCGACCGTGTGAACCTCATGAGGCAAATCAAAGAGCGCGGAACCGAGGATGACCGCAAGAAAGTGGCAAAAGAAGCCAGCTACCTCTATGCGCCGCTGGCACACAAGTTGGGACTCTACCTCATAAAGTCCGAGCTAGAGGACCTCTCGCTCAAATACCTCGAGACCGACACCTTTTATATGATAAAGGAGAAGCTCAACGCCACCAAGAAGGCGCGCGACGAATACATCACGAGGTTCATCACCCCAATCGAGGAAAAACTGAAGGCAGCCGGACTCAAGTTCCACATGAAAGGGCGCACAAAGAGCATACACTCCATCTGGCAGAAGATGCAGAAGCAGAAATGCCAGTTCGAGGGAATCTACGACCTCTTTGCCATACGGATAATCCTCGACTCGCCGCCCGAGCGCGAAAAACCCGACTGCTGGCACGTGTACAGCATCGTGACTGACATGTACCGACCCAACCCCAAGCGCTTGCGCGACTGGTTGAGCGTGCCCAAGAGCAACGGCTACGAAAGCCTGCACACCACAGTCATGGGACCCGAAGGCAAATGGGTGGAAGTGCAGATACGCACCGAGCGAATGGACGACATTGCCGAACACGGACTTGCCGCACACTGGCGCTACAAGGGAGTGAAGGACAGCGGAGCCAAACTCGAAGACTGGCTCAAGGACATACGCAGCGCACTCGAAACCCAGACTCCCGACGAGCAGCTCGTCGACCAGTTCAAGGTGGACCTCTACAGCGACGAAGTGTTCGTCTTCACACCGAAAGGTGACCTCTTCAAGCTGCCCAAGGGAGCGACCGTACTCGACTTCGCTTTCCAGATTCACTCAAACGTGGGTCTGCACTGCTGCGGAGGAAAAGTGAACGGCAGAAACACACCGGTGAGGGCAAAGTTGCAAACAGGCGATCAAGTAGAGATTCTCACCAACCCCAACCAGTGCCCGAAGCGCGACTGGCTCAACTATGCCATCACATCCAAAGCCAAGAGCAAGATTCGCCAAAGCCTGAACGAGCAGGAACAACATGCAGCCGCCTTCGCAAAGGAAACTCTCGAGCGGAAATTCAAAAACCGCAAGCTCGAGTACGACGAAGCTGCCATGATGAAAGCCGTGAAACATCTCGGCTTCAAAAACATGACAGAGTTCTACCGCGCCATTGCCGACGAACAGATTGGAACCGACAAAGTGCTGGAAGCCTACATCGAAGAACAGAAGCGAGCCAACAACGAACTGCCCACAGCCGAAGTGATAAGCGCATCCACCTATCATCTTGCCTCTGCCACCGAGCAAGCAACGAAGACTGGAAAGGACGTGCTGCTCATAGGTAATAATATAAAAGGTGTAGCCTACAGCCTGGCAAAGTGCTGCAATCCGATTTACGGAGACGACATCGTAGGCTTCGTGACCGTCAGCCGCGGAATCACCATCCACCGGCGCAACTGCCCCAACTGCAAGAAACTGCTCGAGAAAATCGGCTACCGGTCAATCGAGGTCAACTGGGCAGACAAAGGAGGCGGACAGTTCATCATCACCCTCCACATCATAGGCAACGACGATGTGGGCATCGTGAACAACATCACCAGCATCATTGCCAAAGAGCAGAACATACTGCTGCGCGGCATCGACATAAAATCATCTGAAGACGGACTGTTCACCGGCAACCTCACTGTCATGATCGACAGCAACAGCCGACTCAATCAGTTGATAAAGAAAATAAAGACAGTGAAAGGCGTAAAGAACGTGACAAGATGAAGATAACACTCCTACAAGTGGGCAAGACAGTAAGCCGCGAGTTCCAAACCATCATCGGCGACTACGCAGGAAGGGTAAGCCACTACTGCCCTTTCGACATCGTCACCATCCCCGAGCTCAAGAACACCAAAGCCATGTCGCAGGAAATGCAGAAACGCCAGGAAGGCGAACTCATCCTGAAACAACTGCAGGACAACGACTATGTGGTGCTGCTCGACGAACACGGCAAAGAACTGCGGAGCATCGAACTGGCAGAATGGATGGAAAAGAAACAGCAGACCGTTAGTCGGCAACTCGTATTCATCATCGGCGGACCCTACGGATTCTCGCCTGACATCTACAAACGGGCAAACGAAAAACTCTCGCTTTCGAAGATGACATTCTCCCATCAGATGATTCGAATGATATTCGTGGAACAGCTCTACCGGGCGTTCACCATCATCCGTGGCGAGCAATACCATCACGAATAGCGAGAACCATCTGCATTTGCCAACCCGAGATTGCAAAACAAAGTATCAAGAGAAAAAACAAGTGTAAACAAAGATTTTTCGCTATAACATAATTGTCATATCAAAATAAAAGGCTACCTTTGAAGAAGTAAGTGCGAAGCAATGCATATGAATCCGCTTATAGGCAAAGAAAGTTGAACAAAAAACTGACAGCAGCAATGAACTGAACAGACTGTATAAAACAAAGAACTTCGATGAAACAAACAACCACTTCTAATAAAAACATTATTAACAAAAAACTTATGAGGAAAAAAGCTACTTCTTTTTTGGCGTTAGTAGTAACCATGTTGTTCGCTACAAGCGCAATGGCCCAAAAAACATTCACAGGTTCAGTGGAGTCTTATTCCACAAACAAGTACGAGGCACTACCAATCACTTTCTCACTTTCTGAGGTTGCCACAGAACTTGGCACAGACACTGCAACATTAGTAAGTGCACTTGCAGAGCAGGTTGCAAACTATGCAGATTACGCAGTCACTGGCGTTACGCCAATGGTTTACGACGTGCCAAACGAAGAAACAAAATCCACATACTACACACAAGGTTCAGTCGGTGGATTCTGGATGGACGCAAGTTCAGTTCCAATGACATGGGGAACAGGTTGCGCATGGTACAACATACTTGGCTGGGATGCAACAACCGACGCTTTCACATTCTATGTCGGTCAGTACCCAGATGCCAACAAGCCAGGCGACAAGCTAACAACAACTTTCGTACTTGAGTACAACGAGAAGTCAGTAAACTTCAACATCACACTCAACGTAACAGAGAAACCAGCAGTCGACGTCACTCCAGTTCTGTCAAAGCTCACCATCGTAGGCGAAGCTGAAACTACAATCGAGCAGTATGTTCGCAGCAACTTCAATGCTGATGCAGATACAGTAATCCTCGCCGGTGCAGCTGCAAAACTCGGACTTGACCCGGAAACACTGTCAAGCAACCTTGCAGACTACCTCTATTGCAGTGACTATGATACATCAAACGAAATCGTAAAAGACTCTCTGACCAACACATCTACAGCTACAAAAATCGGATGGTGGTTGGCAGATGTAATCGACGACACAACTGGGGAGCCATCAGGAGAATGCGCATCATCAACCTATGGTTCAACAACCAAGTTCTTCGTGCAAAGTTTTGCATACAGCAACGACAGTCTGACATTCGAACTTGGTCAGTACCCGTCAACACTGACAGCCGAGACCAGTTACTACACTTATGTATACCTGCTCAGCGGCACCAACGCATTCCGTGTAAAGATTAACTTCAATGTACTCAAGAAAGATGTTGCAGACGTAAAATTCGACGAGATGACAAAAGTCGGTGGCCAGGAAATTGCATACGTTCGTAACACTTCATTGGGTTACTCAACAGAGCAGATTGACATCAACATTGACTCCATCGCAGCCCTCTTCGGCGAAGGCGTTTCAGGTTCAGACCTTGAATTCCAGGTTCTGACAGCCGACGGAACTTTGTCTGACTCTTATACATCAAACGCTGTAGGCTACTGGATGGATATGGAATCACACCCAATCAACTGGAGCACCTCTACTAAGAGTTACTTCCTTGACTACTACTATTACTCAGATGGTACATACTTCCAAATCGGTAACATGCCAAGCATATTCGACGGCGGCGAGACAACAACCGGTTCTGTATATCTCGTAAACGGAGACAAGTACTACGAATTCGCAATGAAGGTTCAGATGGGCGAAGCAGCAACGCCAAGCGACTACACAGTTGCTACATGCCAGACAGTTGCAACCTACGACTACGAATATCAGATTGTTCCAACAACTACAAATTCTTATCAGAGCTATGAAGAGATGGACACAACAATCTTCCTCGACATGGCAAACATCGAAAGCCTGCTCGGAACAAGCAGCCCAGTATTCTACGGCGAGACTTATGCCGACACAACAGGCAACATCTTCAGCAACAAATACTCTTGCGATCCACAGCCAGGTTTCTGGATGGCTGCAGACTCAACTCAGGAGAACCGTTCAGTAGTTTCTACATGGGGAGACACAAACACATACGGAATCAGCTTCACAGACTCAGTACTGCAGTTCTTCCAGTATCCAGGTTCTGCAAATGCAGCTGTAGGCAAGTACTACACAGACAAGTACTATCTTGTTAACCTTCAGAACGGCAAGAAAGTTCAGTTGAACGTCACAGTTAAGTACGTTGCAGAACTTGCAAAGCACGCAACTGCAGGACAGGAATTCCTTGCCGGCAAGTCACAGGGTGAAGATGGATTTGCATGCCTCACTTCAGTTGACCTCACAGCAATGTACACAGCATTCGACTGCACAGCTGAAGAATTCGCTGAGGCTGGTTCATGGCTCGCACCAAACCAGAGCGGAACTTACACAGAAGAGAACTACGACGCACTTGAAGGCTTCTTCTTCGATGCAGAAGGAAAGACAGTTGACGACGGAACAGAAATCATGCACGTTGGTATCAACGAAGACGGACAGCTCAGTACATACGTCCTCGACAAACAAAACCTCGGCAACGAATACAAAGTCAAGTTCGCTGCACTCTACAACGACCAGATGTACTACTTCACAGTTACAGTAAACCAGGACGGCGTTCCAGCTGGTATCGAAGCTGTTGAGGAAGGTGTCGAGAAGTCAGGCGCAATCTACGACCTCGCAGGCCGCAAGATCCGCAAGCCAGCCAAGGGCATCTACATCCAGAACGGTAAGAAATATCTTGCAAAATAAAAAGAGACTTGCAAACAACCATTATCTGTAAGAGCAAATAAGTCTTTCGAGATTTACGTCACTCGACATTACAGATAATCCCAATAAAAATTTTTTCATAACTTTGGAGGCGTATCCGTGAGGACACGCCTCTTTCTTTATGCTTATTCCCAATCCTCTCGATAGATACATCTCCACGTTACTCACCACATAGTCTTGCATAGAAAGAAAACAAAAACAGAAAAAACACTGCCATGCGGCTGGGGACAGGCTAGAGCGTAGAAAATAGGATTACAAGCGCTCGACAAGCGCACATGCGCTAGGAGCTAGCTCTCTCCGAGAGCGTTAAAGCGAGAGCGGGAATTAGTGCGAGGCAAAACAAGGCGAGCGTTGTTCGAGTGCCATTGTAATAGGAGCTAGCTCTCTCCGAGAGCGTAAAAGCGTGCGAAGGTTTGTGCGTTGTAAAACATTTGCGAGCGTTGCTCGAGTGCCATTGTAATAGGAGCTAGCTCTCTCCGAGAGCGTAAAAGCGTGCGAAGGTTTGTGCGTTGTAAAACATTTGCGAGCGTTGCTCGAGTGCCATTGTAATAGGAGCTAGCTCTCTCCGAGAGCGTAAAAGCGTGCGAAGGTTTGTGTGTTGTAAAACAATAGCGAGCATTCGCTCGATTGTCATCGTCCACGCACTCGGAGAGTGCTGACTCCTATTCCAGCTCGCATTCCAGCGCTTCCATCCGGATGGTTAACATAAAACCTAAAACATAAAACCTTCAACCTTCTTCCTACTCCTTATTATTATATATACGCGCGCGAGGGAAATAAACTCCCAATTTCTCATCCCGTTCATTTTCGTCCACTCCCCATTCATTTTCATTCACTCCACGTTCACTTTCGTTCATAAAAAGCCATACTCCGAGGGGCATGACCTCTCATGCTGTACAACTATAGGTCCTCATGTCGTACAACTATAGCACCTCATGCT
>CAVISR010000012.1:0-12532 GCA_963645405.1 Acutalibacteraceae bacterium
TTTGAACACGGAAGACACGGAAAGAACGGAACCATGCGGAGGGTGTTTATCCATGTGGTGCGTGTGATATAGACAAAAACCAGAAAAACACCCTTTGGCGGGCACGCTAGGAGTCCTCGCACGCTTTAACGCTCTCGGAGAGAGCTAGCTCCTATTGCGCTGCATTCATCTGCTCACGCTTTACTTTACGAGCTGCGCTAGGAGTCAGCGCTCTCCGAGCGCGTAGACGTGTACGCTCGAGCTTCGCTCGCATATCTTCACATCCCACATCCCGCGCACGCTTTAACGCTCTCGGAGAGAGCTAGCTCCTATTGCGCTGCATTCATCTGCTCACGCTTTACTTTACGAGCTGCGCTAGGAGTCAGCGCTCTCCGAGCGCGTCGACGAAGACGTTCGAGCGCAGCTCGCAAATCATCACCCCGCACAAACCTTCGCTTGCTTTAACGCTCTCGGAGAGAGCTAGCTCCTATTCATTGCTCCTGGGGCAATGCCACGCCCCGAAGGGGCAACTGCTATCAGCCCAGGGCAGAGGACCGGAGCGTCAGCGGAGGGACGGCACCCTGGGAATTGATTCCCCGCGTTTTATTTGCTTCCCCTATTGTACCACTGCATTCGAGCGTTCGGTGATCAGTCGGAGGTCTTCTCGCTTGCGCTTGTAGGTAGGTGATGCTTCCACCATACTGATTACATCGTCGTTGTCGAGGTCCTCGTTCTTGAACTTATAGCAATAAGTGGATTTCTTGGCTCCGTTCTTGCTTCCGCCATAGATGTTGTTGCGGCGGATTTCCTTTTCAATCTCTTCTTCCGTTCTCTCAGCCTCCCGCTTCCGGTCTTCCTTGCGGCGTTTCTCCATGCGGTTGGACATTTCATCGGAGTTGATGTCCTGCACACCGAAACCAGTGGCAAGGATTGTGACTTTCACCTTCTCCTTGAGTGAAGAGTCGACAGAGAGCCCCCATTTGGTCTCAACGATGTCGGCTGTCCTCATTCTGTTCATGAAGTCGTTGATTTCGCCCATCTCGTCCATCATGAGGCTTTGTGTGCCGTCGTTGTCGTCTCCACCGCAGAAAGAGATGTGGAGCAGGAACTTCTTGGAGTTGTAGATGTCGTTGTTGTTGAGCAGAGGTGAATGGAGCGCATCTTCCAATGCCTTGGTGATACGGCTGTCGCCGCTTCCATAACCGGTGCTCATGATAGCTACACCGCCGTTTTGAAGTACGGTCTTTACATCATTGAAGTCGAGGTTGATGATTCCGTGCATGGTGATGATTTCCGCTATGCTTCGTGCTGCATTGCAGAGAGTGTCGTCGGCTTTGGCAAATGCATCGAGAACGGTGAGGTCGGGATAGATTTCCCTGAGCCGTTCGTTGTTGATGACCAACAATGCATCCACATTCTTGCTCATCTCTTCCACTCCGTCCAGTGCCTTGTCGATCTTTATGACGCCTTCCCAGCGGAACGGTATGGTCACTATTCCCACTGTCAGAATACCCATCTCTTTGGCAGTCTTGGCAATGATAGGTGCTGCGCCAGTACCAGTGCCTCCGCCCATTCCAGCCGTGATGAAGACCATCTTGGTGCCGTCGTTGAGCATGGCTTTGATGCTGTCGAGCGATTCCTCCGCTGCTTTCTTGCCTGCTTCAGGCTTGTTGCCCGCTCCCAGTCCTTCCTTGCCCAGTTGCAGTTTTGAAGGAACTGGCGAATCGTCGAGCGCTTTCTTGTCGGTGTTGCAAACGATGAACGACACGTCGTGAATGCCTTTGTTGAACATGCTGTTGACTGCATTGCATCCACCGCCACCTACGCCAATGACTTTTATTATGTTGGTTCCGTTTTGAGGAAACGTGAATTCTATATCTATATTCTTCTCTGGATCCATATTCTTGCCTGTTTATGTGGTTGTCTTATTCTTTTAGTAAATCATCAAACCATCGTCCGATCTTGCCCCACGTGCTGTTCCTTTTTTCGGACTCTCTCAGAAGCTCCTTGAGTTTGTCTGCCTCTTCGTTGCACTTGGTTATGAGGTCGTCTGCCTCTCTCAACGACTGGTTGTATTTGTCCTTGCCGACCAGGATGTCCTTGGACTTGTTGTAGTCCTCCGTTATGATTGATTCAGCGATTGTGATGTACTCTCTTGCTGCATTCTTGAGACCTTTGTTGGCATCGTCAACCGTTATGCTGGAGACAGATTTCTGAAGTTTGATGATGGCATCCCTGAGCTTTGTCTTGGTGTCTTCTATGTATGCGAGGGCCTCTTCCTCTTCTTTCTGTTGCTTCGACTTCGCTTCCTTCTTGTCCTTCTCCTTTGTCTTGTCGCTTTCGCCGAAGATTTCAAGTCCGTTGTATCCGTCCTCGGTACAGTTTTCGTTGCCTGACAGCAGCAGAGAGATTATTGTGCAGCTGGCAGGGCTTTCCAGGGACAATGATGTGATGTCGCTGTTCTTTATCAGTTGCGGAATCACTTTCTTTGCGATACGGACCTTGTCGGCGTTCAGCATCGACTGGCATGCCTTCTCGATGTTTTTGATGTTGGCTCCACCACCGGTGATGACCACTCCGCCAAGGAGCCGGTCGGCATACTCGGTGTTGTGCATCTGCTTGTCGACGTTCACCAGTATCTCCTGCAGTCGTGCACGGATGATTTCCTGTATTGTGGTTATCTCCACTGAACGTCCGTCGGATGTGGTGTAAAGAGGAATCTGGTCTTCATCTTCATATTGCACATTCTCCGACATCGCATCTCCGTAGGTGAGGAGTAGCTGCTCAGCCTCGCTGTATTCGATTTGCAGGTCGCACAGGTCTTGCTTTATGTTGTTGATGCCAAGCGGCAGTGTTATGATTTGACGGATGATATTGCTCTTCAGCACTACTATGGTTGTGGTTCCTGCTCCGAGGTCGATAAGGGCAGTGCCCGTGCGCTTCTCGGTGTCGGTCAGCACATTGTTTGCCAGTTCGAATGCCGACAGGTGGTAGTCGGCTATTTCCAGTCCAAGATTCTCAAAACTTGTCTTGATGTTATTCCTCAGGCGTTTGTTGGCAACCACATTGAGAAACTCGCCTTCTACGTTTGTTCCCATGATGCCTACGGGGTCGGCAACCAGACTTCCGTCGACGCTGAATCCCTGGACATAGTAGCCTATGAGTTCACAATCTTCGTCGGAGACTTCATGACTCTCGTCGGTGATGCTGTCGATGTGTGCCTGGGTGATGTAGGTGGGCGTCAGCATGTTTTTCCTGATGAAGCTCTTTACTGAACGTACGGACTGTCCGCCTATACCTATGTAAGTACGGGTTATTTTCCTTTTCAGGGTTGCCTCCAGCCTGTTGACGACATTCTTTATGCTCTGGGTCGTTTTCTCAATATTATAAACAACCCCACGTTTTATGCAATCACTGGTCTTGTCTTCTGCATAAGCAAGTATTTGCATACTTCCGTCCTTCATCTTTCCTGCGATTCCGCATACTTTAGATGAACCTAACTCGATTGCTACAATTATAGAATCCTGTTCTCCCATAGATATTTAGTCTTTTTGTTTTTTACAAATAATCTGCCCTTCGTACTCCAAGTCGATAATTGAATACTTGTTCCAACCGACTTTCGTGATGGCTTGTTGATAGAATACCATCAACCGTTGCAGTTTCTCTTGAAATTTGTTGAGTGTTCCCAAATGTATGATATGACTGCCGACACGCGGTATGAGGTCTATTGTGTATTCTTTGTCGGAATTGACCGAAACGTAGATCTGTTCAATCTGATTGTTCCAGAACGGGTTCTCGAGAAGATATGTCCCGAGGCGTGAAAGCCGTTTCCTGGCATACCGCTGTGAGAACTTGCCGGTGGCGACAGGCATGTTGACAGGGTAGGCTCTGTTTGTTATCACCTTACCGAACTTGTCGATGTAGTAGCCTTCTCCATTGTCTGGAAGAATGTAAATGACAGGGGTGCGCTCGGTGACGTTGATGATTACCTTGCCGTTTGACGTCTTGTAGCATTCAACCTTTTCGACAAATTCATTCTTTCTCAGAGTACGTTCGATCTGTCCGGTGCTTATGTCGTTCATGGGTCTGCCGGTCGGCAGGATGTTGACTTTTCGAAGTTCGTCCTCTACGATGCTGTATGTGATAAATCCGGAATGGCTGTTCTTCTCGATGTTGAGTTCAATGCCGCTGCATTTGTCATTCTCGTTTTTCTCCGCAGATATCATTATTGCATATACAATGTATGCGGCAATACCCAGGACGAGTATTGCTGCACCAACAATCTTTATGCCTTTTGTTATCTGCATTCTTCCAGTATCTTTGTTATCTGTGGAACATAGTTGTCGATGTCACCTGCACCCAGTATGATGAGCACATCGAAATCTCTCTTTCGGGCAATATCCAGGATATCCTCCTTGTGGATGAGATGACGTTCCATGTCGGGACGCAGGTTGTCGTATATCAGTCTGCTTGTCACGCCAGGTATGGGCTGCTCGCGTGCGGGATAGATGTCGCACAGGTAGACGCAGTCCAACAGCGACAGACTTTGTGCAAAGTCCCTGTAGAAGTCCCTTGTGCGTGTGTAGAGATGCGGCTGGAAGATTGCTGCAATCTTCTTGTCGGGATAGAGCTCCCGGATTGATTTTGCGCTTTGGGCAATCTCCTTTGGGTGGTGTGCATAGTCGCTGAGGAAGGCAACCCTGTCGTTCTTGACCTTGAAATCGAAACGGCGGTCCACTCCCCTGAATGTCTTCATGCCATTGCGTATTTCGTCTTCATCAACTCCGTTCAACCATGCAAGTGCCATGGCAGCGATGCCGTTCTCGATGTTGATGCTTACGGGGACTCCAAGCTGGATGTCCTTGATAACGGTGGTTGGAGTCACAAAGTCGAAGAAGATCTCTCCTCCTCCTATCCTTATGTTGTCTGCATGGAAGTCTCCTTCTGTGCGTGAGTATTCGTAGATTCTGACACCGTCCTGAACCTGTGGCTTCATCTCCAGTCCTTTGTGTATGATCAAGGCTCCGCCCGGTTGGATCAGAGATGTATAGTGTTCAAAGCTCTCGATGTATGCTTCTTTTGTACCATAGATGTCCAGATGGTCGGGGTCAGTGGCTGTTATGACTGTCATATAAGGACGCAGCCAGTGGAACGACCTGTCGAATTCATCGGCTTCAATGACTACGTAATCACTGTTCTTCGAGAGAATGTAGTTTGTTCCGTAGTTCTTTGATATTCCTCCCAGGAAAGCATTGCAGTCGACATGTGACTCGTGCAGGATATGTGCTGCCATGGTTGACGTCGTTGTCTTGCCATGTGTGCCTGCCACACACAGACCTTTGTGCGACTGAGTGATAAATCCCAACACCTGGGCCCGTTTCTGGACATCGAAGCCCTGCTCCCTGAAATAAGTGAGTTCTTTGTTTGTCTCGGGTATGGCTGGCGTATAGACTACCAGTGTGGTCTCCTTGTCCTTGAAACATGAAGGGATGGAGTCCACATTGTCGTCATAGTGGATTTGAACTCCTTCTTCAATCAGCTTCTCCGTCAGTTCGCTTGGTGTCTTGTCGTAGCCGCCTACGTTGAGCCCTTTTGAAAGGAAAAAGCGTTCCAGGGCACTCATTCCAATGCCTCCTGCTCCTTCGAAATATATTGATTTCAGTTCGTTGTCCATGTCTTTACGCTTTAGCCAATTTAAGTACTTCCTTTGCTATTCTGTTTGCTGAATCGGAGATTGCCAGCTTCTTTATGTTTGCACTCAATTCTTTGAGCTTGCTGCCGTCCTGCACTACGGAGATGGCACTGTCGATGAGTTTCTGTGGTGCCTCTGCATCAGTGATGAGGATGGCAGCCCCGATGTTTGACAATGCCTTCGCATTCTTTGTCTGATGGTCTTCTGCAACATTGGGCGAAGGAACCAGTATGCATGGTTTGCCCAACAGGCAAAGCTCGCTTATGCTGCTTGCACCGGCTCTTGAGACTACGAGGTCGGCTGCTGCATAAGCCGAGGGCATGTCGGAGATGAAGTCTTTGACCACAAGGTTCTCCACCTTCGGATGTTTGGCAAGCGTTTCCGCAATGTGCTGGCTGTAATACTTGCCTGTCTGCCATATAATCTGTATGTTTGAACTCTGTATCGTATCGAGCTTTCCAAGCACACTCTCGTTCAGAGTGCGTGCTCCAAGGCTTCCTCCGATGATAAGTATCGTGGGACATTCAGGTTTCAGACCGAACTGTTTGAGAGCCTCCTCCTTTGATATCTTGCTGTTGAGAAGTGCCTGACGCACGGGATTGCCTGTCATGATGATTTTCTCGGCTGGGAAGAACCGGTCCATACCATCGTATGCTACGCAGATACGGTTGGCAGACTTTGCCAACAACTTGTTCGTCACTCCTGCATAGGAGTTCTGCTCTTGTATCAGGGTGGGGATTCCCATCTTTGCTGCAGTGTTGAGAGTCGGTCCGCTTGCAAATCCACCTACGCCTACTACGACCTGCGGCTTGAAGTCCTTTATCACTTTGCGCGCAATCCATTGGCTCTTGAGTATGTCAATCAGAACCTTTATGTTCTTGAACGGATTCTTCCGGTTGAAGCCTTCAATAGGCAGACCAATAATCTTGTATCCTGCATCGGGAACTCTCTGCATCTCCATACGTCCCCTTGCTCCCACAAACAGAATGTCTGCTTGGGGGTTCAGGGCTTTTATCTCATTTGCAATGGCTATTGCCGGGAAGATGTGTCCTCCCGTACCGCCACCACTTACTATGACTTTTAATCCTTCCATGACTTTGCAAATATACGAATTTTCTTGTGATTACGAAACTGAACAGCATATAAACTGTTGAGTTTGCTTGATTTAATCTTTAATAATTGGTTATTGTATTCCTGCGCTGCTATAATATTCGTCGGTTTCGATTGAACTTACTGGCTCTGCCGGACTGCTCGGAGTTTCGTTTACTTTCTCTGCATATCGGCTGATGCTCAGTATCACTCCAAAGTAGAAGCATGTGATGATGATGGACGTACCGCCCTTGCTTATCAAAGGCAACGGCTGTCCTGTGACAGGCAACATGCCTACTGCAACGCCCATGTTTATCAGCGCTTGCAGAACCAGGATGATTCCAAAGCCCATTACAAGGAATGCGGGGAAGAACTTGTCGCACTTCTTCGCAATCTTGCTTACCCTCACCAGTAGGGCTATGTAGAGGAATATCACGAACACGGCTCCACCAACTCCCATCTCCTCTACTATGATTGAATAGATGAAGTCCGACTCGGCATGTGCCAGGAAGTCGCGCTGTACGGAGTTGCCTGGTCCCAGTCCGATTATGTTGGAGTTTGCTATTGCTATGTTGGCATTGCCCACTTGCCAGTCCTCCGACAACTTGTATTCATTGTCCTCGTTCTCGAATGGCTTGTCGCTCTCGGTCTTGATGCCAAACTTGTTTTCTATACGGTGCTTCCATGTCAATGGGCGTCCTCCCATCTTGCCGATTACTTCGCTTGGAGTGACCAGCAACAAGGTGGCAGCTATTGCTCCAAACAGCCCCACCGCAAACAGCCCTTTGAACATGAGCTTGTGGGGGATATTCCCAATGTACAGCATTATTACGGACACGACAAACAGAATGAATGCAGTGGAGAAGTTCTCGGAGACAATCAGTCCGCAGATGACACCAATCAACAGTCCGCAAATCTTGAACGGTTTGCTGTATCCGCCTTTGGTTGCCATTACAACTACTTTAGTCCCTTTCTTGCTTTGCACCACTTCTTCGTTCTGTGTTTTCGACAGGATTGCTGCCAGTGACATTATCAAAGCTGCCTTTGCGATTTCCGATGGTTGGAAAGAGAGGAAACCAAGGTCAATCCATCTGTTACCATTGTTGATTGTTCCTCCAAAGAACAGTACATAGAACAGCAACAGGATGGATGTGGGCAACAGGAATATCGGGAACAACTTGAAGTATTTGAATGGAATTCTATGGACAATAAGGATTATAATCAATCCTATAAACAGAAATCCTGCTTGTCTTATCATTGGATCCCAGTGGTTTCCTCTGGTGTAGGTGAGCGAACTGGATGCGCTGTAGATCTCTACCAGGGAAATCATGCAAAGGAAGAAGTAAATCATCCATATCACCTTGTCGCCTTTGAACAGGTTGTTGCTGATTATCTTTAGCATATCATCAATGATTAGTCGGTTGCTTGTAATCGATGTTCTATATTATTCCATTCTCCAATCTTCTATCGTTTCCGAGTGTTTTGCTGCTTTACAGTTCTCTGACGTATTTCTTGAACTGCTCGCCACGGTCTTCCATGTTCTTGAACAGGTCGAAGCTGGCGCAGCATGGACTGAGCAGGACGCAATCGCCGTCGTGTGCCATCTTGTAGCAGGCGTCAACACAGTCTTTCATGCTTGTCACGTCTACGATTGGGAGACCGAAGGAATCGAAGTTGTCGTGCAGTTTCTTGTTGTCGACTCCCAGGAATACCAATCCAACGCACTTCTCCTTGACGAGACTGAATATCTCTGAATAGTCGTTGCCTTTGTCGATTCCACCGAGGATGAGGACTGTCGGTTGTTTCATGCTTTCGAGTGCGTACCAGCATGCATTCACGTTCGTCGCTTTCGAGTCGTTCACGAAGTCAATGCCGTGGACTCTGCAAACCTTTTCGAGGCGATGTTCCACACCAGCGAAGTTAGACAGACTTTCCTTCAGCTTTTCGCTGCTTACTCCTGCAATATTTGCGGCTATTCCTGCAGCAAGTGAGTTGTACAGGTTGTGCTTGCCAGTCAGGGCAAGTTCATCCAGCTCCATGTTGAAGGGGACGGGTTCCTCTATCACGAATTTATCGTCGTCTGCATAGGCGATGGCATCGCTTTCCTTAAGACTTGAGAATGGGTAAAGCTGCGACTTCAGGTCGTACTTCTGCATCTCGGCTTTTACGATGGGATCGTCGTTCCAGAAGATGAATGCATCGTCTTCCGTCTGATTCTGCGTGATGCGCATCTTGGCATCCACATAGTTCTGCATCTTGAAATCATAGCGGTCGAGATGGTCGGGCGTTATGTTGAGCAGGATGGCTATGTTTGCCTTGAACTTGTACATGTTGTCGAGTTGGAAACTGCTCAGTTCAATCACGTAGTAATCGAAATGTTCGGTTGCCACCTGCAGGGCAAGGCTCTTGCCTATGTTGCCAGCCAGTCCGACATTGTATCCTGCATTCTTCAGTATATGGAAGATGAGAGATGTTGTCGTTGTCTTGCCGTTGGAACCGGTGATGCAAATCATCTTGGCATCGGTGTATCTGCCGGCGAACTCAATCTCGGATATGATTGGAATTCCCTTGGCTCTGACCTTCTTTATCATGGGCGCATTCTCCGGAATGCCTGGGCTTTTGATGATTTCATCGGCATTGAGTATAAGCTCTTCGGTGTGATGTCCGTCTTCCCATTGGATGTCGTAGTCCTCAAGTTGTTTTTTGTATTTGTCCTTGATGGAGGATGTGTCTGATACGAATACATCGAATCCCTTCATCTTTGCAAGAACAGCTGCTCCTGCACCGCTTTCTCCAGCACCTAGAATGACTATCCTTTTCATTATCTTATCTTTAATGTGGTTATTATCTTATCTTTAATGTGATTATTGTTATTGCTGCCAATAGTATTGTTATAATCCAGAAACGGATTGTTATCATGTTCTCATGCAGAACCGTTGTCGGTCGCTTGATGATGTATTTGCAGTCGGGTAGTAACTGGCTCTGCAACACACGGAAATGGTCGTGGATTGGTGCGCGCTTGAAGATTCTTTGTTTCACACCCTTCTTGTTCCCCAGTTTTGCGTACCACACCTGAAGTATTACAGAAATGCTCTCTACGAGATAGATGCCACAGAGGATGGGGACAAGCAATTCCTTGTGTATGATGACAGCTGTTACTGCTATGACTCCTCCTATGGCAAGGCTGCCTGTGTCTCCCATGAACACTTTGGCTGGATAACTGTTGTACCACAGAAAACCTATCAAAGCACCGACGAAGGCACAGAGGAATACTACGATTTCTTCGGACCCGGGAATGTACATCACGTTCAGATAACTTGCAAAGTGTATGTGGCCCGATACATAAGCCAGTATGCCCAATGCAGTACCGATAATCGCTGAGTTGCCGGCGCACATTCCGTCCATTCCATCGTTGAGGTTTGCTCCGTTGGAAACGGCAGTTATGACGAAGGTCGTGACCAATATGAAGAGAATCCATCCGCATGCTCTCTTGGTCTTTCCGTCTTTGATCCAGCTGAATGCCTCATAGTAATCCAGGTTGTTGTTCTTCACGAAAGGAACGGTGGTTACAGTGGATTTCCTTGCTTCGCTCTTGTGGTAGACTATCCCTGACGATACACCTTGCTCAATCTTTACGTTCTCTCTCACTACTGCTTGTGGCGACAACCACAGGGCGATGCCAACGATTGTGCCGAGAGTGAGCTGTCCCAACAGTTTCACTTGCGGTTTCATTCCGTCTTTGTTGCCTTTGAGCTTGATGTAGTCATCGATGAAACCGAGGAATCCGAACCACAGGACTGTGATGAGAAGCAGGTTGATGTATATGTTGTCGAGTTTGCCCAGTAATAGGGTAGGTATCACGATTGCGCCTACGATTACAATGCCGCCCATTGATGGAGTGCCTTTCTTCTGTACTCCGTATGGGTCGGTCTCTGCATCGCGGGCATTTTCGATGTAACGCTTGCGCTTCATGTATGTGATGAACCCTTTGCCGGCTGCCATTGAGATAATCAATGAGAGCATGAGTGCCAACAGAGAACGGAACGATATGTAGGTCCACATCCCTGAGCCGGGAAAGTTGATGTTGTCGAGAAAGTGTGACAAGTGATAGAGCATAAGCTGTAACGAGTTGTTTGCTTGTTGATACTGTTTATATTGTTGCTGCTATGTATGTTGTGGCAGTTGCTGTCGCTGTTTATGTCATTGCAGCTTTCATTGTCGGCTGCCACCTATTATATATATTATAGTTGTTGCTTGTTAGAGCTGTCGGAAGATTTTCCTTACTTCTTCCTTGTCGTCGAAGTGATGCTTGACGCCTTTGATTTCCTGATAGTCCTCGTGTCCTTTTCCTGCAACCAGAATCACATCTCCTTTCTGTGCCATCATGCATGCAACCTTGATTGCTTCACGGCGGTCGACGATGGAAACGACTTTGCTCATCTGTTCTTCCTTGAGTCCTGCCAGCATATCGTTGATAATGTCTTGAGGTTCTTCGAACCGTGGATTGTCGCTGGTTATGATGACCTTGTCGCTTTGCTTTACTGCTTCCTGTGCCATCAGCGGACGTTTGCCTTTGTCGCGGTTGCCTCCTGCTCCGCAAACTGTAATCACTTTGCCTTTGCCTTCGAGCACTCCGTGGATTGCATTGAGCACATTCTCCAATGCATCGGGAGTGTGGGCATAGTCGACAATCACGGTGAATCCGGCAGGAGAGTTGAGGGCTTCCAACCGTCCGCTTACCGGTTTCATTGCGCTCATGGCTACAAGCACTTCCTGCGGTTCTTTGCCCAACATCACTGCTGTTCCATAGACTGCCAGCAGGTTGGACACATTGAACTTACCGACGAAGTTCACTCCCACTTCCTTGCCGTTGATGTCAAGATACATTCCTGCGAAATGACACTCGATTATCTTGGCCTTGAAGTTTGACGGTTGGAGGATTGAGTATGTCTTCACGGTGGCTTTGGTGTTCTGCACCATTACCATCCCATGCTTGTCGTCGAGGTTGGTTATTGCAAACGCTTCTGACGGCAGATTGTCGAAGAACAGTTTCTTGGCTTTGATATAGTTGTCGAAGGTCTTGTGGTAGTCAAGATGGTCGCGCGTGATGTTCGTGAATATTCCACCGACGAACTTCAGCCCTCCTATTCTGTTCTGTACGATGGAATGGGAGCTTACTTCCATGAATGCATATTCGCATCCGGCATCAACCATTTGGGAAAGCAACTTGTTGAGGGTGATTGGGTCGGGGGTAGTGTGCTCTGTAGGGATTGCCTCTCCATCGATGTAGTTCACGACGGTTGAGAGCAGTCCGACCTTATGTCCCATGTAGCGGAACATGTTGTAGAGAGTGGTTGCAATGGTTGTCTTGCCGTTTGTGCCCGTTACTCCAACGAGTTTGAGTTTCTCGGACGGATGTCCGTAGAATGCAGTTGCAACATTGCCCACGATATGTTCTGTGTCTGTCACCTGGATGTAGGTGACATTGCTGTCGAGTTCTTCCGGCAGGTCTTCGCACAGGATGGCAGAAGCGCCTAGCTCGATGGCTTTGCTTATATACTTGTGTCCATCAGTCTGTGTTCCTTTGACTGCAATGAACATATAGTCTTTGCTTATCTGACGAGAGTCGATGTCGACACCTTTTATATCTTTAGAGGTTTCTCCTCTTGTCTCAACGACGTTGATTCCTTTTAATAGTTCGTCAATCTTCATATCTTGTTCTTTTTTATTCTTTGTAATCAGTCCTTTGTTTCATGTTTCATCTTCAACCGT
>CAVISR010000012.1:12655-41369 GCA_963645405.1 Acutalibacteraceae bacterium
GTCCTTTTACTGCTTTATTCCATGCCTAGCTCGATTGTAACCACTTTGTGGGGCACAACTTCGCTGCCTGCCACAACGCTTTGCCGTTTCACTACGCCCACGCCTTTGGCTTTCGCCTTCATTCCTCTGCGCTCGATTTCGTAGACTGCATCGCGAAGTCCCATGCCCACAACGTTTGGCACTTGCTTGAGGTTGTTGCTTCTGATGGACAGCTGCACTTGCCTTTCGTCTGTTATTGCCTCTCCGATTTCATCGTTTGTGATGGCTGGAGCCTTGAACGGAATCTTGAGCGCTGAAAGTATTGCTTTCGTGGCATTCAGATTTCCGCTCCTTACTTGTGGTACGTGGACTGCGAGTGAGTCCTCGTATTTCGTCAGGTCTGTGGTCACGGCGCTGGCATAGATGCTTTCTGCAATCTTCTTGAAGACAGGTCCGGCTTGTCCTCCTCCTGATGCAAGACCATGGGCGAGTCGTATTGCCACGATGCAGGTGTATTGCGGGTCTTCGGCAGGGAAGTAACCGCAGAAGCTCACGAGGTGGCCTCCGCCTTTGTATCCGCCTTTGCCTCCGATTTGGGCTGTACCGGTCTTGCCTGCCACCTGGAAGTATTTGCTTCCTGCCTTCTTGCCGACTCCTTCCTTGACAACCCTTACCAGGATGTCCTGTATCTGCGCAATGGCTTCAGGCTTTGCAATCTGATCCTTTATCACTTCCACCGGACATTCCTCTGTCACATTTCCGTCTTGCTGGATGGCTTTCACGAATCTTGGCCGTACCATCTTGCCATTGTTGGCAATCGCATTGTAGAATGTGACGGTGGAAATGGGCGGAATCTGTGTCTCGTAGCCGATTGACATCCATGCCAGTGCTGTGTTCGACCAGTTGCTTCTGTCGGGTTTGGGCATTCGGATGACTGGGTCGGCTGAACCTACGAACTTGAGACCCAGCGGTGCACCTATGCCTATGCGGCGGAGTCCTTCCACGAATTTCTCGGGATTGTTGTGGTAACGGGCATCGATGAGTCGGCTCACACCGATGTTTGAAGAATACATCAGGGTGTGGGCAACGTCCATGTCGCCGTATCCTCCTCGGTTCCAGTTGTGGTCTCTCATTCGTGCTCCGTACATGTTGAAGACACCTCCGTTGCCGTCGACATGGTCGTCAAGGGTGAGCGTGCCGTCGTCGAGACCTACGAGTATTGATGCGGTCTTGAAGGTGGAGCCCGGTTCCATCAATGCTGCAAGGGCAAAGTTGCGTGCTTCGTAGTATTGTCCGTCGTCGTAGAGGGAGAGGTTGACGATTCCCTTCACGTCGCCGGTCTTTGTTTCCATGAGCACTACCACTCCCATGTCGGCAAGTCCTCCGGTTTCCTTGATTACATCGAACTCATGGCGAAGGGCGCTTTCGCAGATGTCCTGCATGGTCACGTCGATGGATGTCACGATGTCGTAGCCGTTTTGTGGCTTGACGTCTATCAGGTCTACGTATTTGTTCAGAATCTTTCTTCTGTGCTTTATTCCCGGAACTCCCTTGAGAATGGAGTCGTATGCCAGTTCGAGTCCGGACCGGGCAGAGTCCTTTGCACCGAACATATCGCCGAGTGTGCGTCGGGCAAGCGAACCGAATGGTTTCTTGCGGTTGTTTCTCTGCTCAATCGTCAGTCCGACGAAATACTTGGATTTCTCGTAGTCTCTGAAGAAGGGCAGAGCCATCAGTTCCTTGTACTGTATGTAGTTGAGGGTCGTGCTCTTGCATATCTCGAAGTATCGGCTTTGGTTCTTCCAGCCTTCGGTGATGCGTCGTCTGTATTCTTCGGCTGTCATCTTTGGCGATATCCGGCTCAAGCCGTTGCAGATGGAGTCCAGTCTTGCATTGTATTTCTCGCCTATCCCCTGGAACAGCGAATCCTTTGCCATGTAGACTATGGAGTCTGCTTTCGTGAATGAATTGTATTTGATGGCTTCGCTGGAAAGGCCTGACTTGAAGTCGATGTACACTTTGTAGTCGGGCAGGCTGCTTGCCATCAACTGTCCGTCGGACGACAGTATGTTGCCTCTCATCGGCTTTACTTCCAGACTGTCTTTCTCGAACTCCTTCTTCCTTATGGTCTCCCACTTCTGTTTGTCGAATACCATGGTCTTGAGCATGAATCCAACGATTCCAAAACCAAAGACAAACGCAATGATTATGACAATTACGGACTGTTCTGATATGTATTTCTTGTCGAACTTCATTCTTCCTTGTTCTGTTGTTTGGTTTTAGTCTCTCTTTCTCTTGATTTCGAAGGGTGGAGTCGTGGTGTTGAGGAGCAGCGAGTCGCCGTTTGCTTTCAGCTGCTTCACGATTTCCGACTGTCGGCTTGCGTTGAGCAGTTCACTTTCTATGGTCAGCACCTTGTAGCGCTCTTCCTGCAGCTGTATTTTCAGACTGTCGATGAGCAGGGCTTCCTTCTGGCTGGCATAGCGGTTGCCGGTGTAGATGAGTGCGAGGACAACGATGAACATGAAGAAAAGCACCTGGTGCTGCATGAAGTGGCTCTGAAGAATGTCGCCTCCGATGATGGACCTGAGGCTGATTTCTCCCAGTCCGTCTTCGTCTTCGTCTTCGTCAGTGAACTTCTTGATGGCCTTGATGGCTTCTTCCTGCTCCACGATTTCCTGCTCTTCGGCTTTCTCTTCCTTGAGCTCTTCGTCGTGTGACGGGTTCATATTGTTTTTGTCCTCTTCTTTCATTTCGTTCTTTTGTGTGACCTTAGATTTTCTCTGCTATCCTTAGTTTTGCACTTCTTGAGCGCGGGTTGTTTTCCTGCTCTTCGGCATCGGGGATGATGGGTTTCCTTGTGACGAGCCGGAACGGTGTGTGGCTTTGTCCGTAGAAGTCTTTCTCCTCGAGCCCTTCTGTGTTTCCGGTTTTCATGAGGTTCTTCACCATGCGGTCCTCCAGTGAGTGGTAGGTGATGACCACCAGCCGTCCGCCCGGCTTGAGCAGTTCTGTTGCTGCATTGAGCATTTCCTTGAGCGCGTCCATCTCGTGGTTTACCTCGATTCTCAGTGCCTGGAACACTTTCGCCATGTCTTTCTTCTCTCTGTCCTTGCCGAGAAACCGCTGCACGGTGTTCATCAGGTCGTTTGTGGTGAGAATCGGCTTGTCGTTCCTTGTCTTGACTATGGCTGAGGCTATCTGGCGGCTGTTCTTTATCTCTCCGTAGAGGTAGAGGATGGTTGCCAGGTCCTGCTCGCTGTAGTTGTTGACGATGTCGGCAGCTGTTGTGCCGGCTTTCTGGTTCATGCGCATGTCGAGCGGACTGTCGAACCGGAAGGAGAAGCCTCGCTCCTTGTCGTCGAAGTGATGGGACGATACGCCCAGGTCTGCCAGCAGTCCGTCGACTCCGTCGGTTTCTCCGTAGAATTTCATGAAGTTCTTCAGATAACGGAAGTTGCTGCGCACGAAGGTGAAGTGTCCGTCGTTCTCGATGATGTTCTTCTCGGCGTCTGCATCTTGGTCGAAGCTGTAGAGCCGGGCATTGCCCTGAAGCCTGCTCAGGATTTCTCTGCTGTGTCCTCCTCCACCGAATGTGACATCGACATAAACTCCGTTTTCCCGGATGTTCATGCCGTCGATGCTTGGTTTGAGCAGAACTGGTACGTGGTATGTTCCTGTTTCTGGTGTCATAGTCGGTGGATGGTTTATTGTTGTTTCTGTTTTGGAATATAATGTACGCGCGCGAGATGCAATTTATTGAAAATGAAAACTTGTGGGGTGTTGTGGCTTGTGCCTAGACGAGTCCCGAGGGCAAGTCGGAGGGCAATTCTGCCATGATGTTTTGCAATTCCTCCCCCAAGCAAGAGTCCTGCTTGAGGACTTCCTCGCATCTTTGCCTGTCCCAGACTTCGATATGGTCGTCTACAGCCAGGAACCTCACATCCTGCGTTATGCCTGCGTATTGAAGCTTGTATTTGTTTATCAAAAAGCGTCCGTTGCTGTCGAGCTCGATTATCTCAGCGTCGGCAAGGAACTGTCGGAGGATTTGCTGATGCTGTCCGTTCCATCGGTTGAGCTTTTGCCTCAGCATGTCCAAAAGGCTGTTCCAAAGGCTCTCGGGATAGAGCACAAGGCATTTCTGGAAGAGGTCTATCCGCAAGACGAACCTTTTCTCGTTCTCTGCTTCAAGAATCTTCCTGTAAGGTGCCGGGAGGAATACTCTTCCCTTGGCATCTGCTTTGGCTATGTAGTCTCCAATGAACCGCATCAATCCTTCTTTTTCTAATCTGACTGCAAATGTAAGGATTTTTCTCCACATTCCACCACATTCCGCCACGATTATTTCAAAACTTTTTTCATCTTTTCTTTCGTTCTTCTCTTTATTGTTGATTGTCAAATGGTTGACGAGTGGTGATTTGGTGGGGCGTTTTGCGGAAATGAATGTCGAGTTTGCACCGATGGCTTTTGCTGAAGCCTCGGATGGCTCGGCTGTATTGCTTGTGAAATTGGGCGGCTAGCAGAGGCTGGAGTTGGGCAGGACTCAGGCTGGTTCTAAAAAATACCTTTGATGAAGGACTTGGTATGAACTCGAGATTTTTAGAACGATCCTTAAAATAAATCCGATATAATTTTGCAGAACGATAAATTTGTTTTACCTTTGCCGCTGCGAAACGAACAAACATTCAATAATTGTAATTATGAAAAAGATTTTCAGTATCATCGCAGTCGTGGCAGCATTCGTTCTTGCTGTTCCTGCACAGGCTCAGGTTCAATTCGGTATCAAGGCTGGTTTGAACGTAAACAAAGTTAGTTTGAGCGATGTCGGTTCAAACTTTGACGGAGAAAACCGCACTGGTTTCTTTGCCGGTGTGACAGCAGACATCACTCTTCCAATCGTAGGTCTCGGTGCAGACATCTCCCTTCTCTACGACAACAAGGTTGCAGGAACTTCAGTGAATGACAAGGAGGTGAACAAAACACTGCAATACATTGATATTCCAATCAATGTCAAGTACACACTCGGCTTCAGCAGCTTGGCAAGCGTTTACTTGGCAACCGGTCCGCAGTTCGCTTTCAATATCGGCGACAGAAGTTGGGCTCTCTCCGACTTGAACAAGGACTGGGAACTGAAGAAATCTGAGTTCTCATGGAACGTAGGTGCAGGTGTCACAGTCCGTAGCCACATCAGAATCGGCTACAACTACAATATTGCAATTGGCAAGACTGCTGAATTCAAGGTTGAAGCTCTCGGAAAGGATTTGGTCAAGGGCAAATTGAAGAACAACACTCATCAGATTTCTCTGACTTACTTGTTCTAGACTGCCCGATTTGTTAGTTCTGAATCTCAGACTTGCTTGGTCTGAATCCTTAGACTTATTTGAGTTGAACCTCAGACTTGCTCGTTCGGACTATAAGGCTTGTTTGTCCCGAACCGTCTGACTTAAGACTTATTTGTTCTGAGTTTGGGTTAACAAAGCTGAAATGCATAAGTGTGAACCTCTATCGATGAAATCGTGGAGGTTCACTCGTTTTTGAAGGCTGGTTCCATGATGAATCTTAGCCGGATTCAGGGCAAGTCAACAAGGGTTCTTTTAGAAGCCAATAAACCCCCGTCTTTTTTCTCTGACTAGGAAAAATTTTTTCTCTGACTGGGAAAATAATTTTCTCTGACTGGGAAAATAAATCGCCCTAACTGGAGGGTGAAATCCCACTGCTTGGAAAGCCTGGTTTTTCGGGTCGGAAACAGTTCTTCGAATGGCAGATTTGCCTTGGTTCGTCCGTCGCTCATTTATTTTACTCTGCCTGTCAAAAAATCTTTCCCGGCAGTGCCAATCTCTCCGATTATTTTGCTATCTTTGCATCATGAAATTCGCGGACGTCATAATACCATTGCCTTTGCAAGATGACTATACTTACAGCATTCCCGATGAAATCGTGGAGAGCGTGCAGGTGGGCTGTCGTGTGCTTGTACCGTTCGGTCAGCGCAAGTCGTACATCGGTGTCGTCCGTCGGATTCATAGCAATCCGCCGACTGGTTACAAGGTGAAGCCACTCTCGCGACTTATCGACTCTGCGCCTGTCGTGCTCCCTCGGCAACTCGAACTCTGGGAATGGATCGCCAAGTATTATATCTGTCCGTTGGGCGATGTCTACAATGCGGCTTTGCCTGCCGGACTGAAGGACAACGGATTCCGTCCGAAGACGGAAACGCTCGTGCGCCTGTCGGACACGGTGGATTCGTCGAAACTGAACATCATCGTCAACTTCCTCAAGAAGACGAAGAAACAGCAGATTCTGTTCGAGACTTTCATCGAGATGTCGGGCTGCGGACGTCTGCCCGAACCAAAGCCAGTAGTGAAGTCCGAGCTGATGCATATGTGCGCGGCTACGAATGCTGCATTCAAGGGACTCGTCGACAAGCATTTGCTTGTGCAGTACGAACATGAGATTTGCAGGTTGGACTACGGTGAATCCGTCTCGCCCACGCTTAATCCGCTCAATGAAAACCAACAGCAGGCTGAGGATGAAATCAACCGATTGTTTGAAACCAAGAACGTGGTGCTGCTGCACGGAGTGACATCAAGCGGAAAGACAGAGATTTACATCCATGAGATAAAGCGTATGATGGCAGAAGGCAAGCAAGTGCTTTACCTCTTGCCTGAAATTGCCCTGACCACACAGATTACCGAACGATTGCACCGTGTCTTTGGCGACAGTATGGGCGTGTACCATTCCAAGTTTTCGGATGCAGAACGGGTGGAAGTCTATAACAAGCAACTGTCCGACAGTCCCTTCCAGTTGATTCTCGGCGTGCGTTCTTCCATTTTCCTGCCTTTCAAGAATCTCGGACTGGTGGTGGTGGACGAGGAACACGAGACTTCGTACAAGCAGCAAGACCCGGCTCCGCGCTATCATGCAAGAAACTGTGCGATTGTGCTTGCCGACCAGTTCAATGCCAAGGTCCTGCTCGGGACTGCAACTCCGAGCCTCGAAACCTACAGCATGGCAAAGGCAGGCAAGTATGGCTACGTCCGCTTGTCTAAGCGCTATATGGACATGCAACTGCCTGACATCGAATTAATCGACATCAAACGTCTGCGATTCCAAAAGCGGATGAAAGGTCCGTTCTCTTCACGTTTGCTCGATTCCATCGGTGAATCGCTTGCCAACGGAGAACAGGTGATTCTCTTCCAAAACCGCCGTGGCTATTCCAATTTCATCCAGTGCAAGACCTGCGGATGGGTTCCGCGCTGCGAACATTGTGACGTGAGCCTCACCTATCATAAAGGCCACGACCAACTTGTTTGTCACTATTGCGGAAAAGTCTACGACTTGCCGTCCAAATGTCCGAACTGTGAGGAGACGAATTTCGTTGACGTCGGCATTGGTACGGAAAAGATTGAGTCGCTGGTACACAAGTATTTCCCCGATGCAAGGACAGTCAGGATGGACATTGACACGGCTCACACGAGGGCTGCCTATGAACGGATCATCCAGGACTTTGCCCAGCATAAGTACGATGTCCTCATTGGAACACAGATGATTACCAAAGGGCTGGACTTCGACAATGTGAGCGTTGTCGGCATTCTCGATGCTGACACGTTGCTGAACATTCCGGACTTCAGAAGCCATGAGCGTGCGTTCCATGTCCTGGCGCAAGTGGCAGGCAGGGCAGGACGAAAACACCGGAAGGGAAAGGTCATATTGCAAACCCGTTCCATCGATTCGGAGACAATCGCGTTTGTGGCGTCAAATGACTATGAGTCAATGTACAATATGCAGATGGAAGAGCGCAAGCTGTTTCATTACCCGCCATATTTCCGCCTGATAAATGTGTATCTGCGCCACCGCGATTCTGTGAGAGCCGACGTGCTGGCAGCAGACGTGGCTCGTCTGCTCAGACAGTCGTTTGGCGAAAGGGTTCTTGGACCTGACAAACCTCCTGTGTCGAGAGTACAGTCGATGTTCATCCGCAAGCTCATAATCAAGATTGAGAAGAAATCGTCGGTTTCAAAGGTGAGGGACATATTGATGGCAATCCAGGCTCAGATTATGGAGCAGCCGAGCGCAAGCGGACTGCAAGTTTACTATGATGTTGACCCGATGTGATGTTGCATGATGTTGTGTCGTGTGATGTTGCACAGTGTTAGCAATTTGACGCTTGCTCCCGTTATTTGCCTGTAGAGTTGCTGAAAAACGTGGACTCCTTTGGTGATGTGGCTGAAAAGCCGTACCTTTGTAGCCGAATTATATATAGAAGTAAACGAAGAATCCTAAACGATGAAAGTATTGAAATTTGGCGGGACATCCGTAGGTTCCGTAGAAAGTATTCTTAATGTAAAGAAAATCGTTGAGGCTCAGACAGAGCCGGTGGTTGTTGTTGTCTCTGCTCTTGGCGGGTTGACGGACAAACTGATTGGTACGTCCAAACTTGCCCAGGCTGGTGATGCCAAGTACTTGGATGCCTATTATGAGATGGTGCTCAGACACCATGACATGATAGAGAAAATCATCACGGACAGCACAAAGAAAGAGGCTCTCTTGAAAGAAATCGATGGACTGTTGGCTGACTTGAAAAGCATCTATCAGGGTGTGTTCCTTATTCATGACTTGTCAGAAAAGACGTCCAACGCAATCGTGAGCTATGGAGAGAGAATGTCGTCAAGAATCTGTGCCGCACTGATAAAGGACGCAGCATTGTATGACTCGCTCTCTTTCATAAGAACCGAGAAGAAACAAAACCGCAACTTCCTTGCCGACGAAGCAACTGACAGCCTCGTCAAAGAAGCGTTCAAGCAACCGTTCAAGGTGGCTGTTGCCGGTGGATTCATCTCCAGAGACGTACATACTGGAGAGATAACCAACCTGGGGAGAGGCGGAAGCGACTATACAGCAAGTATCATTGCAGCTACACTCGATGCAAGCGCATTGGAGATTTGGACCGATGTCGATGGATTCATGACTGCCGACCCACGAATCATCAATACGGCTTACACCATCGACAGCCTCAGCTATGTGGAGGCAATGGAATTGTGCAACTTCGGTGCAAAGGTGGTTTACCCTCCTACAATCTATCCTGTCTGCATAATGAACATTCCGATATACATCAAGAACACGTTCCATCCGGAGGCAGTCGGCACTGTCATTGCACAGGGAGTGCACGACACACAGCGTGCAATCAAAGGTATCAGTTCAATCAATAACATGAGCCTGATTACCGTTTCAGGACTGTCAATGGTCGGTGTGATTGGAGTCAACCGCCGAATCTTCACGGTTCTTGCCGACAACCAGATAAGCGTGTTCCTCGTGAGCCAGGCTTCATCAGAAAGCAGTACATCAATCGGTGTGCGCAATGAAGACGCGGAACTTGCCTGCAACGTGCTTGATGAAGAGTTTGCGAAGGAGATAGAGATGGGGGCGATGTTCCCAATGACCGTGGAGAGCAATCTTGCGACAATAGCTGTCGTAGGTGAGAACATGAAGCATACGCCAGGTATTGCCGGAAAGTTGTTCGGCACATTGGGGCGCAACGGCATAAGTGTCATTGCCTGTGCTCAGGGTGCATCCGAGACCAACATCTCGTTCGTCGTGGAAAGCCGTTTGCTGCGTAAGTCGCTCAATGTAATCCACGACAACTTCTTCCTCTCTGCATACCAGGAGTTGAACCTCTTCATCTGCGGAGTGGGAACAGTTGGCGGAAGTCTGCTGCAACAGATTGCACATCAGCGCGACAAACTGAAGAAAGAGCGCAACCTGCTGTTGAATGTCGTAGGAATAGCAAGCAGCAAGAAGGCTGTGTTCGACCGTAATGGCATAGACTTGGACAACTACAAGGAGATTCTTGAGAACAGTGAAGCCAGCGACATAACTCGTCTGAAGAATGAGGTGATAGGGATGAACATCTTCAATTCCGTATTTGTGGACTGCACTGCCAGCCAGGAAGTTGCAGCCCTTTACAATGATTTCTTCGAGCACAGCATATCAGTGGTTGCAGCCAACAAGATAGCAGCTTCGTCCGATTATGATGACTATGCACTTCTCAAGCGTACTGCACGCAAGCGCAATGTCAAGTTCTTGTTCGAGACAAACGTGGGAGCAGGACTTCCTGTAATCAACACAATCAACGACTTGATAAACAGCGGCGACAAGATTCTGAAGATTGAAGCAATACTTAGCGGCACGCTGAACTATATCTTCAATACAGTCAGTGCTGAAGTTCCGTTCAGTGAGGCTGTGCGTCGTTCAAAGGAAGAAGGCTATTCCGAACCCGACCCTCGTGTCGACCTGAGTGGAAAAGACGTGATACGCAAGCTCGTGATACTTTCGCGTGAAGCTGGATATAAAATCAATCAGGAAGATGTGGAACGTCATCTGTTCGTTCCCGACGATTACTTCGAAGGTTCGTTGGAGAACTTCTGGCAGAAGCTGCCTGCGCTTGACGCAGAGTTCGAGGCAAGACGGCAAGTCTTGACAAAGGACGGAAAACACTGGCGCTTTGTTGCAAAGCTCGTGGACGGGAAAGCCAGCGTTTCTCTCGATGCAGTTTCGGCAGACCATCCGTTCTATCATCTGGAAGGTTCAAACAACATCATCCTTCTTACGACAGAACGCTATCATGACTATCCGATGCTGATTCAGGGCTATGGAGCTGGAGCAAGCGTAACTGCAGCCGGAGTGTTTGCTGACATAATGAGCATCGCAAACATCTGATGTCAATGGCGAATGGCTGACAGGACACGACAGAACACAAAGACAAGAACAAAGAACACAAAGACAAGAACAAAATGAAACACATTATTATATTAGGAGACGGGATGGCAGACTGGCCGGAGGAAAGTCTTGGTGGCAAGACCCTCCTGCAGTATGCAAAGACTCCATACATGGACATGCTTGCCAAGAAAGGTCAGACCGGTATGCTCAAGACCGTTCCTGATGGTTTCCATCCGGGCAGCGAGGTCGCGAACAGCAGTATATTGGGCTACGACCAGCACGAGGTTTACGAAGGACGAGGTCCGTTGGAGGCTGCCAGCATAGGTGTAGACCTTGCGCCCGATGACATGGCAATACGTTGCAATCTGATATGTATAGACGGAGACAAGATAAAGAACCACTCATGTGGACGACTGGAAACGGAAGAGGGAGATGTCCTGATAAAGTACTTGCAGGAACACTTGGGCAATGACCATGTCCATTTCTATACAGGAGTACAGTACAGACATCTGCTGGTCATCAAAGGCGGAAACAAACACATCAAGTGCGTGCCGCCACATGATGTGCCAGGTCAGGCTTGGCGTCCTCTGCTGATAAAGGCAGAAATGCCTGAGGCGGAAGAAACAGCAAGACTTCTGAATGAATTGATTCTCAAGTCGCAGGAACTGCTGGCAAAGCATCCGCTGAACATACAAAGGGTGAAAGAAGGTAAAGACCCTGCCAATTCCATCTGGCCTTGGGCTGGTGGCTATCGTCCGCACATGGTGCCGTTGACAACCTCTTTTCCCCAGATACACAGAGGTGCAGTCATAACCGCCGTAGATTTGATACGGGGAATCGGTTCGCTTGCAGGACTGAGAGTCATCAATGTGCCTGGTGCCACAGGTCTGTACGACACAAACTATGAAGGGAAAGCACAGGCTGCGATTGATGCGCTCAAGACTGACGACTTCGTCTACTTGCATATAGAAGCAAGTGATGAGGCTGGGCATGACGGCAACTTGCAATTGAAGCAGATGACAATAGAAAACCTCGACAGCAGGGCTGTGGGTCCTATCTATGAGGCAGTGAAAGATTGGGATGAACCAGTCTGCATCGCTGTGTTGCCCGACCATCCTACTCCGGTACGTCACCGTACACATACCAATGAACCTGTACCTTTCCTTATATATGCACCGGGAATACAATCTGATGGTGTCGAGACCTTCGATGAAGTGGCATGCAAGGAAGGCGTGTTCGGACAGTTACAAAAAGATGAATTTATTAAAGCATTAATGAGTATATGAAGTTTTATAGTACTAATGGAAATGCCCCTGTGGCAGATTTGGAGAAGGCTGTAGTCAAAGGGCTTGCAGAAGACAAGGGTTTGTACATGCCTGAGTCAATAAAGACGTTGCCGCAGTCATTCTTTGACAGCATACAAGACAAATCATTTCAAGAGATTGCCTACGTTGTGGCAGATGCCTTCTTTGGTGAAGATGTGGATGCAGAATCTCTGCGTGCAATTGTCTACGATACACTTTCTTTTGATTGTCCGGTGAAGAAGGTCACTGACTCTATATACTCATTGGAGCTGTTCCACGGACCTACACTTGCATTCAAGGATGTGGGCGCAAGGTTTATGGCAAGACTTCTGCAGTATTTCCTCAAGAAAGAGGGCGGCAAAGGACAAGTAAACGTGCTTGTCGCAACATCGGGTGATACTGGTAGTGCTGTAGCAAACGGTTTCCTTGGTGTGGACGGTATTCATGTCTATGTGCTCTATCCGAAGGGCAAGGTGAGTCCGATTCAGGAATGTCAGTTCACTACTCTTGGAAAGAACATAACAGCAATTGAGGTTGACGGAGTCTTTGATGATTGCCAGGCATTGGTGAAGTCCGCATTTATGGATGCAGACCTTAACAAACGCCTTAAGCTTACCTCGGCAAACAGCATCAATGTGGCCCGTTTCCTTCCTCAGAGCTTCTATTATTTCTATGCTTATGCACAGATGAAGAAGAAAGGACTGGCGGACAATCTCGTGTTCTGTGTTCCTTCCGGCAATTTCGGCAATATATGTGCAGGACTCTTTGCAAAGAGAATGGGCTTGCCGGTTAAGCACTTTATTGCAGCCAACAATGCAAACAGCGTCTTCTATGATTATCTGCAGACTGGCGAGTACAAGCCTCGTCCTTCTGTCCAGACAATAGCCAATGCAATGGATGTGGGCGACCCAAGCAACTTCGCCCGTATATATGACTTGTATGGCAAGAATCATGATGCAATAACTGCCGATATCAGTGGAACAACATTCTCAGACGAACAGATTGCAGATACGATATGCGAAGTCTATAAGACAACTGGATACGTGTGTGATCCGCATGGAGCATGTGGCTATCGTGCATTGTCGGAACAACTGGAACAAGGAGATACAGGTGTGTTCCTTGAGACAGCTCATCCGGCGAAATTCAAGAGTACGGTTGACGGCATTGTTGGACTTGACATCAATATCCCGGAGAAACTGCTTGCCTTCATGAAAGGAGAGAAGCAGTCGGTTCAGATGTCAAAGGATTTCGATGCTTTCAAGCAATACTTGATGCAGAATGCCGAATAGTATGGAATGTGCTGGTAACGGGCAACCGTATAAGTAACGAACGTATTAGTAATAACTGTGTCAGTAACGGACAACCGGTCGTAAGGCGACAGACAACCGGTTGAAAGATGGCAGACAACCGGTCGTATGACGACGGACAACCAGTTGTATGACTATAAGCCAAAACCTTCCTCGTTCTCTATGCTTGCAGAACTTGATTAGTAACAAACAAACGTGTCGGTAACAAACGTATGATAAAGGCGATTTTCCTGGATATTGACGGAACACTTGTGTCGTTCAAGACTCACCGTATTCCACAGTCAACGATTGATGCTATAAGCAATGTCAGGCGACAAGGCGTGAAGGTCTTTATAGCTACAGGACGCCCTTTACCATTCGTGAACAATCTTGAGGGACTGGAATATGATGGCATCATGACGGTCAATGGCGCTTGTTGCCAAACAGGCGATGGAACAGTCCTGCGACATGATTCGATTGGCCGTGATGATTTGGCAAGACTTGTTGCTTACTGCCGGACTCACCCATTCCCAGTTGCTTTTGCATCCAATGACGACGTGTTCATGACTGAATCGTCGGTCGAGTCCGAAGAAATCTTTGAACTGCTTAATCTCGATGCTCCAAGAGTCGCACCCATTGGCGAGTGCCTTGACATGGATGTGATGCAGATTATCGGTTTCTTTGATGCCAATGAAGAGAACTTCTTGATGAAAGAAGTGTTGCTGGATTGTGCCGCACAGAGATGGCATCCTCTGTTTGCTGATGTCATAAGGCGCGGCAACAATAAGGCGCAAGGCATAGATACGATTCTTGACTACTATGGAATCGGTCTTGACGAGGCAATGGCATTTGGCGACGGCGGAAATGACATGGAGATGTTGAAGCATGTGGGGTATGGTATAGCTATGGGCAACGCAAGGGATGAGGTGAAGAAAGTGGCACATTATGTTACTCAGAGTGTAGATAATGATGGTTTAGCCCTGGCTTTGCAGAAATTTATTGGCTTAAAATGAAAAAAGTTCGGTTGAAGTTTTGCCAGTTGAGAAATTAGTGCTAACTTTGCACTCGCAAAACAGAAAGGTGCCATAGCTCAGTTGGTAGAGCATCGGACTGAAAATCCGTGTGTCACTGGTTCGAATCCCGTTGGCACCACCAATCAAATCGTTGAATGTCTTTACGATGTTTGACGATTTTTTCTTTTATAGATAGTTTGTATTAGAACTAAGAATAGACATTTTGTTATGCGCAAGTCTTTAATCGCATTGGCTTTTGGTACGTTTGCTCTAGGCATCACTGAATATGTGATGATGGGTATTCTTCCATATATTGCCAATGATTTCCATGTAAGTATTTCAGAAGCCGGCTATTTCATCTCAGCATATGCTTTGGGCGTTTGTGCCGGTGCTCCTATTGTTGCGGTATTTTGCAGGAAATGGCCTCTCAAGAGTATATTGTATCTGCTGGTAAGCGTGATGCTTTTTGCCTCTCTTTGTATGACACTGTGTCCTCTTCCCGAAGGTGAGGCGCAAGGTATGGGTTGGCAGTTCTGGCTGATGATGTTTTTCCGCTTCCTTGGCGGTATGCCTCACGGAGCGTTCTTCGGTGTCGGCAGTATCGTTGCAGACAGACTGTCAAAAGGCAACGGCTCAGTCTTCGCTGTAGCAGTCATGTGCTCTGGTATGACAATTGCCAATTTGGTGGGCATACCTCTCGGCACATTCCTTACAGGACTGATATCATGGAGACTTGTCTTTGGCTTTGCCACGCTATGGAATATCGTGACAATGATTTCAGTGGTCAATTGGATTCCACGTATGGATGCATTGCCTGATAATGGAGTGAAGGGTGAATTCCGCTTCCTCAAGACTCTTGCTCCGTGGCTCTTGATTTTGGCAACAATCTTTGGCAATGGCGGCGTGTTCTGCTGGTATAGTTATATATCACCTACTCTTACCAAATTGAGTGGTGTGCCGGAAAGTTGGATGACTTTGATGATGGCATTGGCAGGTGCAGGTATGGTTGTAGGTAATATGTTCGGTGGAAAATTGTCTGACAAGTTCGGACCTGGACATACATGCCGAAGCCTGGAAACAATGATATTTGTAAGTTTGGTCCTTATTGCCTTGACTGCACAATGGATGTGGTGCAGTATTCCACTTATGTTTATCACTGCAGGTGGACTTTTTGCACTGTCATCTCCACAACAGCTTCTTCTTCTTCGGTATAGTAGAGGTGGAGAACTGATGGGTGGCGCAATGATTCAACTCGCATTCAACTTAGGCAATGCTGTCGGTGCGTACATGGGCGGTTTGCCTATTGATGAGTCAAACCCTCAGACATATCACTATTCTGCTTGTATCGGCGCTGTCTTGGCGTTTCTCGGCGTGATTTGCTATGTCATCTTTTGCAAGAGGTATGAAAAGAGACTCGCTCGACTGAAGAAGTAGTCGGCGTAGGCGAATTGGTCCACATCGTGGACCTTATCCGATAGTCTTATTCGATTTCGATGAGCCTTGTCTCTGTGTTCACCATCGGTTTGATGTCGGCAATTTCTACATTGTGGTATACGGCTTGGATGCAACGGCAGAACAATCCGTGGCTGACGGCAAGAATCGTCTGTCCGGGGAATGCGGACTGCACGTAATCAAGAAACAGTTTGGCCCGCTTCCGCATCATTGCTACGCTTTCAGCGTTCTCGGGTATGACAATCTTTGTAACTCCGTCTACCACCATTCCCGTGGCATCTCCCCAGTCGCGCTCCCTTAGCAATGGTGTGTATATTGTCTGCAGATGCAGTTGCTTGTTGATGATTGCAACTGTGTCCTGGCATCTCTTGATGTCGCTACATAGAATGAGGTCGATAGAGTAGGATTTCAGTTCATCCACTGATGATTCTGCCTGTCGTTTGCCTTCCTCTGTCAGTGTTCCAGGCATCAGTCCTTGTAGGATATGCTTTTTGTTTTCTTCCGTCTCGCCATGACGGTACATGTAAATCTTTGTCATAATCACTTGAGCGCTAAAGTGGAATAGGCTATAATGACATACCTGATGGACTTCCCGAGGAATGTGAACAGGAATGTCCCCCATACGTTGGCTCTCAACACTCCCAATGCAATGCTTATGGCTGTACCTAGAATCGGCAAGAACGAGAAAACGCCCATCCACGATCCATAATTCATCACATATTTCTGTGCCCGTTCCATCCTCGATGGCTTTATCTTAAACCAGCGGTTGATAGTCTCGGGTTTGCACATACGTCCGATGGCGTAATTGACCATGGAACCAAGCACATTGCCGATGGTGGCACTTACGACGGTCAACACTGGGTCTATATCGCTTGCCACGAGTAGGGCTGCCATGACTGCCTCGCTGCTGAAGGGAAAGAAGGTTCCTGCAAGGAATGAGGCAAGTCCCATGCCCAGATAACCGTAATTATAGAAGAATTCGCTTAGATAATCCATGAGTTGAGAATGAATGCGGCTAATGCCAACAGAGTGATGATACAAACAACAATATTTGATAGCGTGGTCGAGTCATTGCCGATATAATGTCCTCCAATGATGGATGTGTTCATTATGATTGCTGGCAATATGTCCCTGCATCCTGCTGGATGGAGCAGTAGCAAAAGGTAATAGGCAAAGCCGTGCAGTACCACGAGGTGGAATATGCAACGTGTGCGTGTCTTGTCGAGATAGATCCGGGTGTAGAAGTCGAATGTACTTACAATAAATATGAGGAGGGACAGATAGATTACGATGAGGTCACAAGTTGTCAGTTGTGCATAGTTCCCGAATTGGAATGCTACCATCTGCCCTAACAGATGTTCAAACCCTTTCATGTGACCTGTGCAGAATGCAAGTCCGCCTACAATCCACCAGGGAGTCAATAACCCCAATATCGCCCCACTTATACTCCGTGCATTGAATACCCTTAGGATATACATCGACAACAGATATATGGGTGATAGCCATATTGTCTGTGGCATCGCCAGTGTGCTTATACCAAGATAAAGGAATGTGACGTAAGACAAGCCTGCAGAATTGTCCATCTGGTATGATGCAAACATGGTGAAGTATGACAACAACAGCATGAACATTACAATCATCCCGATGTTGAACGCATGCAAGGATGTTGCAGCCAATATCAGTGCTGCAAAGACGAAACTGATGGCGCGTGAATTCAGGCGCAACAAGACTTGCGAGATATTCAGCTCTCCCAGGACGTAGACAGTCAGGACAACAGTCAGAATGGCAAGGGTGGAGTTTAACCACCCTGCACTCCTTATGCCGTCCGGCAATAACTGCCATAGACTGTTTTGGCTGTCACTGTCCAGTATGCCCGTACCTCCCACCATAAGCCATATCGCAACAATAATCACTGCTATTGTGTGGAGCGATGTAGGGCTTATGGCTAATGAATGCTGAAAATTCCTAAGCACTTGTTTGTCTGTCTTATAACTATAAGTCTTTACCTATGTCGGTGCGGAAATATTTCTTCTCAAACTGAATGGCTTGTGCACCTGCAAATGATTTTGCAAGAGCTTCGTCCTTGTCCTTTCCATAAGAACTGATGGCGATGACTCTTCCTCCTGCAGTAACAGTCTGACCGTCTTTTGTTGCTGTACCGGCATGGAATACGATGCTGTCTTTCACCTTGTCTGTGCCTGTGATAGGATAGCCTTTTCCGTATGCTTCCGGATAACCGCCAGAAACAAGCATTACGCATACTGCACTGCGGTCGTCTATCTCGAGGTCGCGCTTGTCGAGATTGCCCTCTGCAACGCCTTCGAGCAGGTCTACGAGGTCGCTCTTGATTCTCAGCATGACACTTTCTGTCTCCGGGTCGCCCATGCGTACATTGTATTCAATAACCATTGGCTCTCCGTTTACATTGATAAGCCCGAAGAAGATGAAGCCTTTGTAGTCGATGTTCTCTTTTGCAAGTCCTTCTACTGTTGGACGGATAATGCGTGTCTCCACTTTGTCCATCCATTCCTTGTCTGCGAAAGGAACAGGACTTACTGAACCCATTCCTCCTGTATTCAGACCGGTGTCTCCCTCTCCGATTCTCTTGTAGTCCTTTGCTTCGGGCAATATCTTGTAGTGTTTGCCGTCGGTAAGTACAAACACGGAGCATTCAATTCCACTCAGGAACTCTTCGATGACTACTGTGGCACTGGCATTGCCGAACATACCTCCAAGCATGTCCTTGAACTCTTTCTTTGCTTCTTCAAGTGTTGGTACAATGAGTACGCCCTTGCCTGCACATAATCCATCTGCCTTCAATACATATGGAGCTTTTAATGTCTCGAGAAACTTCAGCCCCTCTTCCACTGTCGTGCCATTGAAACTTCTGTAGGCAGCAGTCGGGATGTTGTGACGTTTCATGAACTCTTTGGCAAAGTCTTTCGAGCCTTCCAATACAGCTCCTTGCTTTGATGGTCCGATGACAGGTATGCTGCAAAGTGAACTGTCGTTCTTGAAGTAGTCATAGATGCCTTCTACGAGCGGTTGCTCTGGTCCAACTACTACCATGTCTACTTTCTTGTCCAGGACAAATGATTTAATACCATCGAAGTCGTTTGCCTTTATGTCTATGTTCTCACCTACACTTGCAGTGCCTGCATTGCCTGGTGCTATAAACAATTTCTCCACTTTCTGGCTTTGGGCGATTTTCCATGCCATTGCATGTTCCCTTCCGCCGCTTCCTAATAAAAGAATTTTCATATTGGTTATTTTAAATAGTCGTTGAAATACTTTGTTATCTTGTTGTGCAGATGCACTCTGTCTGTTCCCATCATGTTGTGCTGGTCACCCGGGTATGTGAACAAGTCTGGATAGGTGTCAGCATCGATGCAGGCTCTTATGAAGGACAACGTGTGTTGTGGCACGCATACATTGTCGTTGCCACCATATATAATCATCAGTTGACCCTTCAGGTTCTTTGCCTTGTTCAGCAATGAAGTCTCTGCATATCCTTCTGGATTGGATTGGGGCGTGTCCATATACCGCTCTCCGTACATTACTTCATAGTATTTCCAGTCGATAACCGGACCGCCGGCTACTCCAACCTTGAATACATCTGGGTATGTGGTCATGAGACTTGTAGTCATGAAGCCTCCGAAACTCCATCCGTGTACTCCAAGTCGTTCTGAATCGACATAAGGCAGACTCTTGAGGAATTCCACTCCCTTCAGTTGGTCTTTCATCTCTTCAACGCCCAGGTGGCGGAATGTGACTTGCTCGAAGTCCTTGCCACGATGCTCGCTTCCGCGATTGTCGACGCAGAACATGACGTAGCCTTGCTGTGCCATCCATATGTCCCAACCGCTTGCTGACCAATGGAATGATGCATCGATTTCGTGGGCATGCGGACCTCCGTACACATACACTACTGCCGGGTATTTCTTGCTCGGGTCGAAGTCTGTCGGCAGGATAAGGCGGTAATATAAATCGGTTTTGTTGTCTGCTGCCTTTATTGTTCCGACTTTTATCTCAGGACAACGGAACTGAGCCCAAGGGTCTTCGGCTGTCAGAATGTTTGTGCTCGGTTTCTTTCCTGAGGTCTCGATTAAGTCGATGTTTCGTGGGATGGACGGCGCTGTATGGTAGTCTGCAATGTATTGTCCACTTGCGGACAACTTTGTGCCATGCACACCTTTTCCGTCATCCAGTAAAACACGTTTGCCTTTCATGTTGACACTGTAGATGTTTGTCTGCAATGGATTGGCTTCATTGCTTGTGTACAATACGGTTTTGGCTTTGGTATTGAATCCGAGGAAATCAATGACTTCGAATTCTCCTTTTGTGAGCTGTGCAAGTTGCTTACCGTCTGTGTTGTAGAGATACAGATGATTGTAGCCGTCTTTCCTCGACAGGTAAATGAACTTCGAACTGTCCCATGGAAGGAACTTTATAGGAACCATTGGCTCAACGTACTTGTCGTCGGTCTCGTCGAACAACACAGCCTTCTTCTTACCGGTCTGTGCATCATAACATACGAGTTGCGCATGATTCTGGTCTCTGTTCAGTTCAATCATGTAAACGGATGATTCATCTGGGCTCCATGCTATATTGGTGAAGTATCTGTCGGTAGGGTCGCCTGCGTCAAGGTATATCACTTTGTCGTTGCTCGCATTGTAGATTCCCACAGTCACTTTATGACTTGTCTCTCCTGCCATAGGATACTTGTCGGCGACGAGAGTTGCGCAGCGTGTGGAGATGTCGACTTGCGGGTATGTGGTAACCATGGATTGCTCCATTCTGTAGAAAGCCAACAGATTGCCTGACGGACTCCAGACGGATCCGTTGTTTATACCGAACTCATTGCGGTGAACAGCTTCTCCATAAACAAGGTCAACGCATCCGTCTTTGCTTAATGCCACTTTGCTTCCGTCAGCTTTGACCACATACAGATTGTGGTCGACGGTGTATGCAAGATTGCGTGAGACTGGCGAGAATTCCTGGTTTGATGCACCTGCTTCAATAGGTTGTGACCAAACGACTTTTCCTGCCGCCCAGTCAACCAGCACTTGCTCATTGCCAATTCCATACATCACCAATGTCTGGTCCTTGTAGGGGAACTTTGAGCCGTACAGGCTTGGCAACTCTCGCTTGCCGGCTTTTTTCATTGCTGCGTTTATGTCACTTAAAGTGAACAATACATTGGCTTGCCCGTTGGCAATGCCGGTCGTAACCTCTTCCATGTCCAGACGTACGAGTACATCTCCCCACCATTCCAAATACATGGTGGCAGGTGTGTGTTGCCAGTAAGTCTTTCCTCCTGGAATCAGGTCGTCAATCGTGAACAATCGTTTGTCTTGTGCCATTGTTGGATTAGCCATGCATAACGCTGCCATGGCTATAGCTATGAAATGTTTCATCTGTTATTGTTTAACCAGCATGCAAAATTACGACATAAACAGCAATTAAACAAATTAAATCCATAAATTCAGTCGCAGATGGGCAAAGTCTGCAGCTTTTGTCCGGTAGTGGGATTGTTTTAGAGTGCAAAACAAGGTAATATGCAGTTTTTTCAAAAATAAATCAGCGATTGATATGCGACTCTCAGTTTAAATTGCTAAATTTGCATCTCGAATATATATAAACAGATGGCTTCAACAAAGAAAATTAAATGTGCACTGATATCAGTGTTTCATAAAGATGGTTTAGAGGAAATGTTGGCAGAACTCAACAGGAATGGCGTTAAGTTCTTGTCAACCGGTGGCACACAGGCTTTTATCGAGAGCTTGGGATATGAATGCGGAAAGGTGGAAGACTTGACTACCTATCCTTCAATTCTCGGTGGACGCGTAAAGACATTGCATCCAAAAGTGTTCGGCGGAATCCTCGGTCGCCGTGAACTGGCAAGTGACCAGGAAGAGATGGCTAAGTACGGAATTCCGGAAATCGACCTTGTAGTGGTTGACTTGTATCCTTATGAGGAAACCGTTGCAAGCACTAACGATGAATCTGCCATCATAGAAAAGATAGACATAGGTGGCATTTCACTGATACGTGCTGCTGCGAAGAATTTCAATGACGTTGTCGTAGTTCCAAGCAAACATGAGTATGGTGCTTTGACCGAGATTCTGAAGAATCAGGGAGCAGAAACTACAAAGGAACAGCGCAAGTGGTTCGCAGAACGTGCTTTTGCCACAAGCTCTCATTATGATAGTGCAATTCATGACTACTTCTGTAGGAAATGATTTGTATGTAGGAACATTGAATGGAAATGAATATAAAATAGATTGGATATGGGATTCTTTTCAAGTCTTTTCTCTTTGACACAGGACATAGCAATGGACCTTGGTACGGCGAACACCATCATTATCAGCAATGGTAAGATTGTGGTTGACGAACCGTCTGTCGTTGCGCTCGACCGCAAGACCAATAAGATGATAGCGGTCGGGAAAAAAGCTAAGATGATGCATGAGAAGACTCATCCAGACATCCGCACTTGTCGTCCGCTGAAGGATGGAGTCATTGCAGACTTCAATGCCTGTGAGCAGATGATGCGCGGTTTGATTAAGAAGATTAATAACGCCCACAGCTTCCTTACTCCATCACTGAGAATGGTTATCGGAGTTCCTTCCGGTTCTACTGAAGTGGAACTGCGTGCGGTGCGTGACAGCGCCGAGCATTCTGGTGGTAGGGATGTCTATCTGCTGTTCGAGCCTATGGCTGCGGCTATCGGTATCGGCTTGGATGTGACTGCGCCAGAAGGACACATGGTCGTTGATATAGGTGGTGGTTCTACTGAAATCGCTGTCATCTCATTGTGCGGTATCGTGTCAAACAGCTCTATCCGTGTTGCCGGCGATGAATTGACAGCCGACATCCAGGAGTACATGAGCCGACAGCACAATGTCAAGGTGTCTGAACGAATGGCAGAACGTATCAAGATAAATGTAGGGTCAGCGCTTACCGACTTGGTGGACAATGCTCCAGAGGAATATGTGGTTCATGGGCCTAACCGTATCACTGCATTGCCAATGGAGATATCTGTATGTTATCAGGAGATAGCCCATTGCATCGACAAGTCGGTTGCAAAGATAGAAACCGCCATTCTCAATGCCCTTGAGAAAACTCCGCCAGAGATTTATGCCGATATCGTGAAGAACGGTATCTATCTCACTGGTGGCGGTGCGTTGCTTAGAGGATTGGACAAGCGTTTGACTGACAAGATTCATATCCCATTCCATATAGCTGAAGACCCTCTTCATAGTGTGGCAAAAGGAACTGGCATCGCATTGAAGAACATTCATGTGTACAGTGCTGTCTTGATGCGTTGAACTGATATGGCTGATTATTGAATATGGAAATGGAGAACCTTTGATTCTTCATTTCTATTTTGTGTTGTAGAGAGTAATCTCGTGCGTGCTGTGGTGAGTAATTTAATGCGTGCAGTAGTGAATGACGGACTTTTCATTGTGAGTTGTATTGAGTAACGGACTTTTCATCGTGATATGATATGCGGAATCTGATTGATTTTATCATCAAGTACAAGTATTGGTTTGCCTTCTTCCTTATGGAGGCATTCTGCTTGGCTATGCTTTTCCGTTTCAATTCTTATCAGGGAAGCGTGTTCTTCACAACTGCCAATTCAATGGTCGGTGGAGTTTATTCTACGGTTGACGGAATCACTTCCTACGTCAAGTTGGGAGCGGTCAATGAACAGCTGGAAGCGGACAATGAGGTCTTGCGTGAGGAGCTTCAGGCGATGAAGCAGGAACTGCTGGCAAAGCGGATAGATACCCTCAAATTTGCTGGCTTCAAGAGCCATCGCTATCATCGGGTTGGTGCATTGGTTGTCAATGCCACGACAAACCACAGCAACAATTTGTTGACAATAGACAAAGGGTCGAGCGATGGCATAAAGCCGGAGATGGGCGTGATATGTTCCAGTGGCGTCGTGGGAATCGTCTATTTGACATCGAGCCATTACTCTGTCGTCATGCCTCTCATAAATATGAAGTCAAGGGTCAGTTGCCAACTGAAGAAGCACAAGTCCTTTGGTACCATGGAGTGGAAGTCGGGTGATTCTGAATATGCTTACATGACGGGTGTGCCTCTTCATGTGAAGGTATCGATGAATGAGGTGGTTGAAACGAGCGGCTTCTCTGATATATTCCCTTCTGGCATTCCAGTGGGTAGGGTCGAGGGCGTGGAAACCGCAGACGACGGTTTGTCACATTCTATAAAAGTACGTTTGTCTGTTGACTATACGTCAGTCCGGAATGTGAGTGTGATAACCAACTACGACCATGCCGAAAAGAAAAAGCTCGAGTATGAAGCTGATTCTTTGATGAACCTGGATTGAAGCATTTGATGAACTTGGATTGAGACAATTAAAAACTGAATATAGTAGTTATGGGACATAAGACGCTGGTACGTTTGGGACGGATGGTTCTGTTACTGATAGTGCAGGTGATGATACTGAACAATTTTCACCTGTTTGGTTATGCCACACCATTTGTTTTAGGTTACATGATTATCTGCTTTGAAACCGGCGAGTCCAGAATGTCGCTGTTGTGGTGGGGATTTTCAATGGGTCTCATTTATGACATGTTCTCCAATACGATGGGTATGGGGGCAGCAAGCTGTACGCTTCTTGCAATGATGAAGCCGTATATTCTGAAGCTGTATATGCCGCGTGATGTAGTGGAATCTTTCAAACCCACAATACAGAGTATGACCTTGTCCCGTTATATCTGGTATAGCTTTACCTGCATGGCACTGTTGCATTTTGCATTCTATTTCCTCGAGGCATTTTCCTTGAGTGATTTGTTGCTTACTGTCGGTGCAATGGTTGGCGGCACAGTGCTTGCAACGATTATAGCTGTTTGTATAGAATTCATCGTCCACAACCGGATGATAGATAGAGAAGTCGTGTGATGAAAGACTTTGAACTGCAGAGAAGACAATATGTGATAGGCGGACTGGCGATTGTAATTGTTCTTGCCTATATCTGTCGTCTTGCCTATTTGCAACTCTTCCCTAATGACTTCGAACAGACTGCATGGAACAATGCATTATATAATAAGGTGATATTCCCTTCCCGGGGTGCCATCTACGACAGGAACGGAAAGCTGATTGTCTACAACGAGCCGGCTTATGACGTGATGGTGATAACCCGTGAAATGAGCAACCTTGATACTTTGGACTTCTGCAGGACACTGCATATCACCAAAACCCAGTTCGAAGACCGGATGGCATGGATAAAGGACCGCAGCAAGAATCCCGGTTATTCATCATATTCCCAGCAACTGTTCATGGCTCAGATACTGCCGGCAGATTTCCTGGTGTTCCAAGAGAAGATGTTCCGCTTCAAGGGCTTTTATGTGAGGGAACGCAACTCGCGTCAATACAGATATCCTTATGCAGCACATGTGCTTGGTTATGTTGCCGAAGTCTCCGGGATGGATATCGAGAAGGACAACTATTACAATGCCGGCGATTTCATCGGCAAGCAGGGCGTGGAACGCTCTTACGAGAACGTGCTTCGTGGACAGAAAGGAATAGAAGTCTTGCTCCGTGATTCTCGCGGTAAGATACAGGGACGGTTCAAGAACGGAGAAGAGGATACACAACCTCAACCGGGCAAGGACATCATGCTTAGCCTAGACATTGAACTGCAGGCTTTGGGCGAGAGACTGATGCAAGGCAAGAAGGGCAGCATTGTCGCTATCGAACCTTCAACCGGTGAGATTCTGTGTATGGTTTCGGCTCCGTCATACAGCCCGAGGGATATGGCAGGTAAGGTGAGAGGCGAGAATATCATGCGTATGTTGGATAATCCGGACCGTCCGATGCTCAACCGTGCAATTTCCGGAACATATCCGCCAGGTTCTACGTTCAAGCCAGCCCAGGCTCTGACATTCATGCAGGAGGGAATCGTTTCGGCAGACGGCACATATTATCCGTGTAATGGCGGTTTCAGATACAAACGGTTGAAGGTGGGATGCCATGACCACGAGTCGCCAATAAGTCTTAAACCGGCAATCGCGACCTCTTGCAACGGCTATTTCTGCTGGGGACTGTATCATATGTTCGGCAACAGAAGCAAATACTCGTCGGTGCAGAAGGCAATGACTACATGGAAAGACTATATGGTGTCGATGGGCTTTGGCTATAAACTGGGCATTGACATGCCTGGCGAAAGCCGTGGTATGATTCCTAATGCGGACTACTACGACAAGCATCTCAAACATTGGAATGCCCTTACGGTCATAAGCATTTCCATCGGTCAGGGTGAGGTGACCCTTACTCCGCTCCAAATTGCCAATCAGGGCGCCACTATCGCCAATCGCGGACATTATGTGACTCCTCACATCGTGAAGCGCATACAGGGCAGTTCGATTGCCGACAGTCTGAAGCAGGTTCATTACACAAAAGTGCAGCCGAGATATTATGAGCAAGTCATAAGCGGAATGCGGCGTGCTGTTGTTTCCGGCACTTGCAAGGGCGCACAGAATCCTTGGTATGAAGTGTGCGGCAAGACTGGTACTGCACAGAACCGTGGTCATGACCATTCGGCATTCATGGGCTTTGCCCCGCGCACAAATCCCCGTATTGCCATTGCCGTGTATGTGGAGAACGGTGGATTCGGAGCTGCTTACGGAGTTCCTATTGGTGCATTGATGATGGAACAATATATAAGAGGAGAACTTTCTCCGAACAGTAAGGTGAGGGCGCAAGCCATTCAGGAACGTACAGTGAACTAAAAGACAACGGACTATGCTGCGTGATGATAACAATAAGGGAATATTTCTCTCGCTTGACTGGATGACTATCGGTCTTTATCTGGTCCTCGTTGTATGGGGCTGGTTGTCTGTGTGTGGAGCGTGCTATGACTACAACAATCCCGACCTTTTCAGTTTCGACCTGAAGTCGGGCAAGCAGTTCGTGTGGATTCTTACGTCCGTGTTGTTGGCTGGAACCTTGCTGCTGATAGAGAAACGCTTTTACTATAAGGCATCGGTATTCATCTATGTGATGATGATTCTGATACTTATTCTGACGATATTCATTGCCCCTGATTCCCGTGGTTCAAGGTCGTGGATTCCGATAGGGCCGGTGAAACTGCAACCTGCGGAATTCGCCAAGTTTGCTGTTGCCTTGGCTCTTGGTCGGTACATGGACCGCTATGGATTCAATATCTCGAACACTCGTGAACTGCTCAAGGTCATTGCTTTGTTCCTCCTTCCGATGGTTCTTATCATTGCCCAGAAGGAAACTGGAACGGCATTGGTTTATCTTGCATTCTTCCTCGTGCTCTATCGTGAAGGCATGACCGGTTCAGTTCTGTTTGCTGCATTTGCATTCGTGGTGTTCTTTGTCGTTGGAATCAAGTACGGTGACGATATCTTCGAAAGCATGCCGGTGTCAGTGGGCGAGTTCTGGGTTCTGCTGCTTGTACAGGCGTCAACCATATTCCTTGTTTGGAGGTATGGCTGCGAACGTGGGGCAGTGAAGAACCTCATTGGTTTTGGCGGAGGCATGGTGCTGCTGGCTTGCCTGTTCTCGGCTTATGTGATTCCGTTCAATGTCTGCATTGTCCAGATTATAGCGAATGTAGGCAGCATCATCTATATTCTTGTGCTTTACGCCTATTCTAAGCTTTACAAGTATCTGCTTGTGGCTTTGTTCGCGATTTCATCCACTGGAGTGTATTATGCGTGCGACTATGTCTTCGACAATGTCCTTCGTGAACACCAGCGTGTGCGTATCGAGGTGCTGTTGGGAAAACGTAACGACACCATGGGCGCGGGCTATAACGTGAACCAGGCAAAGATTGCCATCGGTTCAGGAGGTTTCTTCGGAAAGGGCTTCCTGAAAGGCACGCAGACCAAACTGAAGTATGTGCCGGAGCAGGACACGGACTTTATCTTCTGTACCGTAGGTGAAGAAGAAGGCTTCTTGGGCTCTGCAGGAGTGCTCCTGTTCTATTTGATATTTGTATTGCGGCTTATAGTGCTGGCGGAACGACAACCCGACTTGTGGGGACGTGTGTATGGCTACAGCGTGGTGAGCATCTTCCTTTTCCACTTGTTTGTCAATGTCGGTATGGTGCTTGGCCTTACTCCAGTCATTGGCATTCCTCTGCCTTTGTTCAGTTATGGAGGCTCGTCACTGTGGGGCTTCACTCTGCTGCTGTTTATCTTCCTGAGGATGGATGCCGAGCGCAATTACAAGAGCCGGTAAGACTTGCGGCAGAGTCGGTAAGACTTGCAGCTTGTTGCATGGACTGAACATTGTCAATCTTCAGTTCGCCTTGCAGGTCCGCTCTACGGATGGAGTCCGAAAGGGACATTTGAAAGGGGATTTGGACGGGGCTTTTACTGACCCTATTTTAGCCCCCTTTTAGCTCCATTTATTTCTCTGCCTAGGAAAAACTTTTTCTCTGACCAGGAAAATAATTTTCTCTGACTAAGAAAATAAAACGGCTTGTTTTGCGGCTTTTGCCTCCCTTGTTGCAATGCATGAAAATCTCATGAATTTAACATTTACTGATTCCTTTCTCTCAAGGCAACATTCAAGCTCATGTTCAAACGATGAAAGTCTTCTTTCGTTACAGTTATCCCGTGATTTGTCCATGGATTTACCCTGGTTTTTGACGAAAACCAGTGAAAAATACTTGAGTTGGAAGTGTGTTAAAATGGCGTTTTAAGGGGTGAAAACCCATGGAAAATGCGTTTCAAGTCGTGATAACGAGAGGCTTTTTGGGGTGAAATTGTCATATAGCACCTATTGCGTGCCCTTTCTAAATTTTATTGTTTGGTTTCTTAACTAACGTAACATGTTAAGTAGTAGATAGAAAGTGGATAAATTAAGATTTATTACGTCTCGTCTCAGTTGTCTCAGTTATTTTTAGGGGTGGTAATACTTTCTGCCTTCTCTCCATATATTATATATAACTAATTAATTATTA
>CAVISR010000013.1:0-39145 GCA_963645405.1 Acutalibacteraceae bacterium
TTGTTTTACAGCCCACAAACCCACGCTCGCTTTAACGCTCTCGGAGAGAGCTCGCTCCTAGTGCAATGCACTCGACAACGCAAGTTCGCTTATATTACAACGCACGAGCCTGCAATAGCTTTAAAGCTAGGAGGCGCATTTGCGTCAAATGCGCACCAAAGCAATGACTATTGGCTCGCGTTTCACGGAAACGCTACTCCTATTAGCGAGCATTCGCTCGAGAGTCTTCGTCTACGCCGTCGGAGACGGCTGACTCCTATTCCAGCCCGCAAGGCAGCGCTCCAATCCGCATGGTAACACAAAACCTAAAACACAAAACCTATAACATTATTGCTGCCTCCTACATGGCGAACTGTGTTCGAGCGTCACTCTCACTCTTCTTGCCCATGATTTGCAACAATCTGGCAACTTCATACGAGCCTCTTGTCAGTCTGTGTACAGCAATTTCACGCGCTCTTCAAACCGTTCTGGGTGTTGCTGTAATTCAATGGCAGCATCCTGGTACGGACGTGTTGCATCCAAGTAGCGCCTGCCATGTGCAGTAGGAAGATGTTGCGGAGACATGTACGACTCTCCGAAATAACAGACAAGTGCGTCATGGATGTCTGAAGGAGCCGGATATTCGGCATCTTCAAACTTTATCCATTGCTGGCTGTTGTATGAACTGCGCTGCCTTATGCGGCGATGTGAACTGTATTTATATGACAGGACAGAAACTCTTTTGGCTTTGTCGGTATCCACCATGCGGAACAAGCTTTCATACAGAGCAAATGCTTTCTTGTAGTCCACGAATCGGTACAGTCCTTTCGATAAAATCGCTACAACCCGTTTGCCAAAACTCTTCACTTCTTTCATGTCAGCCAAGTAGCCTCGCAATGATTTCTTGATTATCATGGTCGTTGTACGGTGCAAGAAACGCAGGACAGGATTCTCGATGAAACCGTCCAACACAAAGATATCAACATCGATTCCACGGCAATAATCACAATTGGTTTCATGCTGGCACAATGCCGTTGACTCCATGTGCCGGAGCTTTGCATGACCGCTGTAGAACCGTTTGTCGGAATATGTGGTTTGTAGAAAATATGGGTAGTGGAATTCCTTGTCCGCGATTGCCACGAGTTTGTCGTAGTCCTTTCTCATCATGGCAAAATCGATGTCATCGTCCCATGGAATGAATCCCTGATGGCGCACGGCACCAAGCAGAGTGCCGCTGTCCATGAAGATTTGCAGGTTATTGCGTTTGCATACGTCAAGCAACACACGCGTCATTTCCATTTGCAATGCCCATACCTGTTTCATCTCCTTGGGTATTGTGTAACCACATTTGGTTTCTGTATCAAGATTCATACGTCAGAGCAATTTCTTCTATAATGATTTTCAATGCAATCTATTAAGCAATCTGTCACTGCAATCTACCAAGCAATCCTTCAATACAATATATTAAGCAATCTGTCAATACAGTCTGTCGAGAGCTGCTGCAAATGCTTTTTTGAAGTAGTGTCCGTCGTTGAGAAGGGACTTCTCCCTCATGGCAGCCTGCTTGAATTCATCGTATTGAGCTGGAGTTATGCCGGTAAGGACTTTGGAAAGTTCCCGAAGCGAATCGACCGCTATTCCCAGTTTGTTTTCAAGGATGAACGGTGCCATGGCTGAGTCTTTCCAGACGATGACGGGCAAGCCTGCCCTAAGGTAGAAGGATGTCTTGTGTGGATTATTGATTTTCAGATAACTGCCCCATACTCCCGAACAGCCGTCGACGGAATCGCCATCCCACACGAGTCCCCAGTCTGAATCGATTGTCTGGATGAATTCATCGGAGCCAATCGGACCATGATACTTGATGTTCTTCCACTCTTTGTCAGCATCTTGCTCCAATCCGGAGCCATAGAGATTCATGCAGCAACCGTCGAGGCAACTGTCAAGGTCGTAGATGAAAGAGCTCTTCCTGCGACTGATTCCACCGGCAAAAACTATTGACGGTTGTGCTCCTGCCGTGTGACCGGTCTTCGGTTCGTTTGGAGAAAGGTAATCGAAGATGTCAAGGTTCACGAGCGGCAGTTTGCATCCATGTTCCGCAAGCCAGTTGTTCATTCGCTGGTTGTGTACTATGATGGCATCTGTATGCGACAGCCGGTGGATTTCCTGCTCAGCCGTCAGTTTTCCGCGCCTGAATGTTCCCAAGTCATGAATCAGAGTAATGCTTTTGGCTCCCTTCAGATGGGCAATCCTGCATTGCACGACATAAAACTTCTTGAACGGATACTGGATGAGGAGCACATCCCCCTTTCCTATCCGCAAGAGCAGCGATGCCATACTGAACAACTTCCTGAAGAAAGTGGCGACCTTGCCCTTTCCTGTCTTCACTGCCACATCACGGAAACCGCCTCTGTGTGCTATTTCGTCCACATGTCGTTTCGCTGCATTGGGCGAATCCATCGATATATAATAATATGAATTCATCTGCAATTCTTTTTGTCTGTCAATTGGTTGTCCTTAGTCTAAATTCCATTGAAGTTCAGGACTTGTTCTATTATCGGTGCCATGTCATAATACTTGTATTCAGCCAGACGTCCGCCGAAGAGAATTCCTCCCCGACCTTCAGCCATCGGCAAAGTGCTTGCAGGCGATTGGCATTCATCTGTGAATACCACACCGTTTTGGTGTGCCAATCTTCTGTATTCCGCGGCAAGTGCATTGTTGCGCTCGTTGTTGACCGGATAATATGGTTCCATTCCCTCCTTATATTCTGCAGAATATTCCTCGCTAATCACCGTCTTGGGACAATCGTAGACTTCCTGTCCGAACATCTCGAAATGCTTGTGCTCGATGACACGGGTGTAAGGCTCATCGTGGCTGGTGTAGTTCACCACTGCATTGCCTTGATAATTAGGCGTGTCCTCAATCCGAGTCTTGAACGACACCGTGCGCCAATTCAATTTGCCCAGCTTATAATCAAAGTATTCATCAAGACTACCAGAATAAACCAAACACTCAGCGATTTTATGCCAGTCCTTATATTCGGAGTTGAAGAAATCAACGCCAGTCTTGGTGTCAATGCCATACAAAAGTCCGTCAATGAGTTTATTATAACCACCTATGGGAATGCCCTGATACTTGTCGTTGAAATAATTGTTGTCGAAGACAAGTCGCACGGGAAGGCGCTTGATGATGAAAGCAGGCAAATCGGTGCATTTGCGTCCCCATTGCTTTTCTGTGTATTCCTTGATGAGTTTCTCGAATATGTCTTTGCCGACAAGGGTCAACGCCTGTTCCTCAAGGTTTTGCGGTTCACGGCCAGCCAGTGCCTTCACTGCCGCAGCTTTTTGCTCTTCAATCTTTGCCTGCGCTTCAGCTGGCGTATTCACTCCCCACATCTGATGAAACGTGTTCATGTTGAAGGGCAGATTATAGAGTGTGCCTTTGTAGTTGGCTACGGGACAATTGGTATAGCGGTTGAATTCAACGATGGAATTGACGAAATCCCACACCTTCTTGTTGGATGTGTGGAAGATATGGGCACCATACATGTGTACGTTGATTCCCTCAATGTTCTCGCAATAGACATTGCCGCCAAGGTGCAGGCGCTTGTCAATCACAAGACACTTTCGCCCTGCTTGTCTCGCCCTGTATGCGAATGTTGCCCCAAAAAGTCCGGAGCCGACTATCAGATAGTCATACTTCATAATCTGTTGAGTTGTCAGAAATACTGTCTTGCAAACTTACACTTTTTTTTTCAAACAGAACTCATCTTATGCCGAAAAACTAAAGGCTGGTTCCAAAAAATCCACGAACATATGTGCGTTGACCTGCGGACAATGTCCATTACCCTGCGAACATTTGTCCATTGCCTCGCGAATCTATGTTCATTTTCTAGGCTGCTTCTGGAAGGCAAGCTTGAGCTTGGTCGTTTCACAGCATCAAAACCCATAAGACACATTTTCTGTATTTTTGACCAAGCTTGTTTTTGGGCACCGATTAGGACATTTTACCTCTCTGCCTAGGAAAAATTTTTTCTCTGACCAGGAAAAAAGTTTTTTCTGACCAGGGAAAAAAACGGGGTGAAAATGCGGGAATTTCCCCTAATGTGGAAGATTTGAAAATAAAGAATATTTAACGTTGATTGTTTCCTGGATACGGAATGCTCCCAGATGCGGAAGACATGGATTGTTTTCTAATTCGAACACGGAAGACACGGGAAATTTTAGTTAAGCCAACATTTTTCTCGAGTTAAAGTCCTCTGCATATTAAACTTTTGCGTATCTTTGCACCGTTATTGCGTAACTAGCCCCTGAAACACCGCAACAGCTGTGGATGAGGTTGGTGGAGCAAACGAATCTATCGAATGGGAACAGGAACAACATACAGCCGAAGAATAAGACATTTGTTGACTTTCATCTGTCTTGCCATGCCTCTGACATCTTTACATGCCAGAAAAGGAACTGTTGTGTCACACTTTGCCGCAGACAGCGTGCGTGTGGAGGAAAAGGCTGACTCAATGGCTGCGGTACGTCCCACTGACAATATCCTGATGTACTTGCGCAATGCCATGCACTTCAACTTGTATAATCCTCAGGAAAAAGTGTACCTGCATTTCGACAATACAGGTTATTTCAAAGGTGAATACATACGCTTCAAGGCATACGTAACCCGGTGTGACACAGAAAAGAAGACCGACCTCAGCCATATTCTCTATGTAGAACTGATCAACCCGTCAGGTGATGTTGTGGAGAAACGGAAACTCAAAATTGTGGATGGCGAGGCTGATGGAGACATCAAGATTGACAGCATACAGACAACCGGATTCTACGAGGTTCGTGCTTACACCCGATACATGACCAACTGGGGTATGCATGCATGTTTCTCAAGAGTATTCCCGATATTCAGGGCACCAAGCACGGAGGGCAATTACAGCAAACCGGAACTCGACCAGTTCAGTTACAAGAAACGGCTGCCGAACACTCGTGTGGAAGATGAGCAAATCACCAAAGACACTTATGCCAAGACCCTGACAATGCGCTTCTATCCCGAAGGAGGCTATTTGGTGAACGGACTGAAAAGCCGTGTGGCATTCAGTGTGACGGACGAGGACGGAAGGCATGCCAGTTGCAGAGGATACATCGCCGACGACAAAGGCAACAAGATATGTGACGTAGCAGCAGACAGCCTCGGGCGTGGCATATTCGAGTTTACTCCCCAGGCAGGAAAAACCTATCAGGCAGTGATGAACCAGCCGAAGGGTGCTGACAAGAAGAACAAAGAAGAAAAGGTGAAGGAAAGGCGGTTTGACTTGCCGGAAGCAAAGGCCGAAGGCATGGTGCTCTACCTCAACACATTGGGAGGCGAGGAAATAACCGCGACTATAAGCAACACCCTGACTCTCCAAGGACGATTGTTGGGCTATGCACTGATGCACAACGGGACAGTCGTACGTTGTGACACCTTGACTGCAGAAGCCGAAAACAAATTCTCGTTCACACGTTACGACCTGCCGGAAGGAGTGAACCAGCTCACTTTGTTCGACTGCAACGGACGGACGCTCAGCGAACGGCTGTTCTTCATCTGTCCATTGCAACGGGCTACAGACAGCATACAAATCAGTTCGACCACAACCAAACTGACACCTTGCTGCAAGGTGAAGTTCAAGTTGCAAACCGAGCCCAATGCTTCCATCTCATTCTCAGCCATGGATGCAGGTACGATGAACAACGGATGGAACAGCAACATGAAGACATGGATGCTGTTGTCGAGCGAGGTGAAAGGCTACATCGACCATCCGGAATACTATTTTGAGGCTGACGATGAAATCCATCGCAAGAAAGCCGACCTGCTGATGCTGATACAAGGATGGAGACGCTATGATTTCCAGTTGATGGCAGGACGCACCAAAATGGAGAACAAGCAGCCGATCGAAGACAAACTCTACTTGTTCGGACAAGTGAAATCCAAGAAAAAGAAGTACACGCCGGATGATGTGGACATAAACGCATTCATGTATAATAAAAAAGGAGAGATTATAGAAGGCAAGTTGCGCACCGACAGCCTTGGCAGATACAACTATATCGTTCCCGACGTGACTGGCGACTGGACTTTGCAGATGGTTTCAAAGAAAGAAGACAAGGAACAGAACTATTACATCTGCATCGACCGCCACTTCTCGCCACAAAAGCGCTACATCTATCCCGACGAAGCAAGTATGCAACCGGTCAACGAACCCAACTTCAATCCATCGGAACAGAATGCAGTGATGGAGGACGAGGACAGTTATGAGTCATTGACGAAAAAGACCCATCTGCTTCCTACAGTGAAGGTAAAGGCAAAACGCAGAGTATTGGGCGACACAAGCAATGTGTTGTGGTTCAATGAAGAAGGCGCGCAGAAACATTCTGCCATCAGATACAACTGCGATGACGATGCCGACATGTATGCCGACAACGGAGAAGATGTTCCATTGTTCTTCGACTGGTTGAAAAGCAAGAACCCATTCTTCGACTACGAACAGCCAATCACGGAAAATCCGGAACGGACAGGCTACACGCTCTCAACCGACCACACCACATACAATGAGCGGCCGATAATATGGATTGTGGACAATACCTTTTGGGGGATAACCGGACTGACCACATCTTCAATGAGCAGACTGAAGATTTCAGACTCAAACAACCAGACAGGCATCGTAAACGTACCCGACTTCCTTGACATAGCCAAAAGCGTGTACATATCAGAAGACCTGTCGTCCATCAACCATTACGTCTTTGGAGAAGGACTTGAAACCCTCAATGCAGTGGTCTTCTTCGTCTACCAGCACCCATTGTTCGGCAACAAGCAAAAAGGACTCAGGCGCACACACTTCGAAGGATTCAACGTTCCGACAGCATTCGAGATGGAAGACTATTCCATTGTTCCTCCGTCAGAGGATTTCCGCCGTACACTGTATTGGGAGCCAAACCTGAAAACAGATACGAGAGGACGGGCGACCGTGGAGTTCTACAACAACTCGTCATGCAAGGCAATGTACATCTCTGCCGAAGGAATGACAGATGACGGAAAGATACTTGTAAATGAATAACAAGCAATATGCATAAATCAATAAACAGCAAATAAACGATAAACAATAAACGATGATGACAAAAGCCGTAGGAGGACTACTCATATTAAATATATTAGCCTATTTCATAGATTCGCTTTTCAACATAAGCAGCATGTATGGATTGTATTTTATTGAAATGCCGAGTTTCCATATATATCAGTTCGTGACCTACATGTTCATGCACGGTGGATTCATGCATCTGTTCTTCAATATGTTTGCTCTGTGGATGTTCGGACGAATCATAGAAGACACTTGGGGATGGAAACGATTCCTCATATATTACTTTGTATGTGGAATAGGAGCAGCTTTGGTGCAAGAAGCAGGACAGTTCCTTGGACTTATCAACCCTTACTCAATGACAGTCGGAGCCAGCGGTGCCATTTATGGAATCCTGCTCGCTTTCGGAATGCTCTATCCCAACGAGAAGATGTTCATCATTCCTATTCCGATACCAATCAAGGCAAAGTATTTCGTGATGGGTTATGCAGCCATAGAATTGTTTGAAGGAATGGCAGCATCCGACGGAGTGGCACACTTCGCCCATCTTGGCGGAATGCTGTTCGGCTTTTTCCTCATACTCTATTGGCGGAAGAAAGCCAAGCGCCGCACTTCATTCTTCACATCTTACGGCAATTCCTCAACATCAAAATGGAGGACGACATCAACTCGTCCAAACATGGATTCAGGATACAACAAGAATGAGCACAGCCGAGACTACGAATTCAACGCACGGAAGAAAGAGCAGAACGATGAAATCGACCGCATACTCGACAAGATACGCAAGAGCGGATACAACCAACTGACTGACGAAGAGAAGAAACGACTCTTTGATGCCGGCAACAATAAACAGTAAAGCACTTGCAGAAAGGACAAAAGCCGGAATGAAAACAGTTATTAAGACAGTTCTTTGGGTATTGGCAATACTCAATATAATTGTGATAGGTGCAATGATTGTGTGCGCCTATTCCGTATATCTGACCCCGTTCAAATATCCCAACTGGTCGTACCTCGGAATGATTATGCCGATATTCCTTGTCGCCACAATCATCTTCATCCCTGTGTGGCTCATTATAAAACGGGAGTTCTGCCTGATAAGCATTGCAGGAATAGCTCTTTGCTGGGGCAGCATAAGGGACTATTGCCCGATAAACATTATGCAAGGTGAACCAAGTGGGGCAAGCTTGAAAGTGATGTCATACAATGTGTTCTCATTCAACAACTACAATTACGAAGACAACCAGACGGAAATAGTCAACTACATAACAAACTCCGGTGCCGGCATAGTGTGTCTGCAAGAGGCATCCAAAATCAAGGAGCAGCACATAAACGGCCAACTGAGAACCTTCTATCCGTATATAGAGACAGGAAATGCCAAAGACATCAACTGCGCCATACTGTCAAAATATCCGGTGCTGTCTTGTCAGGAGATAGACCTGAATTCGAAATCCGCCAGCTGTTGCCTCTATGATGTGCTTGTGGGAGCCGACACAGTGAAAGTAATCAACTGCCATCTGGAATCCTACCAGCTCAATGACGAGGACAAGCAGATGTACAAGCAGATGATAAAGAACTCGAACCCGCTGACAGATGACGAGAGTTTGGATGACTACGATGTGCACGACAGCTTCCTTTTGCTTGGAGGCAAACTGGCGAAAGCCAACTCCATCCGCTCTCTTCAGTCAGACACCATCGCGTCCATCATTGAAAACATACCAAACAAGTATATCATCATGTGCGGAGACTTCAATGATTCGCCGATTTCTTATGTCCACAAGACTTTAACACAGAAACTGAAGGATGCTTACACGGAATCGGGCAACGGACCCGGTTTGTCGTACAATCGCAGCGGGATGTACTTCCGCATCGACAACATAATAATTAGCGATAGTTTCAACTCGTTTGATGCAAAAGTAGACAAAACCATATATGAAAGCGACCATTATCCAATTTTTTGTACGTTAGAAATGCAGTAAAACTAAAATAAATTAGTATCTTTGCCGATTGTAACGCATCGACTGCGCAAACAAGAGCCTCATAGGCTACCAATAGCCAAACGGGAAAAGAATGAATAAATAATAAATTATTAATTATCAACAATGCAAAACAAAGGATTTGTTAAGTTCTTAGCCATTGCGCTAACACTTATCTGCATCTTCTATCTGTCGTTCTCCGCAGTGACAAGCTACGTAGACAACAAGGCATCAAAGATGGAAGAGAAGGAAGCGGAACTTTACTTGGATTCACTGAATTCGAATCCATTCTATCTGGGCCTCTACAACCTTAAGCAATGTCGTGAAACTGCCATCGGACTTGGTCTGGACTTGAAAGGCGGTATGAACGTGATTCTTGAGGTGTCAGTTCCAGATGTAGTAAAGGCACTTGCCGATTACAACACAGACTCTCTTTTCGTCAAGTCTCTTAACGAGGCTCAGAAACAAGCAAACGAGAGTCAAAGCGATTTTATCTCACTTTTTGTCAAAGCTTATAAGAAGAACGCGCCCGGAGCCAATCTGGCGCAGCTGTTCTCCACACAGAAGCTGAAAGGCAGAGTAAATCCTAACAGCACAGACGCAGAAATCGAGAAAGTACTGCGCAGCGAAATCGATGCAGCAGTCGACAACTCATTCCTCGTGCTCCGTGCACGTATCGACCGTTTCGGTGTGGTTCAGCCAAACATTCAGAAAGTGGAAGGTCAGTCTGGACGTATCATGGTGGAACTCCCTGGTATCAAAGAACCTGAGCGAGTACGTAAGCTCCTTCAGGGTAGTGCCAGCCTTGAGTTCTGGGAAACATACGATGCCAGCGTAATCCTGCCTTACCTCAGCCAGTTGAACACTGCACTGCGCGACGGAAAGGTTGTTGAAGAGTCCGATTCAGTTGCTCAGGCAGACACAACAGCAGTTGCCGATGCACAGGAAGCAACCGAGGAAAAGGTTGACACCGCTGCAGAAGAAAAGAAAGAGGAGAACATCCTTGCACAGGTGTCTACCAATGAGCAGCCGGCAGCAGCCAACAAGAAGGCAGACGAGAAACAGGTCGAGAAAGCAAAGGCAGAGAACCCACTCTTCTCAATCCTGCAGGTCATCAACGGCAATGCAGGTTGTGCTGTGGGATATGCACTCTCATCTGATACAGCAGAAATCAACCATCTGGTTGCAGGTGAAATCGCAAAGCAGATTCTTCCTACCGACCTCTCACTCAAGTGGGGTGTGAAGGCAGAAGACAAAGCAGGACGAGTATTCACCCTTTATGCAATCCGCGAGACTGGACAGAACGGACGTGCTCCTATGGAAGGAGACGTTGTGACTGAAGCAAAGGATGCATTCGACCAGAACAACCGTCCATGTGTAACCATGAAGATGAATACTGAAGGTGCACGCAAATGGGCTTCAATCACAGAGAGAAACATTGGTCACTGCATCGCAATCGTACTTGACGGTGTTGTCTACAGTGCACCAAACGTAAACAACAAGATTGACGGTGGAAACACTGAAATCACCGGACACTTCACTGCAAGCGACACTAAAGACCTTGCCAACGTGCTCCAGTCAGGTAAGATGCCTGCCCCAATCCAGATTGTACAGGAGGACATCGTAGGTCCGTCACTCGGACAAGAGTCAATCAATGCCGGTTTCATTTCATTCATCATCGCATTCATCATCCTGATGATATACATGTGTATGATGTATGGCTTCAGAGCTGGTATGGTTGCCAACAGCGCCCTCTTGCTCAACTTCTTCTTCACCCTCGGAATCTTGACATCACTGCAAGCCGCACTTACAATGTCAGGAATTGCCGGTATGGTCCTCACCCTTGGTATGGCAGTCGATGCCAACGTGCTTATTTATGAGCGTACAAAGGAAGAGATGAGAGCAGGCAAGAACATCAAGAACGCTGTTGCTGCTGGTTACAGCAATGCATTCTCTGCAATCTTCGACTCCAACCTCACATCAATCATCACTGGTGTAATCCTCTTCTTCTTCGGAACAGGACCAATCAAGGGATTCGCAACAACACTCATCATCGGTATTGTCTGCTCATTCTTCACAGCAGTTTGGTTGACTCACATCTGCTACGAGCACTTCCTCAACAAGGACAAGTGGACTGACATCACCTTCACTACTTCCATCTCAAAGAACCTGTTCCACGGAACAAAGTTCAACTTCATGGGTTACTACAGAAAGTCATTCACCGTCTTCGGTATCCTCATCATAGTAAGTATCGGTTCTTTGTTCGTCCGTGGACTCAGCCGTTCAATCGACTTCACCGGTGGACGTAACTACAAGGTAGAGTTCATTCATGAAGTAGTGCCAGAGAAGGTAGGCAAGGTTCTTGCTGAAAACCTTCAGGAGAAAGCAGAGTCTGACGACAACATAAGCAACAAGGTCACAACTCAGGTTATTGCCATCGGTACCGACAACAAGATGGTACGTATCTCTACAAACTACCGAATCAAGGACAATGGTCCTGAGGTAGATGCAGAAATCGAGGAAGTAATCTACAAGACACTCGTCGACAACGGTATGATTGACAAGAGCGTCAGCCTTGAGCAGTTCATCGACCGCGACAATCGTGAGGGCGGTTCAATCATCAGTTCACAGAAGGTGGGACCATCCATTGCCGAGGACATCACTTACGGCGCTATCTGGTCAGTCATCTTTGCCCTCATTGCCATCTTCCTCTATATCTTGGTAAGATTCCGCAATGTGGCATTCTCAATCGGATCAGTCGTGGCATTGGCAGTGGATACAATCCTCATTATGGGTGTCTACTCGCTCTGCTACGGATGGATCGGATTCTCGTTGGAAATCGACCAGACATTCATCGGTGCCATCCTGACCGTGATTGGTTACTCAATCAACGATAAGGTGGTCATCTTCGACCGTATTCGTGAAGAGGCAGGACTTTATCCGAACCGTGACAGGCAGATAGTGTTCAACTATTCATTGAATGCAACCCTCACCCGTACGATAAATACTTCATTCAGTACACTCATCGTATTGCTCTGTATCTTCTTCTTTGGAGGTGACAGCATCCGTAGCTTCTCATTCGCAATGATTCTTGGAGTTATCTTCGGTACATGCTCATCACTCTTCATTGCAGCTCCTACAGCATACCTCGTGCTGGGACGCAGAATCAAGGAAGACCACTCTGACGAAGACGTGACTGAAGTAGTTACAGCAAAGAAATAATCAATAATACAAACTCAAGAAGAGGGTGCTCCTTGCGAACATCCTCTTTTTTATTAAATCAAACACAAACAGAAAGACTATGATTAAAGTAGCAATTGTAGGGTACGGCAATATCGGCAAGTACACACTCGAGGCTCTTGAAGCTGCACCCGACATGGAATGTGTAGGTATTGTCCGCCGCAAGGTAGACGAGCCAACCATCAACGGATATAAAGTAGTGACCGACATCAAGGAGTTGGGAAAGGTGGACGTGGCAATCCTTGCCACGCCAACACGCAAAGTCGAAGAGTATGCAAAACAATACCTTGCCCTTGGCATCAACACAGTCGACAGCTTCGATATCCACACACAGATAGTAGACCTGCGCCGCAGCCTTGATGCAGAAGCAAAGCAGCATGGAGCAGTAAGCATCATCAGTGCAGGTTGGGATCCGGGAAGCGACTCCATCGTGCGCACACTGATGGAGAGTCTTGCTCCGAAGGGTGTAAGTTACACCAACTTCGGTCCTGGACGTTCAATGGGACATTCCGTTGCCGTACGTGCCATTGAAGGTGTGCGTGATGCCCTCTCAATGACAATCCCTGTAGGCACTGGCATTCATCGCCGCATGGTTTACGTGGAACTTGAGGAAGGAGCCGACTTCAAGAAGGTTGAGGCTGCAATAAAGGCTGATGCTTATTTCGTGAACGACGAAACACACGTAATGCAGGTGCCTTGTGTGGACGACCTCAACGATGTGGGACATGGAGTGAACCTTGTCCGCAAGGGAGTGTCGGGCAAGACACACAACCAGTTGTTCGAGTTCGACATGAAGATCAACAATCCTGCACTTACAAGCCAGGTTCTCGTAAATGTTGCCCGTGCATCGCTCAAGCAGAAACCGGGAGCATACACAATGATTGAAGTCCCAGTCATCGACATGCTTCCAGGCGACAAGGAAGAAATCATCCGTCATCTGGTGTAAGCAGATACACGACCCATCATCAACCGTCAAACCGCCTTTGCCTAGTGCATCGCAGTTTGGCGGTTTTGTCTTTATCAAAGCTTTCGTGCCTTCGCTTCATGTGAGCGGACGGACGAGTGATTTTCGCCCTTTCTCCCTTCCTATATATATAATAAGGTGTACTGGTTTCGATGCCCTAAGGCAGTGCGTGGTTAGTATCGATAGACTAAACCTCATGGCAACAAAGTGTGGTCTTAATGAAGAAATTTCGAGTGAAAGCGCAAAAAGTCAATTAAAAATTTTGCTGTTATGGATTTATGCCTTATCTTTGCCGAGAATTATAGCCAAGTATAACGAATACGAAGACAACAAATAAAAAACAAGAATTGTATATGAAGAAAATTTTACTTTCAATCGTTGCATTGATTGCTACAGTATCAATGAATGCACAAAACAGCCTCTACATTGAGGTAGGCGAGTCTGAGACAACATCCAAGATTCCTGTAAACATCTACATGACCAATGACACTATCATTATTGGTTTGCAGGCAAGCTATGCTCTTCCAGAAGGACTTACTTATACAAACTTCATCGAGGACGAGGAGGAAGAGGCATATGTAACTCTTAACAGCGAGCGTTGCGCAAAGGCATTCACAAAATATAAAGTTGAGATGTTCACAAAGTCAAAGCCAAATGATTTGCTTTTGTCTGTAACTGCTGGTACAACTGGCAAGGAAATCGCTGCAGGTAGCGGTTTGCTCGGAACATTCTACTTCGACGGAAGTTCTTTGGCAGACGGTACATATGATGTTACTCAGTACACAGCAACAATCTTCCCAAGCGCTAAGATTCGTTACGATATGGATGACAGAAACTCAACTGACGATGACTATAAGGCATCATTCACTATTTCTGGTGGCAAGGTTATCGGCACAGCAACTGCAATCAGCGAAATCAATTCTTCTGACAACTCACCAAAGGCTATCTACAACATCGCAGGTCAGCGCATGAAATCACTTCAGAGGGGTCTGAACATTGTCAATGGCAAGAAGGTACTTATTAAGTAAAAACTTATAACCACATATAAGCAGTAAGATGCCCGGGGCTTAGGTCTCGGGCATTTCTTGTTCTTATTCGGCATCTTCAGATGTTTACCGTCCTACGAGCGGTTGTCCGTCGGCTTACGTCCGGTTGTCTGTCGGCTTACGTCCGGTTGTCCATCGGCTTACAACCGGTTGTCCATCGTCCTGAGAACATATATTCATTGTTTTTTGTTGACTTCCGGCAAAGGCTATCTTTAGATACAGCCTATAATGCAAAAGTCCGGCAAAGGAAATTTTTAGAACCAACGTTAAGCGTTAAACCCGTATTTTATTTTGTAGCGTCAGGAAAAAGCTGTATTTTTGCAAATTAAGAACAAGATGTGTATATGACTGAACATAATAAAGAGTTCTCTCTTTTGTCAAAAATAGAATATCCGCAGGACTTGAGGAAACTGAAAGTTAATCAGTTGCCTGAGCTTTGCAATGACATACGCGAAGATATCATCGAAGAGCTGTCTGTCAATCCCGGTCACTTGGCATCCAGCCTTGGAGCTGTGGAAATCATTGTAGCACTGCATTATGTCTTCAATACACCCGAAGACCGTTTGGTTTGGGATGTGGGACACCAAGCCTATGCGCACAAGATTCTGACCGGACGCAAGGAGAGATTCAGCACCAACAGAAAGTTTCATGGACTGAAACCATTCCCATTCCCCACAGAAAGCATCTACGACACGTTCTGCTGCGGTCATGCGTCCAACTCCATCTCTGCAGCCTTGGGAATGGCAGTTGCAGCCAAGCGCCAGGGTCTGGACCGTAAGATTGTTGCTGTCATTGGCGACGGTGCGATGAGTGGAGGACTTGCATTCGAAGGGCTCAACAATGTGTCAACCACCCCAAACGACATACTCATCATCCTCAACGACAACAACATGTCGATTGACAAGAGTGTTGGAGGAATGAGACAATATCTGCTCGACCTGACAACAAACAGCACCTACAATCGGCTGAGATATAAAGCATCGCTCAAACTGTATGAGTGGGGCATATTGAACGACCAGCGCAAGAAAGGACTCATACGCTTCAACAACAGCATCAAGTCGCTGCTTACCCGCCAACAGAATATCTTTGAAGGACTCGACATCCGCTATTTCGGACCGGCAGACGGACACAATGTGGTAGAGCTGGTCAAGATTCTCCGTGCCATCAAGGACATGAAAGGTCCGAAGATTCTCCACCTGCACACCATCAAAGGCAAGGGCTATGCTCCGGCAGAGCAGAATGCAACAATATGGCACGCACCCGGCAAGTTCGACTATGAATCGGGCGAACGTCTCGATTGCGAGAACACGACGCCCCACCCGCCGAAGTTCCAGGAAGTGTTTGGAAACACATTGCTCGAGCTGGCACAACAGAACGACCGAATCGTCGGAGTCACCCCAGCAATGCCAACAGGATGTTCCATGGACATAATGATGAAGGCAATGCCCGACCGCACATTCGATGTAGGAATAGCAGAAGGACATGCAGTCACCTTCTCCGGAGGCATGGCAAAAGACGGGCTGTTGCCTTTCTGCAACATCTATTCGTCGTTCAGCCAGCGGGCCTACGACAATATCATCCACGATGCGGCAATCATGAAGCTCAATCTTGTCCTCTGTCTCGACAGGGCAGGCATAGTTGGGGAAGACGGTCCTACGCATCATGGAGCCTTCGATATGGCATTCCTGCGACCAATCCCCAACCTCACCATTGCCTCACCTTATGACGAGCATGAGCTTCGCAAACTGATGTACACAGCCCAACTGCCCGACAAGGGGACTTTCGTCATACGCTATCCACGTGGCTGCGGATCAATCATCGACTGGAGATGTCCGTTCGAGGAAATACCGATAGGAAAGGGTCGTTGCCTCAAGACAGGCGAAGACCTTGCAGTCCTCACCCTGGGACCTATTGGCACAGAGGCAAGCAAAGCCATAGTTATGGCAGAGATGAATGCCATGAACAACGGCAAGCGACTGAGCGTAGCTCACTACGACATGCGGTACCTCAAGCCGCTCGACACTGAGATGCTCACCGGGATTTGCCATAAGTTCGGTCACATCATCACGGTTGAAGACGGAGCGCTCAACGGTGGATTCGGCAGTGCCGTCACTGAATTCATCAACGACCATGGCTACACAACCAAGGTCCGCCGCATGGGAATTCCCGATGAATTCATCGAGCAGGGGACAGTACGTGAACTCCGGAAACTGATTCACCTGGATGCAGAAGCCATATGTAAAGCCATAGAAGAAAGATGAAGATAGTTATCGCCGGTGCAGGGGCAGTAGGAACACATCTTGCACGAATGCTCTCAAAGGAGAACCTTGACATCATCCTTGTCGACGAGGATGAAGACAAGTTGGCCAAGCTCAACAATGACCTTGACATAATGACGCTGGTGGCATCGCCTACATCAATCAAGGGACTTCGGCAAGCCAACATCGACAGTGCCGACCTCTTCATCGCAGTCACGCCCCACGAAAGCGAGAACATGTTCTGCTGCATGCTTGCCAAGCAGCTTGGAGCCAAGCGCACCGTTGCCCGCATCGACAACTATGAGTATCTGGACGAGGACAACCAGAAGATCTTCGAAAATGCAGGAATCAGTTCACTCATATATCCCGAATACCTTGCAGGCAAAGAGATTGCCGACTCCGTGATGCATAGTTGGATAAGGCAACTGTGGGAATTCGACGGCGACCTTGTGTTGCTCAGCGTGAAGATGCACGAAATCAATCCGCTCGAGAAGCGTCAGCGCGAAGAGAACAGAAACCAGCTCATCGACTGCTCGTTGAGGGAAATCGGCATGGCTGGCCACAGGTTCCATGTGGTGGCGATAAAGCGCGACAACGAGACGATAATTCCTCGAGGCGACGAAAAGATATATTCCAACGACCTGGTGTTCTTCATGACCACACGCGACGAGATAAACAACCTGCGCCACATAACCGGCAAGGACAACTATCCTGCAGTGAAGCACATAATGATTATTGGAGGAGGAAAACTCGCCGTGAGGACCGACTGGGCAATCCCCGACAGCTATTCAGTGAAAATCATCGAGTCCGACATTGCAAGATGTGAAGAACTTGGGAAAATCACAAAGAACAGGACACTGATAATCAATGGTGACGGTTACGACATCGACCTTCTCAAGGACGAAGGATACAAGCACGTGGAAGGCTTCGTAGCCCTTACCGACAATGACGAGAAAAACATACTGGCTTGTGTTGCAGCCCGCAGAAACGGCATTTGCAACACTTATGCCCAGGTAGAGAACCTCTCCTATCTTGACATGGCAGAATCCCTCGATGTGGGCACAATCTTCAACAAGAAGATGGTGGCAGCAAGCCATATCTACCAGATGCTGCTCAAGGCAGACGTGAACAATGTGAAGATGCTCACCGTTGCCGATGCCGACGTAGCCGAATTCATCATCAAGGAAGGGTCGCATGTTACAAAGAAACCCGTGATGCAAATCGGACTTCCAGCCAACGTCAATATCGGAGGCATGATACGCAACGGAAAGGGACAGCTAGTGTCAGGACAGACCCAGCTGCAAGCCGGCGACCGCGTGGTCGTGTTCTGTGCCAGCCAGACACTGAAGAAACTCGACAAGTATTTCACCAAGTAAACCGGAACGCACTATGATTAACTGGCAGCAGATATTCAAGATTCTAGGCATCTTGCTTTTCATCGAAGCAAGCCACCTGCTTGTGTCGCTTGGTGTTGCCATGTTCTATCATGAAGACATAATGCCGTTCCTCTGGGCGATTGCTTGTGCAGTAGTCCTGGGAGGCATCGGAGTGGCCGTTGGCTGGAACGCAGGGAAAAACATAAACCGACGCGACGGCTATGTCATAGTGTCGCTCGTGTGGATTGTGTTCTCCCTCATAGGTTCCATCCCATTCATGCTCACAGGCTGCGTGTCCGACTTTGCCAGTGCATTCTTCGAGACCATGTCGGGTTTCACCACTACCGGAGCCACCGTCATGGACAATATCGATGCACTGCCCAGGAGCGTGGTCTTTTGGAGGAGCATGACCCAATGGACCGGTGGAATCGGCATCATATTCTTCACACTTGCCATACTGCCAGCCTTCGGAGTCGGTGAAGTCAAGCTGTTCGCAGCCGAATCCACCGGTCCCCTCCACGACAAGATACATCCGCGCATCAGCGTGGCAGTCAAGTGGATAGGCTCAATCTATCTGGAACTGACACTGCTGTGCATCCTTGCCTTGTGGCTGTGCGGAATGAACATCTTCGATGCCGTCAACATCGGAATGACCACAACCGGAACTGGAGGCTTCTCTCCCCATTCAGCCCTTTTCCACGACCAGTGGCATTCGCCAGCCATCGAATACGTCACCACCGGCTTCATGTTCCTGTCCGGAGTGAACTACACTCTGCTCTTCTATGCCATACTCAAAGGCAAAATCCGCAAGGCATTCAACAACTACGAGCTGAGAGTCTATCTCTTCTTCGTCCTCGTTGCCACCCTTCTGTGCACGGCATTCCTCCTCATAAGGAACGGCGGCAATGGCGTTGAATCCACATTCCGCGAATCCCTGTTCACCACCATCTCACTGCTTACCACCACCGGCTTTGCATCCTACGACTACACCCTGTGGCCGCAGATTCTCATGCCGCTCCTCATATTCATGATGTTTGCCGGAGCATGTTCCGGGTCCACCTCCGGAGGATTCAAGTGCGTGCGATGGGCAATATTGTGGAAAGGCTTGCAAAACGAGTTCAAGAGAATCATACATCCCAGAATCGTGGCACCAGTCAAGCTCAACAACGACATCATACCCACATCGGTGCAAAAGACCTTGCTTGCCTATGTCACCCTCTTTGTAAGCTCGCTCTTTCTCGGCACATTCATCCTCCTGCTATGCGGAGTCGACAGCTCCTACATCGAAGCCAACGGACTTGCCGGAGTGATTCGCCAGGACTACACCGAGGCACTGAGCCTCTCGCTGTCGTCGCTGAGCAATGTGGGACTTGCAATGGACTACTACGGTCCGATGCATTCGTGGATAGTGCTCAATCCCGTAGCCAAACTCACTTGTGCTTTCCTGATGCTCATAGGGCGTCTTGAAATCTTCCCCATATTCATCCTGCTGACAAAGAGTTTTTGGAAGAAGGAATAAACCGTAGCAGACCCCGCCGACAATGATAACAAAAGTCTATTCAGCCACACTGCAAGGGCTCGAAGCCCTGCCAGTCACCATCGAGACCTGCATCAACAACGCTTCGTTGCCACGTTTCTCCATCGTCGGACTGCCCGACAGCGCAGTACGCGAAAGCCAGGACCGTGTGCTCTCGGCATTGGCAGACAACAACTACAAGGTCTTCATGAAAGAAGTGATTGTCAATCTTGCGCCAGCCGACATCAGGAAAGAAGGTTCGGGATTCGACCTTCCGATAGCCCTGGGTGTGCTGCTGTCAATGCAATATCTGAAAGCCGACAACATCGAGAGATACATGTTTGTCGGTGAACTCGGACTCGACGGCTCGGTGCAGCCAGTGAAAGGCGCACTGCCCATAGCCATCAAGGCAAGGCAGATGGGGTTTGAAGGACTTTTCGTGCCCGAGGAAAACGTGCGCGAGGCTGCAGTGGTCAACAAGCTGAAAGTCTATGGGATAAAGCATCTGATGGAAGTCGTGGGCTTCTTGTCGGGCACCACGCTGATTCCTCCCACGGAGATAAACACCCGCGAACTGTTCTTCTCCCAGCAAAGCCATTTCGACTTCGATTTCGATGAAGTCAAGGGACAGGAAAACGTGAAGCGCGCCTTCGAAGTGGCAGCAGCCGGAGGTCACAACATCATACTCATCGGCAGTCCAGGTTGCGGCAAGTCGATGATGTCAAAGCGTCTGCCGTCCATCCTCCCGCCGCTGTCGCTTGCCGAAAGCCTCGAGACCACCCAGATACACAGCATAGCAGGCAAACTGAGTAAAGACACGTCGCTCATCACCCAGCGCCCGTTCCGCTCGCCCCATCACACAGTGTCCGACGTTGCACTCGTAGGCGGCGGCACCACATTCATGCCCGGTGAAATCTGCCTGGCACACAACGGAGTGCTCTTTCTCGACGAATTCACCGAATTCTCCAAGTCCGTATTGGAGACCCTGCGCCAGCCCCTCGAAGACCGTGTAATCACCATCTCGCGCGCCAAATACAACATCACCATGCCATGCTCCTTCATGCTCGTGGCATCGATGAATCCGTGTCCGTGCGGCTACAAGCACCATCCCACCCATCCATGCGTCTGCACCCCGTCGCAAGTCCAGCGCTACCTCAACAAGATAAGCGGACCCCTGTTGGACCGCATCGACATACAGGTGGAAGTGGAAAGCGTTCCCTTCTGCGACATGGCAGACAAGCCCAAGGGAGAATCAAGCGCCGTGATACGCGAAAGAGTTGTCAAGGCACGCAAAATCCAGGAAGAACGCTACAAGGATGCGAAAGGCATACACTGCAATGCACAGATGACCTCGTCGCTCCTCGGCAAGTATGCCAGCCTCGACAGCCAAAGCTCCGAGCGCTTGCGTGAAGCGATGAAACGCCTTAATCTTTCGGCACGTGCTTACGACCGCATACTGAAAGTTGCGCGCACCATAGCCGACCTCGACGGCAGCGAAAACATCGGGTTCCGCCACATAGGCGAAGCCATCAGCTACCGTAACCTCGACCGCGACAGCTGGATTGAATGAGCGCTGACTCCTATTCAAGTGTTATCTGTTCACAAAAAAATCTGCGACAGCCATGCTGCCGCAGATTCCTTGTTTCCACACACTCAGTTGCGTGGGTATCTTTCATTCACTTATTCGAACTATTCGAAGTCCTCGTCGTCCCATCCGATGTCGGAACGCTCTTTTGCTCCGTTTGTTCCGCTGTCAACGCTGGCCATGAGCAAAGTCTCCACTTTCATGTTGAACACGCTCATCTCTGGCTGCAAATATTTTTTCTTATTCATGCTGTTTCGTTTTTAGTTTGTTATTCAATTTGGTTTTCCTTACTTGATGAGTACTTTCTGTCCACCGTTGATGTAGATGCCCTTAGCGGCTGGCTTGCCCTGGAGCTTGCGACCGTCGATTGTGTACCATGCACCGTCAGCGAATTCAGTCTCAACGTCGATTGCGTCGATTGCAGTTGATGTGCCGTCAGCATTGATGAGAACCACCTTCATGCTTGAAGGAATTGTGTTCATTTCGCGTGCCTTTACACTTTCACCTTCGCTTGTAGCCTTGTACTTCATCATGCAGCGGAATGGAGTAGAAGTGAATCCTGTGCTTGGCTTCTTTACCTTCACGAAGTCACCGTTGTTGATGTTGGTTTCTGTAGCATTCATTGAGTAGCAGTAAACTGCTTCATAGTCGCCCCATGCAGATTCTGCATTCCACTGAACCTTTTCGTAAGAACCTGCGAATGTCCATTCGCCATTTGTTACGTCAGTTGGAGTGTAAGTGTCAGCAACCTTTGCAATCTTGCCGGTGAATGTAACATCGCCTGTTGCATTTGGCTTGAAGAGGTAAGGAGTGTTGGCTTTAAGAGTCGTAGTAGTGTTTTCGCTCAATGTTACAACATACTCACCGTTTTCCTCTGTTACACCTGCGAATGTGTAGAATGTACCTGCACTTGCATCTGGAGTTACGTCGTATGGCAAGCAGATAGTTGAATTGAGGTCCTTGGTGAAGTTACGGGTGAAGTTAACTGTGATGTCAGTTGCACCTGGATAGTTTGTTGTCAGGTCTGCTGCGAGTGCGTCGTCCACTGTCTCGTCAAGCGCTACGTTGTCGTTCAAGTAAACAATCTTGAGGTCCTTGAATGAAATCCAGTTGAAGTTTGCGCTCTTGATTTCAATGTTGATTGCGAGTGAACCCTTGTCTTCCACTGTTACAACAGCTTCTGCAGTCTTGTAAACACCATTCTTGCCAGTGAGATTAGTTGCGTCAGTTATCAAATCGATAGCAGTTCCGTTGATATTCAGGGTGGCACCTGTATATTCAACTGCTGCTGCCTCATTCATGACACGAGTAAGGAGCGAAACCTTGTACTGACCTGCCTTTAGTCCACTGATGGTGTTAAATGCCAATACATTGTCTGCCAATTTATTTCCAGATGAAAGCCAATCTTCTACGAATGGAGTAGTCATGCCAGAACCATCAGATTTTCCTTCTGAAGACCATGTGTTCTTATGGAATGTTCCATTGCCTGATTGTGACCAACCTTCAAATACGTCGCTAACTACGGCACTTGTTACGTCGATTGAACCGCTTTCTTTAGTGATGAGAGCGTTTATTGCTGCACCACGAGTAAGTTCTGCATTAGCAGTAGCAATGGCATTCTCAAGGTCTGCAACTGCTGAATTCAATGTTGTAAGGTCTGTTTCTGTATCTGTGATAGCCTTACCTGCATTTATCGCATTTGTAAGAGTTGTATGAGTTGTAGACTTATCACTCATTTTATTTGAAATCTCTTCTGCATTACTTACAAGAGACTTAATCTGTGTAATATATTCACTTGCACTAGCTGCTCCAACGTAAGTAAGCTTGAAGTTGTCCACCTTATACCAGTTCTGATTTGAAGTACCTGCGCTGATAGTGAGGGAACCGTTTGAAACAAGTACATCACATGAAATAGATACACCAACTTTTGCGCCTTCTGTAGATGAAGCAACTGTTGCCTCATCATTGTTTAATTTAAGTACAAGGGTTTGGTCTTTATTTGTTCCCATAATTGCACTAACAGTATATTTCCCTGGTTGCAGACCAGTGATAGTCTGTGAAATTTCGTAACCAGTTGACCAAGTATTGAAGAGATAGTTGCCATCTGCACCTTCCATCTTGTATGTGCTGTTTGATGTAGACTTTGCTCCTGTATCTTTTGATGTAGTTGTTGTCCATCCGTTATAGTTACCAGTCTCAAAGCTTGGGTTTACGATTGCAAGGGTCATGTCTGTATTAGCAGTAGTCTGTGCTTTGACTGCTGTAATAAGAGCAGCATCAAGTGCTGTTATTTGCTCTGTTGTTACTGCTTCGAGAGAACCATCGTTGTATGCACTCTGAAGAGCTGAAACTGTTGCGTTTGCAGCGTAGTTTGTTTTTCCTGCATCATCGAGATTAGCAGTTACTGCTGCATTGAGGTAGGTCAGTGCAGTTTCATATTTTGGGATTGAAGTGTTGGCATTCTCTACTGCAGTCTTCATTGCAAAAATTGCATTTAACCAATCTTCTGCAGTTGTATAGTCAGTAGATTCCTTGTCTTTGTATTCAGTTATTGCGTTAGTTAAGGCCTCTTTGACAACTGAATTCATTGGTTCGTCCTTAATTTTCTCACCAGCTGTTACCTGTGCTGCAAGACTAGTGACGTAGCTTGTGAAATCAGTAGTAATTGGACCATAGTATGTCAAATCAAAGTTGTCCCAGATACACCACAGAGAAGTGTTTGATTCATTCTTTGCACCAAGGGTGATTTTTCCGTCGGTTACGGTGACCAAGTCTGTTGTTACTGAATATGAGCCAGCAGTGAATGAATTTCCGGCATCTGCCATACTATTTTCAGAGCCAGTTTTCAATGGGAACGTAACTTTAGTGTCGTTTAAGAAGAAATATGGCAAATTGTCGTTGTCGGAACCGTCCTGCCTATAAAATCCTTGTGCAGACAACTTGTAATATCCGTTTGGTACGGATATTTCCTGTGATATTGTGAATGTTTGGTGCCATGATTCAGTACAGTAATTTGAAGATGCATAGTCTTTACCTGATGTTTTATTAACAGCACTTATTTGTGTTGTCCATGCAGTAGTTGCGTGGTTTCTACTGAAATCAGCATCACCAATCAAGAAGGTAGCAGACAATGGGCTATCTGCTGTTGCATTCGCCAGTTTTGCTTTGGCTTCGTCCGCTGTCAGTACATACCATTTGGCAGCATCTGTTACTTCAGAAACGAGTTCTGCTGTGTAGCCTGAATAAAGACCTTTAGTGGTTGATTGAGCCAAATATGTACCAGCGGAAGAAGTGATTGTAAAATACCCCCCCCGTTTTCTGTTACAGCAGTAAATGTAAATGTTTCACCGGTTTGGGTGTCTGTGTACAAACCGCTACCAAGATATTTGTTAGACGAACTTAACGCTGTGTCATAGATGGTGAATTTACCATCTGACCCTGTCAGAGTAAACAACTCGCCTTCGTTAGCCACAGATGCCTGTGTGCCCCAATTGTTGGCTCCACACAAAAAGAGCCCGCTCTCTTTGTTCTGGATGTAGTAGTTGGTGCCGCTTGTTATTTCGTCAGTGGCAAATGAACTGGCGGAAACTAACAGCATCAACAAAGAAGTAAAAATTTTCTTCATAAGTTTTTGTAGTTTTATTAGTTGATAATATTGATAATAATTAAAATGTTTCGTGTTATTGGTTGTGCTCCATATCTTCCGATGCTCCGTCGGCTGCCAATGCCGTCAACTTACACCTTATTATATATAAGCATTTCTCTGTTCTCCCCCTCAAACGAGTTAATAGTCCGTTAACCGTTTTGCCGTGCTCTTAACATGAGTTTGGCATTGCGACGGCAAATTTCGGTAAATCCATCCAAACAAACAAGGAAATCCGCAACTTTTTTGCTCTGCGCCATGATTTTCTGCCCCGAAACATCGCTTTTTCACATAAATGCAATATTCAGTTTACAATCGGGAGGGTAAAACAGTGCGAGCTGTGCTCGAATGTTTTTAGAAACAAAAACAAGAAAAACACCATCCGGCAGGGGAATACAAGGTATGTATTGCGTGGGCTGGAATGAGCGAGGCATAGGAGCTAGCTCTCTCCGAGAGCGTTAAAGCGAGCGTGGGAATTAGTGTGCTGTAATATTAGCGAGCTGTCGCTCGAGCGTTATCGCCGACGCGCTCGGAGAGCGCTGACTCCTATTCCAGCTCGCACTTCAGCCTACCCATCCGGACGGCAACATAAAACCCAAAACATTCTTGGTTGACGTCAAGTCTCATATTTGTTCTCTCATATCTCAGTACGTTGCGCATGAATACTCGAGTACGTTGTAGAACGTACTGCGGTACGTTGTGGAACGTACTGCTGTCAAGTTGTACAACGTACTGAGCCCATAACAATACATCATGTTACATCCAGCTTGTCGGGCTGAAAGCCCAGATACTCCCAGCCCAGGGCAACACCTTGGGTAAGCGTATGATATTCACATACCAGCGCCCTGTATGGGCAGCTGCATAAAGCAATGATATGTAGCTGTCCTTACAGGACGCACATGATAAACTTGGAACATTTATCCAGGGATGCTTTCTTTCGCTATCGCTCCAGAACTCTGCCCTGGGCTGATTGTAGCTGCCTCTTCGAGGCGTGGCATTGCTTTCTTATTCGGGTTCATCTGGCCAAATAGTCCTGTACATTGGCCAAACTTCCATTTGTGGTATTGGAGTTAGTTTTGCAAATTGGTTCTTCTCATAAAAACCAACGGCACTGTAATTTGAAATATGCCAGGCTTTAGTTGTCAGAAACACGCATCCTGCAAGCTTCTGGCTTCTTGCCATCAGAATAATCTGTTCTATGAGTGCCGACCCGACATGCAAGCACTGGTATTTCTTGTCTACTGCCAAATAGGCAATTTCCAAAGCCGGGTAAGTTGATTTTTGTTCGAACTGTTCACGGAAGGTTTGTCAGATGCTCTATGTTATATTCCTCAAAGTTCATTACAATACCCAGTCAAATTTATATGGATATTTCGACATCTTCGAATCGTTGTCGTGCGTTGCTTTTTTGCTGATGGAAGCGCGTGCAGCCTTGCGGACGGCTTGAGCGTATTCGCCTTTGGCAATGACTTTGGGTGCATTAATTCCTAACATAATCAATATTCTTTTGTTTGTCGGCACAAAGGTAAGGATATTTGTTGAAACATACAAATCCCACAACAATTTTTTTCTTGATCAATATTAGCGATTGCTTGTCATAAGGAGGGGAGAATACATCGAGGCATAGGAGCTAGCTCTCTCCGAGAGCGTTAAAGCGAGCGCAGGAATTAGTGTGCTGTAATATTAGCGAGCTGTCGCTCGAGCGTTATCGCCGACGCGCTCGGAGAGCGCTGACTCCTATTCCTGCTTTTCTGCACTTCCATCCGGATGGCAACACAAAACCTAAAAAATTGGGCAGCCTTCATCATCTGAGGGCTGCCCAATTGTTATAAGACTGTTGTTGTTTATTTGATTCCGAGCTTGGCTTTCACCTGCGCTGTCACATCTGTGCTGATTGACTCGTTGATGAAAGGTATGCCTGATGACACGTCCATCACGTAAACGTAACCGCCGGCTGTGCCTACTTCCTTGATGGCTGCACCAACCTTGTCGGAAATCTCGCTCAGTTTGGTTTGCTGAGTCTTCTGCAAATCCTGCTGGCTTGTCTGGTAGTACTGCTCAAGACGCTGGTTGAGGTCGGTGAGTTCCTGCTCACGGCGCTGCTTGGTGGCATCGGGAAGGGTAGCTCCGTTGTCCTGGTAGTCTTTCAGTTTCTTCTGCAGTTCGTCCTGCATGCGCTTCAGTTCATCCTCATACTGCTTTGCAAGTGTCTGGATTTCGTTCTGTGCAGTTGTGTACTCAGGCATTGCCTGAACGATGAGAGTTGAGTTGACGTGCGCAAACTTCTGTTGTGCGAATACACTCATTGGAAGTACCACGAGTGCGATTAAAATCAGTTTTTTCATTTCCTATGTTTTTTGTTATTGCTATTTCCTTGTTTGGTTTGGATACCCATGTTCAGTCTGAATACCCTTGTTTGGTTTGAATGTCCGGGTTTAGTTTGAATATCCGAGTTTCAGAAGCACCTCGTCGCTGATGTCAATCTTGGGTGAGGCATAGATGATGCTGCCGCCGGATGCACGGTCGAGCACAAGCTGGTAGCCTTTCTGGTCGCAGATGTCCTTCACGGCATTGTAGATCTCGTCCTGGATTGGTGTCATGAGGCTCTGGCGTTTCTTGTAGAGCTCGCCTTCGCTTCCGAAGTATTTCTTCTTCAGGTCGCTTGCTTCCTTTTCCTTAGCCATTATGGTTTCTTCGGTCTTCTGCTTCTGTGCATCGGAGAGGAATACCACTTCCGACTGATACTTCTTGTACATGGTCTCCACTTCCTGCAGGATGCTTTCCACTTCGCCCTCCCACTTCTTGGAGATTTGGTTCAACTGTTCGTTTGCACGCTCATAGGCAGGCACATTCTTCAGGATGTATTCCATGTCGACGAGAGCGAACTTCTGTGCGCTTGCTGCCAGGCAGCATACGCAAACCATCAATGACAATACTAATCGTTTCATGTTGTATCGTTTTTAATTGTTATTGCTTAGAATTCCTGTCCAAGTACGAAATGGAAGTGGCTGCCTCCATAACTGGTTGAACCGAATACTTTATCGAATCCGTATGCATAGTCAATACCCATCATTCCGACCATAGGGAGGAAGAGGCGGACACCGATTCCGGCTGAACGCTTCATGTCGAACGGATTGAACTTGCGTATCTTGTTCCATGCATTTCCGCCTTCCACGAATGCCAGTGCATAGATGTTGGTTGAGCCCTGAAGGAGCAACGGATAGCGCAACTCGAGTGCCATGCGCGAGTAGGCATATCCTTCGGAACCTACGCTTGGGGTCAGCGAACCGTTCTCATAACCACGGAGGGCAATGGTCTCGGTGTAGTAGCTTGTGGAATATCCCGACATTCCGTCACCGCCCACGTAGAAGGTTTCGAACGGCGAGCGCTTGTTCTTGTTGTAGTGTCCGAGGAATCCGGCATCGAAACGGGTGACGAGCACGAAACACTTCTGTGCACCCGAGAGCGGAGTATAGAGCTTGGAGTTGAACTTCCACTTGTGGTACTCAATCCAGCGGTATTTCTTCTGCAGGTCTCTCTGGTAGTTGGCATCGCTTGAAGATGTTGCCAGACTTCCGTAGTCGATGTTGTCCCACAATGAATAAGGTGGTGTGGCACTGACTGAGAGTGAGATTTCGGAACCTCTACGCGGATATATCTGGTTGTCGATGGACATACGCGACAGCTGGAGGGTGAGGTTGATGTTGTTGCAGTTTCCGTTGGATATGAGGAAGTATTCCCAGTCCTTCAACATATAGCGTGTGTATGAGAGCGATGACCTGAAGTAGAAGTTGTTGTCAGGCCAGTTCAGACGTTTTCCCCATCCTACGGTCAGACCGAACAACTGGATGTACTTGTCGGGGTCGTAGTAGGAAGAATAGTTGTTGTAGTATGAACTGTTGTAGTTTCCGTAACCATACAACATTGAGTAGTAGGAGTTGTAGTAGTTGCTGTTGTAGTAGCTGCTGCTTACGTCGGTCTGACGTGAATAGAAGGCTGATACCGACAGTGAGTTAGGGCGCTTGCCTCCGCACCACGGGTCGTAGAATGAAAGACTGTAGGACTGGTAGTAGCTACCGTTTGTGGAACCGCTTATCTCGAACTGCTGTCCGTGACCCTGAGGAAGGATTCCGCGGCGGTTCTTGTTCTTGCCAAACAGGTTCTGTATGGAGAAGTTGGTGAACTTCAGTCCAATCTTACCGATGATACCGGTCTGTCCCCAACCAAGGGAGAACTCAATCTGGTCGCTTGCTTTCGGGGTCAGTCCGATGTTGAGGTCTACGGTTCCGTTCACGTTGTCTGCCTTAATCCATTCGTTAGGAGCAAGTGCCTCAGGGTCGAAATGTCCCATCTGGCTTATCTCCTGTGCAGTCTGCTTGAAGGCATCCATGGTGAAGAGGTCACCCGGCTTCATCTTCAGTTCGCGGCGTACCACCTCTTCATACACCTTGTCGTTGCCGTAGATCTGTACCTTGTTGATGGTGGCTTGCTTTCCTTCGGTGATGACGATGTCAAGGTCGATGGAGTCGCCGTCGACATCCACTTCCTGAGGAGTGATGCGGTTGAACACATATCCATGGTTGTAGTACTCGTTGCCGATGGAGTTCTCGTCCATGGAAAGACGTTCGTTGAGTTTGGTCTGGTTGTACACGTCGCCCTTCTTCATCTGAAGCGACTGTGAGAGGGCTTCGGAGTTGTAGATGGTATTGCCCACCCAGTTGATGTTTCTGATGTAATATTTCTGACCTTCCTCGATATTGATATAGACATCCACAAGGTTGTTGCCTACGTCCACCACGCTGTCGGATGCGATAACGGCATCACGGAATCCGAGCTCGTTGTACTTCTCGATGACTCTCTCCTTGTCGGCTGCATACTTCTCGTCGATGAACTTCTTTGCCTTGAACAGGCTCTTGAAGCCTTTCTCGTTGGTTTTCTTCAGCAAACCGGTGGTGAAGAATCCTCCGACAAACTTCCTGCGTGGTATGTTGTTGTTACCTGTGATATAGATCTTGTTCACCTTGACTTTCTCGTTCTTGTTGATATTGACGTCAACAATCAGTTGGTCCTTGTGTGAGATGTCGTCTTTCTGTACAATCTCTATCTCTGCATTCTTGAATCCTTTGTCGTCGAAGTAGTTCTTGATGATTGTCTTTGCACGGTCCACCATGTTCGGGGTAATCTGGTTGCCCTTGACGATGCCTATCTTCTCAGCCAGGTCGTCGCGCTCGTTCTTCTTCACTCCGTTGATGTTGACCTGTGAAACTCTTGGCCGCACACCGAGCACTATATTCAGGAAGATGCTGTCGCCTCTGACTTCGCTTGCCTCTATCTTCACGCTTGAGAAGAGTCCGTGTTTCCAATAGCGTTTCACGGCGTTGCTTATGTCGTCGCCCGGCACTTTCACGAAGTCGCCCACCGACAGTCCGGAGATGCTGATGAGGATGGCGTCCTCGTAGTTGCGCGCCCCTTCGTTAGCCGGTTCCACTGTTATGCCGCCAATGACATAGTTGTGGGGCTGACCGTAAATGATGGTGGGTTTTTCCTGCGCAGACAAGCTTGTGACATTGGCAAATGAGATCAAGCCGGTAAGTACTGAGAGTTTTATGTGTGTTGACAGTTTCATCATACTACTTTTGTGATTCTTGAATAATTTGGTCGCCAGTCTTTCCGTATCTTCTCTGGCGTTGTTGGAAGTTGGCTATCGCCTTGTGAAACTCCTCGATAGTGAAGTCGGGCCAGTAGACATCGGTGAAGTAGAACTCGGAGTAAGCGCACTGCCACAGCAGGAAGTTGCTTAGGCGTTCTTCGCCACCAGTGCGTATCATGAGTTCGGGGTCGGGCATGCGGCGGGTCTCAAGATGCTGGCTTATCACCTGTTCGTTGATTTCCCCGCTTGTCAGCCTGCCTTCCTGCACGTCCTTGGCTATCTCCTGCACCGCCTTGGTTATCTCCCATTTTGACGAGTAGCTCAGTGCAAGCACCATGCATGTATTGGTGTTGTTCTTGGTCAATTCAATCAGATGGTTCAGTGCATCCTGCACCACTTGCGGCAGTCTGCCTATGTCGCCAATGACATCGAAGCGTGCATTGTTCTTCATGAACACCTCTTCCTCCAGGTGTTGCAGAAGCAGGTTCATCAGTGCTGCCACCTCTTCCACCGGTCGGTTCCAGTTCTCTGTCGAGAAGGTGTAAAGGGTGAGGTAATCAACCCCCAGCCTGACAGCCTCTTCCATGATTTCATGTACTTGCTGTGCACCTTGCTGGTGTCCCATTGACCGCTCCATGCCGCGCGCCTTTGCCCATCTGCCATTGCCGTCCATGATGATGGCAATGTGGCGCGGGATTCTATTCATATCCAATTGGGTTGACATATATCTCTCTTGTTTTTAGTCGTTGTTGCATTGTCTGTACTTGGGACACAGGTCATACGTGATGTAGAACATCGTGAATGAATACGAGTCCTTGTTCTTGAGGAATCCACTCTTTATGGAGTAGGGGTCGCTGATTCCGTCGAGTTCGTCGCTCATGCTGAAATGCATCGACCAGTCGATTCCTACGTTGACTCTGTCCTTCAGTTTGTATCTCACTCCGAATCCTATGGGGATATTCATGGTCAGGTTCTTGTTGCCATAAGTGAATCCCAGTCCCAGTTGTATGTAAGGTGCAAGGCGTTTCGTCCCTTTGTAGCTGCGTCCTGTACCATAGCCCCAGAAGCATAGTTCGTATTGGCAGCCGAGGTCGACTACAGTGTTGCTGAACTCCCATTGCTGTCCGGGTATGTCGGGGTATTTGTTTGCAAGTTCCAGTGCATTGCCTGATACCTTCCCCACTGCCAGGTCGAACTTCATTGCCATCCGCGGGTTGAGGTTGTAGCGTGCAATCAGTCCACCTGCAAGGTTGGTGTTCTTGTAGAGCGACGAATAGTTGGCATCTCCCAGGTAGAAGCCTCCACCCATCATCCCTCCAAGCTCAAGTTTGTATTCGAGCTCTTGTGCCGACATCGTGGCACATGGTAGAAAGCATAACAATATCAATGCTTTTATCTTCATGGCTCTCTTCTGCGTTTACTGGAATTTATTGAGTATTCCGCGCCACACTTTCGCGTGTCCGTCGTTGTCGGTCTGAATCATGAAAATCTGTTGGTCCATGACTGTTGCGGCAACGTGCTTGTCGGCAACGAGTGCTGATGGTGGGAACTGGTATTGCTCCACTTCTCTCCATGTGATTCCGTTGTCTTCAGACTTGTAGAACACATCGTTGCTGCCTCCAAAGGCATAAAGTGCATCGTTGTAGTGGAACATGCAGAGGTTGCCCAGCGCTGCAAGCGGATAAGGGTTTTCCTCTGTCACTTCTATGTAGTCCCATGTCTGGTTGCTCTCATCGTCGGCTGCAGATACCTTGTACCACACCACTGCGTTTTCTGCATTGCCTGCATTCAGTCCTGCCATCACGCATACTGAAAGTGTGCTGTTGGTACGGGTGGCGTAGGAAGCATTCGACAGATTGGTCTGTGGCAGCATCGAGAGGTTCTTGGTGCCGTTAACGGTCCATTCATTGAGGTCGGCAGTTGCAATGATATTCTCGCCATCGTAGGCATAGAGGTAGTTGGCATCACACGCCAGCAATGACTGAATCTGCTTGTCGGTTGCCAAGGCCCAGACGATACCGTCTTCCGAACCATACAAACCGTTGTTGCTGCCTTTCGCATAGAGCTTGCCGTTGTATGCCAGGATTGAAGCGAGGTCAATGTCGCTTGCCGACTGTATGGCAACAGGGGCAGTCCATTGCTTTCCGTCGTTCGACATGCTCACTGCAGCGTTGCCTTCGTATTGTCCGAAAAGACAAATCATTTCGCCATCGACCACGGCTTTCTGCGCATCCTGAATCTTGAGGTCAGCGTCCAACTCGCTCCACAGCAGGGAATCTGCATTGGCTGAATACCTGTAGATGACGGCTGTGTAATGCTTGTACGACACTCCGTCGGAAGCTACGACACGGAAATCCATCGGTGTGGAAAGGTCGATGGAATCCGACCCGCTTGTCACCTCGTAGAATTTCTCGTCTGCATTCAACCGTGCGTAAGCTGTCCCACTGCATGAGATGGTCGGCACCACCCTTGTGAGGTTGGTCCAACTGGGCAGCGAGTCGACAGAGTAGATTCTGCCGTTCACCTGGTCGATGTTGAATTTGATGCTGCTTCCGCTTATGGTTCTTGTGTAGGCGCTGTCAGTGCCGTCCGATGCCAATGTCGTCAAAGTTGTGGTGATGTCACCGACTGAAAATGATGTGATGACACATTTTGGGGTAGATTCCGTCTCTTCGTCTGACAGACAGGCAGTCAGACATGAAACCACGCTCGCTACAAGCGCCATCAATATGTATGAAGCGTATTTCCTCATGTTAACTAATAATGATTAGAACACAAAGGTACGACTATTTTCGCTATGCAGACGCTTGTGGGTTTGATTTAATTATTTTTATGTGTGTTTTTGTTGCTGTTCAGTGTCTTTTTCATCATTCCAAAGCCAAATGTTTGATATAACAATATGCCAAGGTTGGTGGCAGACTGACTGAAATGAAGGCTGATGAACAAGGGAAAAAGCAGTGCGCGGATAGGCATTGATTCTTTGTAGGAAAAGCAACGATGCTTTGTTTGGATTCATACAACCGGTCGTGTAGTCCGATACGTCCGGTTGTATAGTCCGATACGTCCGGTTGTATGAGCCAATACGAGCGGTTGTGTAAATCAATGCGTATAGTGCATTATCGTGTGCCCGAATATTTCTTTCGACACGACACTGGCACATCCGTCTGCCGGCAGGATTGGTGCTTTGGTACCGTTGCCTATATTCATGAGTCCCTGCTCCACGTATGCTTCGTCCCATAGTCCGGCATCGATAAACTGCTGGTGAACGCAAGCACCGCCTTCCACGAGCAACGACTGGATGCCCCGCTCGTGCAGTTCTCTCACCACTTCACCGATGTTTCCGCCCAAAACCAAGATTTCACCGTTGTCTGTACAACTGTCAAAACCTCCGAGTTCGTCCTTACTGTGGGTAAGCACTATCCGCTTGGGGTTGGGACCATACCAATGACGTGTGGTGAGCGACGGATGGTCGCAGTCAAGCGTGTGTCTGCCCACGAGAATCGCCTGGTTCTCTGCTCTCAGCTTGTGGGAGTGAAGCTTGCTGAACTCATCGGATATTGCCATGGGGTGTTGCTTGCCGTCAGCATCAGTTTTTCCGATGAAACCGTCGGCGGTCTGTGCCCATTTCAACGTGATATACGGGCGTTGCAACCGATGGAATGTCATGAACACCTTGTTGAGCTCCCTGCATTCCGACTCGCACACACCTACCTTCACCTCTATCCCTGCATCCCGCAGTTTCTGCACTCCGCGTCCGTGTACCTTGGCAAAAGGGTCCATACATCCGACGACTACTCTCTTTACGCCCTTGCGTATGATGAGGTCGGCACATGGAGGCGTTTTCCCATAGTGGCTGCATGGTTCAAGGCTCACGTAGATGGTTGCCTCGGGCAGAAATTTCTCGTCCTCGGGCTTTACTGAGGCGAACGCATTCACCTCAGCATGTCCTTCTCCGCATCGCACATGATAGCCCTCACCGATGATGCGACCGTCGTGTACAATGACAGCTCCCACCATCGGGTTGGGTTGGGCATTCTGCCTGCCGTTTCTGGCAAGCTGAATGCATCGGTGCATGTATATTTCGTCTTCGTTCATTTCGTTAAAGTCTCCGTTCATCCCGTCAAACAGTTCCGCTGGATTCGATAGATTTATTTTGTTCCGAATGCCTTCTCAAGGGTTTTGAGCTCTTTCTTCGTGATAGGCATGACAGTGCCGTGACGAGGGAAGAAGTCCTTGGTGAACGATTCGGGTTTCTCGGTGAAATGGAAGAGGTCGTTGGTACGTTGGAACTCGTATCTTCCGCTCCCGTATAGGTCGTACATCAGTATGTATTCGGTCTTTCCGTTCTTGCAGTCCTTGGGATTGAGCTTGAACACTCCCGAGCCTTCGACTCCAGTCTTGGTGTCCTGATAGGCATCAACGAACAGACCGTCTTCATGCCATGGACCATTCAAAGAGTTGGATGTGGCTTGGGCAATTCCATTCTTGTATTCCTTGCCTTTGGCGTCTTTCACGTTCCCCTTGCAGAAGAAGTGGAGCAAGCCGTTTTCATCGGGAATTATGTCGCCGTCGATTGCACCGTAGGTAGGGCTCCACATCAACTGTGGCTCGCTCTCGAATCCGGTGAAATCTTCGTTGGCATAGGCACAGTAGAAGTCAAGGGTGGAACGCTTCGGATTAATCGAATCTGCTTCCTGTGCTCCCTTGTAGTGTATGGTGAAGTAAACGAGGTACTTGCCTGCCTGAGGGTCATATACAGTCTGTGGTGCCCAGACCCATTTCACGTTACCGAACTTCTCGGGATATTGTTTGGTGAAATCGATGGCAGAGTGTGTCCAGTGGACGAGGTCATCGGAATGCAACAGAACGAGTCCAGGATTGAATCCCCATCCGTCCTTCAACGTATGCATGTCGGTTGCCACGATATAATAACCGTCGTTGTGTGCTCCTCTCAATATGTGCGGGTCTCTGATGCCTCCGGTATTGGAAATGTCGGCGCTGTTGAGAACTGGTTGGTTGCCGTTGAGCGCATGCCAGTTGATGGCGTCCTCGCTGACCGCAAAGCGGAGTGCTTCCTGGTCCTTGCCGCTACCTTCGAAATAGGTGAAAAGATACGCTCTCGGCTTTGATACGGTCGGTATGACCTTGCTGTTGTCGCTGTTCTTTGTTTTGGTTTGTGCCACAATCTGGTTTCCGGCAGTCGCTGCCAACAGTAAACCCAATGTAAGCAATGCTTTTGTGTTCATGTAAATGTTCTTTTAGTTGATTGGTTTCTATGTTTAGTTCGTTTTGGTTGCAAATTTACGCAGAATAATTGGAATGGCAAAATCTTTGGTCCATAAACAACAAACCCAGGGCGCACCCTGGGTTCATTATATAGTTTTTATAAGATACTTATTTCACTTCCCAGATATCGTTGGTTTCGAGCAGTTCGGCAAAGTTGTGGTACTTCTTTGCTGTCTTTACCTCTTCAATCTGCTTGCTTACGCAGTCGTCGTATGTTGGAGCTTCCACATCACGAATCACGCCGAGTGCTACAGGGAAGCCGTCGTTGTTGCCCATGAGCGCAAGTTTGAGCTGGAGTGTATTGTCTTCGCAGTGTGCATCATGCACGAGGATGTCGTCCATAGTGACTCCGTCCTTGCCAATCTCCACAATCTTCAGTCCGAAACCATCCTGCACAAGTCCGTATTCGTTGTTCTCGCCGAACACCAGCGGCTTGCCGTGTTCCACATAGATTGCGTTCTTTGCACGGGATTCCTTGGTGTAGACTGAATCGTGGGTTCCGTTGTTGAAGATGACACAGTTCTGAAGGATCTCACACACGCTTGCACCCTGATGGTTGTAGGCTGCCTTGAGAATCTCGACTGTGCCTGCTGCATCTGTAGCCACTGCACGTGCGAAGAAATGGCCGCGAGCACCGAAGCAGAGCTCTGCTGGGCGGAACGGGTCTTCCACTGTGCCGTAAGGGCTTGACTTGCTCACGAATCCACGTGGACTTGTAGGGCTGTACTGTCCCTTGGTCAAACCGTAGATGCGGTTGTTGAGCAATATCATGTTCAGGTTGATGTTGCGGCGGTTGGCATGAATGAAATGGTTGCCGCCAATGGCGAGACCGTCACCGTCACCGCTCACCTGCCATACTGTGAGGTTTGGATTTGCCACCTTACATCCTGTTGCGATGGCTGCTGCACGTCCGTGGATGGTGTTCATGCCGTATGTTGCCATGTAGTGAGGCAGACGGCTTGAACAACCGATACCGGAGATGACTGCTATATCATTTGGTGCAACTCCAATCTCTGCCATTGCTTTGTGAAGCGATGCAAGGAAGAAGTGGTCGCCACATCCAGGACACCATCTTGGCTGTCCTTTCTTATAGTTTGCTGCTGTATATGCCATAATGATTGTCCTTTCTATTATTTGTCAATGATTTTGTTGAATGCATCCACGAGTTCTGCCACTACGAACGGCTGTCCCTTCACCTGATTGAACTGGTAAGGCACGAAGTTGTCCACCTTCATGCGGAGCCATCCTGCCAGTTGTCCCATGTTCTGTTCGGCAACGACCACCTTCTTGTATTTCTTCATCACCTCTGCAGTGTTGGCTGGCAGCGGGTTGATGAACTTGAAGTGTGCGAGTGCTACTTTCTTGCCTGCCTTGCGCATCTCGTCCATTGCTGCATGGAGATGACCGTAAGTGCCGCCGAATCCAACGATAAGCAAGTCGGCATCGTCTTTGTCGCCTGCCACCTCAAGGTCGGGCACCTCGATGTTGTTTATCTTCTCCTGACGCAGATGTGTCATGAGGTCGTGGTTCTCAGGATCGGTTGATATGGCACCGGTCTTGCTGTCTTTCTCCAGTCCGCCGAGGATATGTTCGAAGCCTTCGCGTCCTGGTACAGCCCAGTAGCGCACCTTTGTCTTCTCGTCGCGCATATATGGAGTCCATGTTCCCTTCATTTCTTCAGGCACGTATGGCGGGTTGATTGCTGGATAGTCAGCGAGGTTAGGCAACTTGAATGCGCCCGAACCGTTGGCTACATAAGCATCGGTCATGAGGATGACTGGTGTCATGTGTTCCAGCGCCATCTTACATGCGGCATACGCTGCATCGAAGCAGTCAGTAGGACTTGTGGCTGCAATCACTGGCATCGGGCTTTCTCCGTTTCTTCCGAAGAGGCACTGCAGAAGGTCGGTCTGCTCTGACTTGGTAGGAAGACCTGTTGCCGGACCACCGCGCTGCACGTCGATGACTACCAATGGAAGTTCCATGATGACTGCGAGGTTCATTGCTTCGCTCTTGAGGCATACGCCAGGACCTGATGTGGAAGTGGCTGCCAGTGCTCCTGCGAAGGATGCACCTACGGCTGATGCACAACCGGCAATCTCGTCCTCACACTGCACTGTGGTTACTCCCAGTGATTTGTGCTTCGACAGTTCATGCAGGATATCTGTGGCAGGAGTGATAGGATATGAACCCAGATAGAGTTTCAGTCCTGCCTTCTCTGCTGCGGCAATCAGTCCGTATGCAGTGGCTTTGTTTCCTGTGATGTCCATATATCGTCCAGGAGTCTTTTCCTTGGTCTCAATCCTGTAGACGTTGGCTACCGAACTATGTGTGTTGTGTCCGTAGTCGTAGCCTGCCTGAATCACCTTGATGTTGGCATCGGCAACGCCTGGTTTCTTTGCAAACTTCTCCTTGAGGAAGTTGAATGCGATGTCCAAGTCACGGTCGAACAACCAGCATACGAGTCCAAGTGCAAACATGTTGCGGCACTTGAGCATTGCCTTCGCATCCATTCCTGAGTCGGCAAGACAGTCTTTCACCATCTGGGTGATAGGACAAGCAATGACTCTGTCGGGGTCGATGCCCATCTCTCCAAGATAGTCGCTGGTCTTGAACGCTGCCTTCTCGAGGTCGCGCTGACCGAAGGCATCGGTGTCGATGATGATTGCAGCCCCCGGCTTTGCATAGCGGTACTGGGTCTTCAGTGCTGCTGCATTCATTGCAACGAGCACATCGCACTTGTCGCCAGGTGTATAGACCTTTCCTGCACCGATGTGAACCTGGAAACCTGACACACCAGTGAGCGATCCTTGCGGGGCGCGGATGTCTGCTGGATAATCAGGGAATGTACTGATACTGTTGCCTACAGTGGCTGATACTGTAGAAAAGATGTTTCCGGCGAGTTGCATGCCATCGCCTGAATCGCCTGAGAATCGGACAACCACGCTGTCCAATTCCTTTATTTCCAATTCGTCTGACATAATAACTGAATATAGTTCGTTATAACTTTAGCACTTAATTCGTAAAAGCCATTGCTGGCTTTGTGTATAAAACATGCATATAACATGTATATACATTGCAAAATTAGAAAAAGTTCATCTTATAGCCAAACAAATCACGAAGGAAAAGACAACAAGACACTGAAAATTATCCCAAATCATTCATAAAACAAAGTCGACTGTCGTTGATTTCACCTTATACAAGCTTCGAACAGTCCAATGATTTCGGCTAACCGATAGACCGAATCTCGCTCAAGAATCGCTCAATCATTTGTGACTGAAGCAAACATATTGCAGCAGACATCGCATGCCAAACTTCTTCGCTTATCGAGCGTATGGCTCATTGCCTGATGAGCGTATGGCTCGTTGCCCGTTGAGCGTATGGCTCATTGCCCATTGAGCGTATGGCTCGTTGCCCATTGAGCGTATGGCTCGTTGCCCATTGAGCGTATGATTGTAACCATCCGAGCGACATCTGGATTCTGTTATTCTCATTTAGATTGAACATGGCTTTTTTGGGTG
>CAVISR010000014.1:0-37364 GCA_963645405.1 Acutalibacteraceae bacterium
GGAACGAATCGGGCGCTTCGCTGATGCTGACCGTCCTTTCGCACCTCGCATGAAACTCGATGCGTTCATGCAGCTCGACGGTGGTTGTCTGTTTCCTTTGCATAATGATATGTGTCAAGTTTTTTTGGGGCTGCCTGCCCGACTGCCGGGCGGCTTCTGCCTTTTCGTTTTGACGGGTGCAAAGTTACTGCCTTTCCACCGCCTAATCCTAAGAAAAAGTTGGCTGGTTTTGAGGAAAATAGCGTTTGACGGAAACAGACGGAATCAGACGGAAACAATTGACGGAAACAGACGGAAATGATTAGGCGGAATCAGACGGAAAGATTTGGATGGAACCGGCATAAAAATGTCGGAGCAAGACGGTCGTCAAGCGTCCAATCTTCGAAGTTCTTTGGGCGTTTCAACGCTCAAATTATGGGCAAAAATCAGTCGTTTGCGATTACATCAATTGATGTGCATCAAGAAAACAGTGATTTTCACTCTTTTCCCATAACAATTTGCATACGGATTCGCATAACAGCAGTAACTTTGCAGCGTCAAAAAGAAAAAGACATGCGAATCGACACGAGATAAAGCTGATACATTCAGCAGACGATGTCAGATGCATAGAATTGAATGGAATGTAAAATGGTAAACAAACAATATAATTATTAGAATCATTAATTTGGATGCGGGGGAACACTTCCCCCGGTTATTGAAAAGAAAGGATTTGACTATGGAAACGATTAAAATTGCACTTTTGGCTATGATGGTAGTAGCCTTCATTATCGGCAACATTTCAGCATTGAAATGATGCTTTTTGAAAGAACAAACTAAATTTTCATACAAAGAAGGCGTCCCATTTTGTGGACGTCTTTATTTTTTTGTACCTTTGCACCCGTCAACAACTACACAACTAAACAATGAACAAACTAACAGACAACACAAACAAGCTCGTACTTGCAGCAGTGTTACTTGCAATCGGATGGACAACAGCCATCGCACAAAGGACAGAAACCGTTCTTCATGGAGGATGGAGATTCAGCAAACAGGATGCACCGGAATATTCCGCTGCAGATTTCGACGATTCAGAATGGGAAGAAGTCACAGTGCCACACGACTGGGCAATCAGCGGGCCATTCAACAGCGATAACGACAAGCAGGTGGTTGCTATCCAACAGAACGGAGAGAAAGATGCCACAGAGCACACTGGCAGGACCGGAAGCCTGCCTTGGATTGGCACGGGATGGTATCGTCTGCAGTTCGAGGTGGACAAAGACTGCGAGCGGGCCGTTCTCAATTTCGACGGAGCAATGTCGGAGCCAGTGGTCTACGTCAACGGACATGAAGCCGGAGGATGGAAGTACGGCTACAACTCCTTCAACGTAGACATCACACCTTATATAAACAAGAAGACAGGCGACAACCAGCTTGCGGTAAGGTTGCAGAACCTGCCCGAGAGCAGCCGCTGGTATCCGGGCGCAGGAATCTACAGACCGGTGACACTTATCCAGACACACAAAACCGCCATTGACGTATGGGGCATTAACTTCGTGACCGACAAACTGGAAGAAGACGCAGCCACGGTGACAGTCTCAGCCTCATTGGTAGGTTACGGAAACAAACAAGCGGAAAACAAACAGACCGGAAACAAGCAGGTCGAGAACAAACAAGCGGGAAACAAACAAATCAAGATAGCCTTCGACCTTACTCCCCGACCAAGACTGAGCCGTTCGGAAGCAGCAGTAACACAAGCAGAAGTAAACGTAGGACATGACGGACAGGCAAAGGCAACAATGAAAGTACATCACCCAAGCCTTTGGACACCGGAAAATCCAAATCTCTACGACCTCACAGCCTACGTCTACGAAGTAATGCCCGACGGTCAATACACTTTGCTTGACAAAGTGGTGAAGCAAGTAGGAATCCGGACCATATCAGTAAACAAAGAACATGGATTCCAGCTGAACGGCATCACGAGAAAAATCAAGGGAGTTTGCCTCCACCACGACTTGGGAATGATTGGCAGCGCCGTCAACAAAGCAGCCCTTGTACGTCAGATAAAGATGCTCAAGACCATGGGTTGCGATGCCATCCGCACCTCACACAACATGCCGTCGCAGATGCAGATGGATTTGTGCGATTCACTTGGAATGATGGTGATGGCAGAATCGTTCGACATGTGGGTCTATCCGAAATGCAAAAACGGCTATTGCAGGTTCTACAACGAGTGGTGGGAGCGCGACCTCACCAACCTTGTCATGGCAAACAGAGTGCACCCGTCAATCGTCATGTGGAGCATAGGTAACGAGATTCCCGAGCAAAGCAATCCCAAAGGCACTGCAATGCTTGCCAAGATGCAGAACCTCATCCACAGCCTCGACAGCACACGGCTTTGCACAGCAGGGATGGACAATGTGGACGGCGCCATCCGTTCGAAATTCGCTGACTCTATAGATATTCCGGGACTGAACTACCGCACACAGAAGTACCCTGATGCTCACAGCAAGTTGCACCACGGCTTCATTCTTGGAAGTGAAACAGCCTCAACAGTAAGCAGCCGCGACACCTACAAGTTCCCGGTGGTACAGGCATACAACAAGAAATATGACGACGGACAATGCACAGGCTACGACCTTGAAGCATGCAGTTGGAGCAATATCCCCGAAGACGACTGGGCTTTGCAGGACGACAACAGTTGGGTGATAGGCGAATTCGTGTGGACTGGTTTCGATTATCTCGGAGAACCAACCCCATACGATGACTATAAACCCGCACGAAGCAGTTACTTCGGCATCTTCGACTTGGCTGGTCTGCCAAAAGACCGCTACTGGCTTTACCGCAGCCGCTGGAACAAGGATGCCGAGACCATCCACCTCCTTCCGCACTGGACTTGGGACGGACGCGAAGGCGAAGAGACTCCAGTGTATTGCTACACCAACTATCCATCAGCAGAATTGTTCGTAAACGGCAAGAGTCAGGGACGCATAACCAAGTTGCTCAATCAGAAAAAGCAAGGAAGCGGCAAAATCAAGTCAACAGACGACCCGATAATCGACAGATACCGTTTGCGCTGGAACAACGTGAAGTACGAACCGGGCGAAATCCGCGTCGTGGTATATGATGAGAATGGAATAAGGAAGGGAGAAGCCATCCGAAAGACAGCCGGCAAGCCCGACCATCTTGAAATCGCCCGACAAACACTCGAGGAATATTCAGAAGGCAACAGCATGCAAGCCGATGGAGAAGACATGGCATTCTTCGAAGTCAGCGTGGTCGACAAGAACGGCACAGTCTGTCCTCATGCCGACAATCAGATAACAGTCGAAGTGAAAGGTGCAGCCGACTTCAAGGGAATCTGCAATGGCGACGCCACCTCGTCCGAAGTCTTCACAAGCCCGACAATGAAAGTATTCAACGGCAAGTTGGTGGTTGGAGTGATTTCAAACGGAAAGAAAGGAAAGGTGAAAGTGACAGTCACAGCCGACGGCATCAAACCCGCCACATCCACCATCGTTGCAAAGTAAAGAATCAGACCCGGCAGGTGTAATTCATGGAAGACGAGATGTAATTTGCAGTAAGAAAACAAGCAATTTGCAATAGAAAGCATGCATTTCACGGGAAAACAAGGTGCAATTCGCTGGAAAACTGCCCTCAAATCGCAAAAAAGAGAAGAAAAATGGAAGGAGAGAGCACCAAATAAGATTTTATTTCGTAACTTTGCAGCTGATTTATGCCGTTGAGGCTCAAAACAAGTGACGAGACACGTCAGTGTCAGCAGTCCGCCCCACGGATTAAACCCGTTTATAAACAAAAATAATGTACGTAATTGTAGAGATTAACGGTCAGCAGTTCAAGGCAGAAGAAGGCAATAAGCTCTTCGTTCACCACATTCAGAACGCTGAAGCTCAGCAGACAGTTGAGTTTGAGAAAGTATTATTGGTAGACAATGACGGTGCAGTAACCGTAGGCACACCTACAGTTGAAGGCGCAAAAGTTGTATGCGAAGTAGTGACTCCACTCGTAAAGGGTGACAAAGTCCTCGTGTTCCACAAGCGTCGTCGCAAAGGTTACAAGAAGCTCCGCGGTCATCGCCAGCAGTTTACAGAATTGACAATCAAGAGTGTTGTCGCTTAAGTGTTTAACCCATTAAAAAAAGAACAGAAACATGGCACATAAGAAAGGTGTAGGTAGTTCTAAGAACGGCCGTGAGTCACACAGCAAACGACTCGGTGTTAAATTGTTTGGTGGCGAATTCGCTAAGGCAGGTAATATTCTCGTTCGTCAGCGTGGAAACAAGCACTTCCCTGGCAAGAATGTAGGACAAGGCAAGGACGACACACTGTACGCTCTTGTTGACGGATTCGTATCTTTCCAAAGAGGATACAAGAACCGTTCCACAGTTTCGGTTACTCCAGCGGAAGCATAAAGCCTCCAAGCACAAAGCAAAGCAAGGGCAGACTCATCAGAGCCTGCTCTTTTTGCATTCTGACATTAGGTTTTTATTCCACCCTTAGATTTTGCATTCTGACCTTAGAAACCAGCAATTATCCATCGCATATTCTCAAGAACAGCACCTTCATCCCAACAAGTCACCTTAGAATCAGATTGTTTTTCCTTCATATTTTGCTCTTATCAATCCTCACACTACAAAGCTACAATCCATTAATTATCAGTACAGTTACACCCAAATCAAAGTATTCGCAACAGTTTTGTAATTCCATTGTCATTTTCTTTCAACACCGATGTAATAAGGTTGAAACAAGCATACGCTAATTTTGCAACCGTATTCAAAAGGTATTTATAAGAAATGAAAGTGAACAAGAAAATTTTAATCGGAGCATGCCTGACAATCTGCTGTACGCAGGCATGGGCTCAACAAATCAAGGGCACGGTAAGCGATGCAAAAACTAATGAGACATTGATTGGTGCATTGGTTGCCGTAGAGGGTTCTGACAAGAAAGCCGTAACCGACATCGACGGTGCATTTACGATTGACGGGCTTGAGCCGGGAACCCACACCTTATCTATTAATTATATAGGCTATCAGCCTGTGGAGTTGCAAGTGGAGACTCAGAAAGGCAACGTGCAGGTAGTGAAAGTTGGACTTAACGTCGACGAACAAAAACTCGACGAAATCACAGTGACAGCAGCTGAAATCAAGAACAACGATGCTGCCATGATCAAGCTGACAAAAGAGAGTGCGCTGGTCACCAGCAATGTTTCCGCACAGGAAATCAGCCGCACACAAGACACCAACGCTGGTGAAGTCATCAAACGTGTGTCCGGCATCAGTCTGATAGACGACAAATTCGTGATGGTACGCGGATTGTCGCAGCGCTACAACAATGTATGGGTAAACGGTGGAGCCGTACCAAGCAGTGAAGCCGATTCGAGGGCTTTCTCATTCGACATCATCCCAAGCTCACAAATCGACAACCTCACCATCGTGAAATCACCTTCAGCTGAATATCCAGCCGACTATTCCGGAGGTTTCATCATCGTCAACACCAAGGAAATCCCGTCAGAAAACTCATTCTCAATATCTGCAGGAGGCAACTGGAACACCAGTTCCGCATTCCAGGACTTTGCCTATTCCAAAGGTTCGGACACTGACTTCCTCGGCTTCGACAACGGAATGAGAAGTCTGAGCGGAGGCATCAACGCCTCACTTGCGCCTCAGCTCAATGCCAGCGGCAACAAAGTGGGCGACTATGCCACATCACTTCTCGGCAACGGATTGAACAACGACTGGCACGTGAAGTCAAAGACTCCGCTTGGCGACCTCAAGCTCGCAGCCAACCTCAACCGCCGTTGGGTAATCAACGACAGGACACTCGGAATGCTCGCTGCAGTGAACTACACCAACGAATACCGCACCTACACCGGCATGGAGAACAACCTCTATGGAATCTACGATGCAGTGAACGACAAGCCAAACTATCTCCGCCATTCCATCGACGACCAGCACAACAACAATGTGCGACTTGGCGCAATGCTCAACTTCACTCTCCTCTCAAAAGACAGTAATCACAAGTATCAGTTCAAGAACATATTCAATCAGTTGGCAACAAGCCGCTACACATGGAGAGACGGAGTCAGCGCACAGTCCAACCTTGAGCGCAGCGCAGAGTACTACTACCGCAGCCGCACCACATACAACGGACAGATTACCGGCAAGCACACATTCGCCAAGGACGACTTCGACTGGAATCTTGGCTATGCCTATGCAAACCGCCATCTTCCCGACCGCCGCAGATACCTCATCGACGATGCACTCGAGACCAATGTCTATGCACTGAGCACAGGAAACGACATATCACGCGAGTGGACCCAGCTCGACGAGCACATCCTCTCACTCGGAGTGAACGACAAGCACCACTTCAAGTTCGGCACATTCGAGCCCGACCTGCAGGTAGGAGCCTACGGAGAATACCGCAGCCGCGAATACAACACCCGCAACTTCATCTACAACTGGAATGTGGCAGACAACAACATGCCGGAAGGCTTCCGCTACAGCGACATCCCCACCCTCCTTTCCGATGAAGCCAACATGGGCTACGACAAGCTCTACCTCCTCGAGGAAAAGCAGATGCGCAACAATTACCGAGGCGAGAACACCCTTGGAGCAGGCTACATGACAATGTCACTTCCACTCGGCAAACTCAATGTCTACGCCGGTCTGCGCTTTGAGCACAACGACATGGAGCTCATCTCCAACACCCGCGACTACGAGAAGAGCGAGACAAGCAGCCACTACAAGACCAACGACTTCTTCCCCTCACTCAACACCACCTACAAGCTCAACGAAGAAAACCAGGTACGTTTCTCTTACGGACGCAGCATCAACCGTCCCGAATTCCGCGAAGTGTCACCGTCAGTCTACTACGACTTCGACCTTGCCAGCAATGTACAGGGAAACACCGAGCTCCGCAGCTGCTACATCGACAACATCGACCTGAGATACGAATGGTATCCGTCACGTGGCGAATACATCTCACTCGCAGCCTTCTACAAGCATTTCGACTCACCAATCGAGTGGACCTACACCGTAGCCGGAGGAACCGACCTTGTCTATTCCTACAAGAACGCCAAGAGCGCCAACAACTTCGGGCTCGAGCTCGACATCAGAAAACGCCTCGACTTCATCGGACTGAAAGACTTCAGCTGGTCGTTCAACGGAGCACTCATCAAGAGCAAAGTGCAGTTTGAGAAAGGCGCCAAGGAAGAGAGCCGCCCAATGCAAGGGCAGTCGCCTTACCTCATCAACACCGGAATCTTCTACAAGAACGAAGCACTCCAGATGGACGTAGCCATCCTCTACAACCGCATCGGAAAACGAATCATCGGTGTAGGACGAAGCGAAGGAACCACAGGCGACGACTCCAATTCACGAGTTCCGCACAGCTACGAAATGCCGCGCAACTGCATCGACCTCTCGCTCTCAAAGAAATTCGGCGAGCACCTCGAACTGAAGTTCAACGCAAAAGACATCCTCGCAGAGAAAGTCTACTACAAGCAGTTTGCCAAGGCAACCTACAGCGACGGAAACACAAAGGAAATCGAGGAAATTGCAAGATGCTACAAGCCAGGCAGCAACATCGGTCTACAAGTAATCTACAAGTTCTAAGACAGCAAGAGTCTACAAGTTCCAAGACAGAGGTTTACAAGCTCTAAAACAGCAGAATACAAGTTCAAAAGCAATAGAGTACAGACTACAAAAGACACAAGAAACCAACTCAAGAATAAATAAAAAAATAAATTGTTTAACTCAAACAAACTATTAAACAACGATGAACAAGATTTATCTTTTCGGATGCATGAGCATCCTCGCAGCATCAGCAATCATGAGCAGCTGCGACAGTGACGACGACAACGACGACAAGGAAACAACCACCACATCCTACGTTTGGAGCACCGACGGAGGACTGAAATCCTGCGACCATCTTCTTTTCAGCGAAGACGGCACAGAAAATGCCAACGGAACCCAGCTCGGCAACGGCGACCAGGGATTCGTATTCACAGGCAAGCAGACATTGAAGAAAGGCACATACACACTCAAGGGATGGATTTACATCGCCGACGGTGCCGAACTCACCATCGAGCCGGGAACCGTCATCAAGGGCGACAAGCAGACAAAGGCTACCATGATTGTAGAACGCGGTGGCAAGCTCATCGCACAGGGAACAGCATCCGCACCAATCGTGTTCACTTCAGAAGCAGAGCCAGGCAACAGAAAGCCAGGTGACTGGGGAGGCATCATCCTCTGCGGTAAAGCAAAGAACAACCAGGGCGAACAGCAAATTGAAGGTGGTCCGCGCACCAAGCACGGAGGCTCAAACGATGCCGACAACTCAGGTGTCCTCAGCTATGTCCGCATCGAGTTCGCAGGCTATCCTTACCAGAAAGACAAGGAAATCAACGGTCTGACACTCGGCTCAATCGGTTCAGGCACACAGATTGACCACGTACAGGTTTCCTACTCAAACGACGACTCATTCGAGTGGTTCGGCGGAACAGTAAACTGCAAGTACCTCATTGCATACAAGGGATGGGACGATGACTTCGATACCGACAACGGCTTCTCAGGCAAAGTACAGTACGGACTTTCACTGCGCGACAGTAAGATTGCCGACACATCACAGAGCAACGGCTTCGAGAGCGACAACTGCGCCGACGGTGCAGCAGTAGAGCCCTACACCACTGCCACATTCTCAAACATCACCTTCGTAGGTCCAAAAGTACTCGACAGCAACTTCCAGAACACTACCGACTACATCACAGCAGGCGCTTACAATCCTAACAACGGTGCAGCCCTCGGCAAATTCCAGGCAGCAATGCAAATCCGTCGTTCTTCACGCCTCAACTGCATCAACTCAGTAGCACTCGGATGGCCAATCGGACTCATCGTCGACGGCGAGAAAGGCGGTTCTGTACAGGCAGCAAAGGACGGCAAGTTCAAACTCCAGAACGTTTACTTCGCAGGAATGGACGCAGTAGGAAGCGATGCAAACAAGATTTACAAAGACTGTCTCTACGATGCAGCAGCAAAGTCAGTCATCGACGAGAACCAGAAGTCATACAGCAACACATTCTTCTTCTCAGAGAAGAGCAACAAGTACTTCGACACCTGGACATCACTCGTAGGCAGCGACGGTTACACACCAGTTGTAGGCAGCCCATTGCTCGGTGCAGCTTCATTCACCGACTGGACAGGCTTCGACAATGTGACCTATATCGGTGCATTCGACGGAGTGAACGACTGGACAAGCGGCTGGACAAACTTCGACCCTCAGAATACAAAATATTAACAACCCTTTTGGCAACCGTGCGGAACCTCTGCAGCAGACAGAGTTCCAACACCACGAGCAAAGCACCAAGCCACAAGGAATCAAGACTGGGAATGGGGAAATATCCCCATTCTTTTTTTTGTGCGGACAGACAACGGGAACTGCCATAGGAAAACAGTCACAGAAAAAGCTGGCGACTAAAATTGCATATCACCTTTTCATATCAGAAATAAGTCGACTATATACGACATTTTGATGAAATTTACAAAGTCTTCATTTCAATCCTCATTTCATCCCCTAATAGCCCGTTTTCATTCTCTGCCTAGAAAAAATTTTTTCTCTGACCAGGAAAATAATTTTCTCTGACCAGGAAAATAAATGGCTCTGACTAGGGAGATAAAACAGGGTGTTTTTATAGGTCTTTTTCTCTTTGTTTGACGTATGAAATTCATTATATTTAACATCTCATTTTCTTCAAATGTTGGCTATTCCCATCCGGATGGGAGCGTTGAATTATGGGCTGGATTAGGAGTCAGCCATGAATATTTTGGCAATATTGCCACTTTCCCGCTATAGAGTTTGGTCTTGTGACCGGTATTCGGACGGCAAGACACCGAACATTTTCTTGAACTGCTGCGAGTAGTTGCGGGCAGTGGCAAAGCCTACTCGCTCGGCTATGTCGGCGATGGTGAGGGATGTGCCGGTGAGAAGTTCGGCTGAACGCTTGAGGCGGACATTGCGGATGAAGTCGGCAGGAGAGATGCCGAGCATATTGCGCATCTTGTCGTAGAGTTTGGACCGGCTCATGGCAACGTCGAGCGCCATCTGGTCCACACCATATTCGCTGTCTGAAAGATGTGCCTCGATGACTTTCAGCAGTTGGGCAATGAACGCCTTTTCTTCGGAGTCCACTCCAATCTTCTGAGGGTTGATGTGAGTATTTTCCGCAAACTGATGGCGGGCTTCAGCACGCTGTTCAAAAAGCCGGTTGACACGATCGTCGTTCTCGCGCTCCAGTTGGCGGCGTTTCCACTTCAGATAGAAGGTGACGAGGGCAATGAGAATGGCAAGGGCTATGATGGCATAGAGGGTCTTTGCCCACCATGTAAGCCAGAGTGGCGGATGGATGACGAAGGTCTGACTTGCAGTGGAGGTCCATCCTCCGTCTGCCGTGGCAGCCTGCACCTCGAAGACATACTTGCCATGAGGCAAAGCCGTGTAAGCGGCTGTGGCAAAGCCATGACGCACTGTTCCCTCGTTCCATTCTTTCTCAAGCGGAGAAAGGCGGTAGCGGTAGCGCGAAGGGGTTGAATGGGCATAGTCGAGCGTGGAAAACTGCAGGGCCAAGTAGTTCTCGTCGTAGCGCAGCGAGATGTCAGTACCGCTCATGAAAATAAGGTTTTTGCCACTCACACTGACTGAAAGCAGTTGCACCGGCAGAGGTTTGGCTGAACCCGAAAGCCACTCGGGACGGAATGTCGTGCATCGTGCGCCATGAACAAACACCAGTCTGCCGTCCTTGGTAAGGCAAGCAGCCCGTTCCATCATGCTGACTGGCGGAATGCCGTCGTCGGCTGTATAATTGATAACTGCCGGGGTGATGCGTGATATTCCGCATGAAGTGCCTGCCCACACATTTCCATCTGCATCGAGCACCAAACTGCGGATGCACTGGTTGGCAAGTCCGTCGATGCGCCGGCACGAATAGGAAGGGGTGATGATGAAGAGTCCATTCTGTGTTCCTGCCCAGATATTGCCTTTGCTGTCGCGTATCACGCAATTGTATTTATCGGTGTAAGGTTGGATGGTGTGGTCGGCTGGGTATGGAGCAAGGGTGTCGGCTGACGTATTGAGCATTGTGATGCCGTTCTGCGAGTAGAGCAAAGTCCACTGCCGGTCTATCGGGCAGGCGCCAACTATATTGCGGTAGCCGGACAATTGCGGAAGGTTTATCGGAAGGATTTCATTCTTTTCTGCAAAGTAATAATCCAACCGGTTCATGTCGTGCCCAATGAGGATGCGTCCGTCGGGAAGGTCACAAGTGAAATTGAGCCGTCGGTAAGGCAGTTCGGGCATTTGTCTTTTGCTGCCGTAAGCACCCCTTGCCAACCACATCAGACTGTCGTTGCGAATGGTTTGCGGCATCATGCGACGTGGAGACTTGTAAATGATGCCATCCTCCCACGTGCCAACCCACAGTCCCCCTTGTCGGTCCTTCGTGGCTGCCATGCATTTGTTGCGCAGACCGAGGCTGTCGATGTCTGTCCAAAGTGGAGCAGTCACGGGGTCGGTGCCGCTTTTGCCTTCAGCAAAGTCTTTGACGCCAGGTGCATTCATCCTTCCAGCTGCATCGCTACGGAAGGAACGTGTGCGTGCATCGAAGAGGTAAATCCGATAGAGGTCGTGCAGCCACAGCAATGAATCGCCTTGCCACAGATGTCCGTAGCGCGTGGCAAAATGACTGAGGTTTACTGCCTGCGTACGGTCGTAGGCAATGGGGACAAAGGTCTCGCCCACAGTGAGGCAATACAAACCCTCGCACCCCACGAGCATCTGCCCATTGGGGAGTTCCACAATCTGCCGCACCTCATTTGTCGGCAAACCGTCGCTGACAGTCCACTGACGAGTCTGTGCCCTCAATCCGAGTGCTGACAGCAATAGAACAATTGCAAAAAGTTGCCTCCTTTTCATGCAAGAATCTTTGATTTCTCATCGCAAAGTTACAAAAAATATGTTTCGGTCATGTCCCAAACGTCCGAAAATGCATGTCTGAAACGTGCAAAGAGGCTGCAGGACATTTCAGACACATGGTTTTGGAAAATAGTTGCACGTCGGATTGAATGACACTTACTAACTTTGCGGCATCGGAATTTGAAATCACTAAAATCAATATACGACGAATGAAAAAAATTATCCTTTCTCTTGCCGCCATATTTCTCAGCATGGCAATGAATGCCCAGCAGACGGCGTACAATACCGACCGCGGGTTTGTACATCCAGGAGGACTGCACAGTCAGGAAGACTTCGACCGTGTGAGGGCACAAATCGCTGCCGGTAACACTCGTGTGACCGAAGCCTATGAAAAACTGAAGACATCAGGTTTTGCCGACCCGAATATCGGTTGTACGCCTCAGGAAACCGTCGTACGCGGCGGAACCGGACAGAACTACATGTTGGCAGCACGCGACGCCTGCGCAGCATATCAGAATGCCCTACGCTGGAAGATAGAGGACAACAAAGATTGCGCCGACGCCTCAGTGCGAATCCTCAACGCATGGGCACGGACCACGAAGACTATCACTGGCGACTCCAACCTCTCACTCGCTGCCGGTCTCTACGGCTATCAGTTTGCGCAGGCAGCCGAACTGATGCGCGACTATGAAGGTTGGGAACGCGAGGACTTCGAGGCTTTCCGACAGTGGATGCTCGGAGTGTGGTACAAGACGTCAATATGGTTTCTGCGTACACGCAGCGGCACATGGGAGAACAGCAGCAAGTGGTGGGAAGCACCTGGCCACTACTGGAGCAACTGGGGATTGTGCAATGCCCTGTGCGTGCTCTCCATCGGTGTACTCTGCGATGACGTGTTCATCTATAACCAGGGACTTTCATTCATGAAGCACGACCAGTGTGGCACATGGACCGACCCACGGACGCTGCACGAGATAACTGGCCATGAAGGGCTGAACGGACAGACGGCAATATGGAACGACGGTCTGACTGAATATATAGGGAACCTTGTTGTAACGACTTCAGAGAGCGAACTGGAAACCGGTGCATACGGCAAACTCGGACAGACGAACGAGAGCGGACGCGACACTGGTCACCCTGCAATGGCAATGGCATTGGCTATAGACATTGCCTACATGCTTTGGAACCAAGGTGATGACCTCTTTGCTTTTCTCGACCACCGACTGGCAGCAGGCATAGAATACATTGCTGCCCAGACACTCAGCGTGGAAAATTTGCCCTGGACCAACTATATGTACTGCACCAATGGCATTCATTACATCGACGGACGATGCTGGACGATGACAGAGCCCTGCCTCGGATTGCAGATACGTCCTTGCTGGCAGACAGTCATCAATGTGTATGAAGGTATAAAAGGAGTGAGGATGCCTTTCTCTGAGCAGGTATTGGAGAAGATGGGCATCGACAGCGGTGGTGGCGGCAGCACCAGCGGAGGCTACGACCAATTGGGCTTCAATGTGCTGATGCACACGCTCGACCGTCAGTTGTGTCCAGCCAAACAAGTGCCGACAGAACTGCAGGGCTATATCAAGGTGGGCACATCAACGCTTAAGCAGTCTGAATATGGTGGACTCGTCAACAAATGGACTGTCAACAACACCAGTTCGGCAGCCAAGACAGGCAAGACACTGACACTTATGCCACAGTTGCCAGAAGGCGAGGAAGACACCGGGCTCTGGCAATGGAACACAGGCGAGACAACCCGCAATATCGATGTAACTACCGACCGCAGTTACGTCTATCGTGTCACCTACACCAACTCGCGCGGTATTACCTCACGTCAGGCTTTCTCCATCGCTGCCATGGGTGACAGCAACCCTATCCAAAACTTCACCACTACTATCAAGGTGAGCAACACTGTCGTAGGAACCACTGAGGCAAGTGTAACCAAAGGAAGCAAGGCAACACTCAGCGTTGAGGGTCTGGATTTCTGTTCCTGCAAATGGTGGAACGGTTCTACTGCCACTACCGTCACAACAGGAAAGATAGACTGCGACACCACATTCACCGTCACTGCCATCGGACAAGGCGGAGCAGAGAATGTGCGCAAAATAAACATCAAAGTTTACGACTACAACTACCCCACTACGGGTTTGCTATATTATCAGGACTTTGAGACCGAAGCCGACAGCAGCGGACTGCTGCCCGACTCCCTCGGTTTCTATCCTTCCACTCTTGCCGGTTCTGCCGAACGGCGTTTCCTCGCCGATGGCAACTGGGCTGTCTACACAGGCAACAACCAAGGCTACATCGACCTGGGCGAAACAATAGGAGCAAGAGTGATGAGTCAATTGAAAACTAACTACTCAATTTCACTTGATCTTTGTGTAACAACAATCAATCAGCTGTCGAAGTGCTGCTGGGCATTGGCGTTGAGCAACAGTACATCCCAATACCTTGCCCTCATCAATACTGCAGGCAACACCGATTGGTATTTCGAGATCAAGGATGGCGGGACTTCTCAGTGCAACAGTTCTTCAAAGTTAATGCTGAACAAATGGCACACAGTGACATTGGTGCAGAAGGGCACAACAGCAACCATCTATGTGGACGGCACTGAGAAGGGCACCGCCACCATCTCCACCAAACCGACGACCTTCGGTTTCAAGTTGACGGGCAACTGGCTTGGACGCTCGCCATTTACCTCAGATGCCTACATGACCAACACCTACATGGACAATCTGCGCATCTACAACACTGCCCTCACAGCCGACGAAGTGAAGGCACTTGCAGACCAACGTCCCACAAGCCGCAAGGTGGGCGACCCATCCGGCATCTGGAACATAAACGATGACGAAGGAAACAATGGCAAGAGCAATGATGCCATCTACAACATCTACGGACAGCGAGTAGACGAAGGAAACCTCACTCCTGGCATCTACATCGTGGGCGGAAAGAAAATGCTTATAAGATAAAAACCAGTACTATCAGCAATTATGAAAACTAATCTCTTCTTGGCAGCAATGATGCTGACCACAGCAACAACGGTAAGCGCACAGCAATCGGCGAAACCTATTAGCTCTGATCTCTTCGGTATATTTATCGAAGACCTTAATTACACTGCCGATGGCGGACTCTACGCAGAGATGGTGCAGAACCGCTCGTTTGAGTATGCTCCATCCGACGTTGACCTGCGTGTGTACTACAAGAAGGGGCAATGGCATCCGTTCTCAGCGTGGGAAACGCTGAAGGACGGAAATGCCATCTGTCGTCTCTCACTTGAAACTGAACATCCACTGAACTCCAACAACCGGCATTATGCCACAGCGACTGTGTTCACTGTCGGTCAGCGAGGAGCCGGACTTAGCAACACTGGCTATGAAGGCATGGTTGTCCGCAAGGGAGAAAACTACAACTTCAGCATTTGGCTTAGATGTGAAGACACCGACAGTATGCCCGTGACTGTTACGCTGGCGCGTGCCAACAAGCAGGACTTCCTCCGCGACAGCATCCTTGCCGAAACAAAGTTTGTGGCAGATTCCAAGGAATGGAAGAAATATGAGGCAGTGTTGACAGCCAACGGCGACATTGACGATGCCGTACTCGACATTCGATTCCAGCAAAAAGGGACTATCTCGATGGACATGGCATCACTCTTCCCCGAGAATACGTTCAAAGGTCGCAAAAACGGACTGCGTGCCGACTTGGCGCAACATTTGGCAGACCTCCATCCTGCATTCGTCCGCTTTCCTGGCGGATGCCTGACCCATGGAGACGGGCTCAATAACATCTATCGATGGAAACATACTGTAGGTCCAGTGGAACAGCGGGTGGAAGACTACAATATCTGGGACTATCATCAGACACGCGGACTTGGATTCTTCGAGTATTTCCAGTTGTGTGAAGATATCGGAGCAAAACCGCTGCCAGTGCTTGCCGCTGGTGTGAGTTGCCAAAACTCAGCCCGCAGCCGTGGCAACGGCCAACAAGCCATACCGATGGACGAGATGGACGAATATGTGCAGGACATGCTCGACCTTATAGATTGGGCAAACGGAGACCCTGCCACCAGTCCTTGGGCTAAGTTGCGTGCCGAAGCCGGACACCCCGAACCATTCGGGCTGGAATATCTCGGCATTGGCAACGAAGACCACATCACACCCGAGTTCAAGGAACGCTTCGCCATGATTCAGCGAGCAGTCAAGGCAAAATATCCGGAGATAAAAATCGTAGGCACAGTGGGTCCCAACCCTAACGACTGGGACTGGCGCGAAGGATGGGCGTTTGCCCGTCAGGAAAAGCCTGAGCTGGTGGACGAGCACAACTACCGCCCACCACAGTGGTTTCTCGACAACCTGCACCGCTACGATGATTACAACCGGTCGGAGTCGCATGTGTATGTGGGCGAATATGCCAGCCGTGGCAACACCGTGTTCAATGCCATAGCTGAAGCAGCCTATATGTGCAATCTCGAACGCAACGGAGATGTGGTGGCACTGTCCTCCTACGCACCATTGCTTGCCCGAATAGGCAATACGCAGTGGAATCCCGACCTCATCTACTTTGACAAGACCGACGTCTACCCTACCGTCAACTACTATGTGCAGCAACTCTTCGGTCAGAACCACGGTGACACCTATATGTATAATGTGGTGAATGGTACGGATGCAGCATCATGCGTGCGCAACAGCAAGACTGGTGCAGTCATTGTCAAGTTGGCAAACCCATCCGACAGCACCATAACTGTAAATATAGACCTCAGCAAAAACAAAACTCAAAACAACAAAGGCAACCGTCAGTACCATTCAGGGTGAGCGTGACTACAAAAACGGACAAGGCAAACATCTCGACACAGACGTGAAGCCAACTGTCACGACTGAGAAACTCTCCAAGAAATTTACCCGACAGCTGCCACAATATTCATTTACCGTAATTCGTTTTTGAACAAAACTAACATCAACTGAAATTATGAAAACAGCAACACTTTGGGCGATGCTTGCAGCCCTCGTCATCATGACACCCGTGCAGGCAAAGACTAAAAAGCAACCGAAGGAGAAAGACATGGCAGGCTACGTCATGGTCTACCACAAGGATGCCGACCACGGCTTGCATATGGCTTATTCGTGGGACGGTTACACATGGACGGCATTCAATGACGACAAGCCCATCATGGCAGGCGACACCATTGCCGTACAAAAAGGAATACGCGACCCTTACATCTTCCGTGCGCCCGACGGCATGTTCTGTGCAGCAATGACCGACCTCCACGTTTTTGCCAAGCGCGACGGATTGCGCGAAACAGAATGGGAACGCGACTTCAAGAAATACGACTGGGGCAACAACCGCGGGCTCGTGCTGCTGCGCTCCAAGGACCTCATCCACTGGCAGCGCACTAATCTCGACTTCTCGTCGCTGACTTGCGCCACAGGCGAGGTAGACGCTGATGGCAAGCCAATGCCATGGAGCGAAGTAGGCTGCGTGTGGGCTCCGGAAATGATTGCAACAGATGACGGACGCATCCTCATGTACTTCACCACCCGGTTCCAGCGTGGACGCAACCACATCCGCTACGTCTATATGAGCGATGACTTCACCCACATGATGTCCGACCCTCAGGTGCTCGTCACCGGGCCAAAGGATGCCAACGGCAACATCACCAAGCACATCATCGACTCCGACATAACACGATTTGACGGCAAGTACCACCTGTTCTGCACTGAGCACGGACATCCGCGCCATGCTGTGAGCGACAATCTTACCGGACCTTACACCTTTATTCCCTTTGATGATGGAGTGCCACAAAGTCACGAAGCACCAATGCTGTGGAAACGCATAGGCGAGCAGAAATGGATATTGATGCAGGACCGCTACTCAATCAACCCACACAACTTCTACTTTGTCGAGACTACAGACCTCGAACACTTCACACCGCTGGGCTACTTCGATGACGGCAAATCGCCTTTCGTCCGCACCAATTTCTCAGAACAGAAGCACGGTGCTGTGGTGCAGGTGACCAAGAAAGAGCTCAAAAGACTGATCAAGTACTGGAACGGGAAATAGCCTAGATTCGGGACTGGCAAGAACCAATTGTAAAACCAATTGCAAGAAAGAATTATGCTGAAACACCATATGCTGGCACTTCTGCTCTTATGCACTGCCACCGCTTATGCGCAAACTGATGACTACAAGATATCGGGACCTTACACCGTAATAGCCCGCGACGGACAGTACCGCAATAGCAAGAACGGAAGTGAACGCGACATGAAGGCTGCTCTCGACTTTGCCGAGGCAGGCAAGACCGACCAGGCACTGCGCATCATCAATGCCTATGCCAAGACTCTTACTGCCATAGACGGACATGATGCCCCGCTCTGCACCATCCAGGGTTTTGACCTCGTGCGCGCCATGACCTTGCTCAAGGCTCACAAGACTGAAGACTGGAATCGGATGGTACGCCGCGTGTGGCTGCCAGTGATTGACAAGTTTGAGGCAGACTCGCCTTATGCCAATGGCAATTGGGGAGCCATCGTCAACCGCATGCGCATGGCTTGTGCCATCTTTCTTGAGGACAGCACGCTCTACCGCGCTTCGCTTGACTACTACCTCCATGCCTTCGACAACGGTTCTTTGCCCCATTACATCAGCGAGACCGGGCAATGCCAAGAGACTGGACGTGACCAAAGCCACGCACAACTGGGATTGGAGGCATTGGCACAGACTGCAGAGATGGCGTGGCAACAAGGCGATGACCTTTGGGGAGCACTCGACAATCGGTTGATGAAAGGCATTGAATATACTGCACGCTATAACCTGGGTTACGATGTGCCTTTCACTCAATGGAAGGACTGCACCGGACTCTACTGCGAATGGACTGAGCCAGGACAAATGGGGCGGGGAGATTTTTGGGACATCTACCGTCTGCCCTACGAACATTATGTGGGACGCTGTGGGCTGAGCATGCCCTACACCAAGATGGTGCTGGATGGCAAGAAGCCGAAGGTAAAGGAATTTCAGAAGCTCCACCAGGTATTCACCTATCCTGCTCCAGGAGGCGCACCGCTCAAGCACGACTATGATGTTTATGTGCAACCTCGTGGCAGTAAGGATTGGACAAAGGTCGACACATACATGGCAATGGTCAATGCACCTTGTGCCGATGGCGACAAGACCGGACACCGACGCTCACAAATCTCATACGCCATGTTCGACTTTACAGGCGATGTATTTGTGCGCGTGGTGACTAAAGGAAGAAAGTACACAACAGCACGCATACGTCCTGACTACAAGGGTATGATTGCCAACCACGTCAATGACTCTACCCTGCAGTTCCTGCTCTTCCAACCCGAGAACGTGAGCGTGGAATTTGACGGAAGCATCACCAACAACCTGTTGCTTTTCACATCCAAGCCTCCGATTTCTTTGGCTGAAGCAAAGAAACGAGCCAAGGTAGAGCGGCGCAAGTTTGTGGCTTATGCACCTGGACTTTACACTCAGGACACCATCCACGTGGCTTCCAACACGACAGTATATCTCGCTCCAGGCAGTTATTTTACTGGCACATTCATGATGAACGGAGTGGAGAATGCAAGCATTCTTGGTCGTGGCATTGCCCGTACAGACAAGGGCTACGGCGGTTGCCTCATATATCGCAGCAAGAATATAGTGGTGGACGGAATGACCGTATGCCAATGTCCTGTGGGAGAGAGCGATGGAGTAACAATCCATGATGTGCACAGCATCTCGCATCCGCAATGGGGCGACGGCATGAATGTCTTTGCTTCACAGAACGTGACGTTCGACCGTGTGTTCTGCCGCAACAGCGATGACTGCACCACAGCCTATGCCACACGCAAAGGTTTCAATGGCAATGCCCGTAATGTCACGATGCGCAACAGTACGCTTTGGGCAGACGTAGCACACCCAATCTTCATCGGAATACACGGCAACAGTGAGCGAGGTGACACCATCGAGAATCTGCGCTATGAGAATATCGACATTCTGTGCCAAAGCGAACCGCAGGTGGACTACCAGGGATGTCTTGCCATCAACTGCGGCGACAATAATTTGGTGAGGAATGTTACGTTCGACAATATCCGCATCGAACAGATAGACCGGGGAAGCATTGTGCAGGTTAAGGTGAGCCACAACCAAAAGTACTGCACGGCACCGGGACGTGGTGTGGAGAACATTACCTTCCGCAACATCCGCTACTATGGCAAACCAGCTCCAGCCATGTCAGTAATCAATGGTTACAGCGATGACAGGCAGGTGAAGAACATCACATTCGAAGGATTGAAAATCAACGGCAAACTCGTCTACGACGATATGCCGGACAAGCCACGCTGGTATCAGGCCTCAGACGTAGTGCCCATGTATATCGGCAATCATGTGAAGGATGTGCGATTTATCTCAACTGTGAAGGAGGGGCAATCTAACCAAACTATGCAGAATGTTCAGTCTATCTCAACTGTGCAGGCGGACGGAACCGGAAAGTGATGTCTGCCGTTTCTTCCGCTCCAGCATGGAACTTTATTTTCGAGACATTGTTCCATGCCACTTGACTTAATGAACCTGCGGTATTGGACTTTATTCTTTTGGGAGTTACATTGCCGTTTTTGTCAATGCGGACTTCTATCACCGTTACCCCAGACTCGGCAGAACTTACTGTGAGTTTTGGGGAACTTATTATCTGTCGGTTGGTTGATACTGAGATTGTTCCCGATCCAGTAGCACCTGTTCCACTTGTAGCACCTGTGTTGCTGTTTCCATTCGGACTGCCCTGATTGCCGGTGCCGGTGGTGTAGCCACTGCCCGTTCCCTTGTTGTTGCCAAAGGCACTCATGGCTTTGTTGGCACTGGCGCTGGCGGCTTTTCTGCGTTCTTCCAGTTTTCGTTTGGCTTCTTCCTCGGCTTTGCGCCTGGCTTCCTCTTCCGCTTTACTCTTTGCCTCTGCTTCAGCTTTCTTCCTTACCTCCTCAGCCTTGCGCTTTGCCTCTACTTCCTCAGCCACCTTCTTCTTCAGTTCCTCCTCTTTCTTTTTCTTTGCTTCCTCTGCAGCAATCGACTTTTCCTGGTTCTGAGTGATGGCAGGAGTTTCCGCAGCTTTTGGTTTTGCAGTTTCTTTCGGCTGTTCTGGGGCAGTTGGCTTGGCAGGAATTTCCGGTTCCGGGGCAGATGTTTCTTCTGCCGACTGTTCTTCAGCCGATGTTTCTTCGGCTTGCGCTGCATCAGCATCTTCAGGCAAACCGCCCAAATCTTCGCCTGCAGCGTCCTCCACATTGCCAAGCATCACAGGCACACCGTCATCAAGTTCGTCGTGGTCGACAACCTTGAGGGTGACGAGCATCAGCAACAGCAGGACCAGCAGGTGGGTTACCGTTGTCACCAAGGCAGCTATGATTCCGCGTTTCTTTTCTGGGGTCATTTCTCAGGAGGGCGTGTGGCTAGCACCATCTTGAAATGGTTCTCGTTTGCCACGTTCAATATTTCCACTATATTCTTATATGGTACACTTTCGTCGGCATAGAGCGAGATGAACATCTCTGTGGAGTCGTTCTTTGCCTTGCCAATCACTTCGGGCAGTTGCTCGAGGGTGACAGGCACTTCCTTCTCTTGTCCGATGCCTACGTAGAGGTTCAGGTCTTTGTCGATTACCACATGCGACACTGCCTTCACCGATGTCTGCTTCCTGCTTTGCGGCAGCAACACCTTTATGGCATTGGGCGCTACCATGGTGCTCGTAATCATAAAGAAGATGAGCAGCAGGAAGATGATGTCGGTCATTGACGACATGGAGAATGTGGGTTCGATTTTTGTCCTTCGTTTCAGAGCCATAATGTCATTCGTTCACCAGGTTCATAAAGTCATTCGTTCATAATGTAATTCGTCCATCAGGTTCACTGACTTATTCGTCCATCAGGTTCACAGACTTATTCGTTCATCAAGTCCATGAAGATAAGTGATTCACGTTCAATCTCATTGACCACACCGTCGATTTTTGCCACGAGATAGTTGTAGGCAAACAGAGCCACGATGCCCACTATGAGTCCGCCTACGGTTGTCACCATTGCCTGGTAGATTCCGCTTGAGAGCATGCTTATGTTGAGGTCGCCTCCAGCGTTCGACATCTGCCAGAAAGCCTCTACCATACCGGTCACAGTACCGAGGAACCCAATCATCGGAGCACCGCCGGCAATAGTTGCCAAAACAGGAAGCCTTTTCTCCAGCATTGCCACTTCGAGGTTGCCGGTGTTTTCAATGGCTGCCTGGATTTCCGGAGCCGGACGTCCCATTCGGCTTATGCCTCGTTCGATGATGCGTGCCGTGGTGGTGTTGGTCACCCTGCAGTAGTTGATGGCGCTGTGTGTATCGTTGTTCTTGATGTAGTCGCGGATGCGGTCCATGAACAGTTTGTCGGTCTTGCCTGCGTTGCGTATGGCAAAGAAACGGTCTGTGAAGATATAGACAGCGATGACCGACAGGATGGCGAGGACAATCATTATCCATCCGCCTTGTTTGGCTAACTCAAGGATGCTTAGTTCTTGCATAGTTCTTTGTATTGTTTGATGGTTTCTTTCAGTCCGAGATAGAGCGCGTCGCAAATCAGGGCATGTCCGATGCTCACTTCGTCGGTCGACGGGATGCACTGGATGAAATAGCCCAGGTTCACGAGGCTCAGGTCGTGTCCGGCATTGAGTCCGAGTCCGCAGCAGTGTGCTGTGTGGGCTGCTTCCACGAACGGTTTGATGGCTGCAGCCGGGTCTTTTGCATAGTTCGTAGCATAAGGCTCGGTGTAGAGTTCCACACGGTCTGCCCCTGCCTTCGCTGCAAATTCCACCATCTCGGGATTGGCGTCCACGAATATGGACACGCGAATGCCGCGTTCCTGGAATTCTGCCACTACATCAGTGAGGAAAGTCAGGTTTGCCTTCGTGTCCCATCCGTGGTTGGATGTAATCTGGTCGGGAGAGTCGGGCACAAGGGTCACTTGTGTCGGTGTAACCGACTTCACCAAGTCGATGAAACTCTTTTGTGGATAGCCCTCAATGTTGAATTCAGTCTGCAATTTGGGCTTGAGGTCTCTCACGTCCTGATATCTTATGTGTCGTTCGTCTGGTCGTGGATGAACTGTAATGCCGTCGGCACCAAATGTCTCGCAGTCGGTTGCCACCTTCAGAATGTCGGGGTTGTTGCCGCCTCTGGCATTTCTGATTGTTGCCACTTTATTGATGTTTACGCTTAAATTCGTCATTTTTACTAATGTAGTTATTTGACCTTTCGTTTTATTTCGTAAATTTGCACGCAAATGTAAGTAAAAAATCTGAGACGAGATAGAGAGTTAAGAATAATTTGTATAAAATAGGACGAAATGAGATATGGGAAATGATGATAGCAAATTGAAGATAGTCATATTCGGCAATGTTTACCAGGAAAGGAAATCGATGGCTGTACAGAAGTTTTTCGCTGTGACGGCAGGAATGGACGTGGAGGTCATAATCCCCCGCACGTTCTATGATTTCCTCAAGACACGCCAACAGATTGAGGTTCCGCAGTGCACGGTAGCGGACGACAGCGAGGTGCCCGATGCAGATGTGGCAGTGTGTCTGGGTGGCGACGGAACATTCCTCGATGCAGCCAGCCGTGTGGGCAGACAGGAGATTCCGATTGTGGGAGTAAACACCGGACGGCTCGGATTCCTTGCCAATTTCTCGCCCGAAGAGATGGAGGACATGATACAGAACCTCTTCGACAGGAAATACGAGGTGGTGGAGCACAGCGTCATCGAACTCTCATGCGAAGACGAGACACTGAACGGTTATCCGTGCGCACTGAACGAGATTGCCATACTCAAGCACGACATCTCTGCCATGATTTCCATCCATGCGTCCATCAACGGCGAATATCTCACCACATACCAAGCCGACGGACTGATTGTGGGCACACCCACCGGTTCCACTGCTTATTCGCTGAGTGTAGGCGGACCGATCATCGTTCCGCAACTCGACACCATCTCGCTCACTCCCGTGGCTCCTCACAGTCTCAACATGCGTCCCATCATCATTGGCGACGATTCTGTGATTGACCTTACGGTGGAAAGCCGGAGCGGCAATTTCCTCATCTCGCTCGACGGCAGGAGCAGCAGCTATCGCGACAACATCCATCTGCACATACGCAAGGCGCCATACAAGGTGAAAGTGGTGGTGCATCCCGAACATTCGTTCTTCTCCACCCTGCGCCACAAGATGATGTGGGGTGCGGACCCAAGGAAATAGCATAATAATATAATAGGGTGTAAGCTTGTAATAAGGTGTAGCCTCTACTCCAACTTCCCTTTCCTGCTCATCCAGATATAGAAACCTATGCAGACAATGACGGAGATAAGCGACCCCATCGGAGTGGCAATGCCCATCGGGAAGAGCGAGTCGGGATAGTTCACTGAAAGCAGGTAACTGAACGGGATTCGCATCGTTATGATGGCAATGATGTTGTGGACGAATGATATTATCGACACACCACAAGCACAGAAGAAACCGCTGAAGCAGAAGTGGATGCCAGCCAGTCCCGTGTCCCAGATGTAAGAACGCAGATATTCACTTCCCGACTTTATCACATCGACATCGTCGGTGAATATGCCCACCACATCGGAGGCAACAAACTGAATGACAACCGACACCACCACGCCATAGCCCACTGCCATCACTATCGAGTCCCAGAGAGTCCGTTTTGCACGCCACATCTTGTGTGCACCGATGTTCTGCGCACCGATGGCACTTACGGCAGAGAGCATTGCTGAAGGCACAAGGAAGAGCGCACCAATGATTTTCTCCACCACTCCCACTGCAGCGGCATCGGTCAAGCCCCTCATGTTGGCAATCACGGTGATGACGATGAACGAAACCTGGATGAATCCGTCCTGCAGCGCAATAGGTATCCCTATTTTCAAAACCGACTTCATCTCCTCTCGGCGAGGCTTCAAGTCAGTCTTCGACACGCTGACAGTGTGGCGCTTGCGTACCATCACCAAGGAAACCACCACACTCAGCGTCTGCGAGAGCACAGTTCCCAAAGCTGCACCTGCAGCACCCATGTCCATCATGCCGATGAACACGATGTCGAGGATGATGTTGGCAACGCACGCAACGGCAATGAAATACATCGGGCTCCTGGAATCGCCCAGTCCACGGAAGATGCTCGCAATGATGTTGTAAGCCACGATGAACGGAATGCCAGTGAAACAAATCCGCAGATAGTCGACAGTGCCCGGCACAGCCTCTGCCGGAGTTTCAATCAGACTCACTATGCCCGTCGTTCCTGCAAGGAGCACGATGGTGAGGAACAGCGAGAAAGCGAGGAACAGAGTGATGGTGTTGCCCACCACCGCAGCCACCCGAGAGCCGTTGTGTGCCCCGATGGCTTGACCCACTACCACGGTCGTGCCCATCGCCAGTCCTATGATGATGACAGTCAGCATGTGCATGATTTGCGAGCCGATGCTCACTGCCGTTATGCTTTCCACTCCACAATACTGCCCGATGATGTAGAGGTCCACCATCCCATACAGAATCTGGAGAAAATAGGAAAGAAGATACGGGATGGAAAATCCAATCAAGTTACGTTTTATGCTGCCTTCGGTTAAATCCTTTGCCTCCATTGTTGAAGATTATTTGTTTAATGCGTGGTTTTTTAGTGTTGAATCGTTGGTTTTTAGGGGTTGGACGCTCGATTTTACTGCATTGAATGCTTGGTTTTACGTCTCTCTGATGCGGTTTTTATGGCATTGATTAGCCAATAAACCATCAATCGGGGTGCAAAGTTACAGTTTTTTCGTGTAAAAAACAAAGGAGGTGCAAGCATTATTCGAAAGCGTCGGGGACAATGTTCGAGTGTCAGCTCGCTTACGAGTAGCGTTTCCACGAAACGCGAAACGATGACGTCTTGCTCCAGATGCAATGCCACGCCTCGAAGAGACAACTATCATCAGCCCGACAACAACGTTTGCCATTCGAGCCTACGCTCGCATTTATCGTCGTTCGAGCCTTCGCTCGCCATGTAGGAGCCAGCCGTCTCCGACGGCGTAGGCGATGGCACTCGAGTACAAGCTCGCTTGTATTTCAACCCACAAGCCTTCGTTCGCTTTAACGCCCTCGGAGAGGGCTAGCTCCTAACGCTTGTGCTTTGGTCGGGCGTTTGTGCCTTTGTCTTCCGTCCGCACTTGCATACGAAAAGCTGCAATCGTGAAACCGCAATCTTCCCCCGCACCCTTATGACCAAAAAAAGGAATGCTGCTATGTGCCTGCATTCCCTTTCTCTTTGTAGCGCCTACGAGAATCGAACTCGTGTTCCATGCGTGAGAGGCATGTGTCCTAGCCGCTAGACGAAAGCGCCATCAATTTTTGCTTTTCTCAGCCACCCGGCTGTTTTCGGCTGTTTTCAGTTCCGCATGTCGCGGAAGGAGGGGGATTCGAACCCCCGGTACGGTAACCCGTACGGCAGTTTAGCAAACTGCTGGTTTCAGCCACTCACCCATCCTTCCAAGGAGACAAGCTTTGTCTGAATCAAACTCTTCTCAAACTCTCCCTGGGAAGATGCTTTCGAAAAGCGAGTGCAAAATTACGTTTTTTTCTTTGTACGACCAAACTTTTCGGGGAAAAAGTTTTATCTTTGCACAAAAATAATTCGAAAGATGGACCAAAACAAGGATTTCGCCCTCCCGCAATGCGCAAAGATGGTCGAAGTAGGCAACTTTGTAGATGAACGCGGAGAACTGAGTTTCGCAGAGAATTCGCAGTTGCCTTTTGCGATTGAGAGGGTGTTCTGGATAAACAATATCCCCGAGGGAAAGACCCGGGGCGGACATGCCCACAGCACCTGCGCGGAGATTGTGTTTCCGCTGAACGGAGCGTTCGACATGTTCGTGAGCGATGCCGACGGTGAACGCACCTACCACATGGACCGCCACGACGTGGGCATTTACATCGGACCCAACGTGTGGTGTGAGTTGCGCAACTTCACTCCCGGGGCTGCGTGTGTGGTGTTGGCATCCCATTCCTATATTGCCGAAGGCTACATCAACGACTACAACGAATTCAAGAAGAGATACGACGAATTCAAGAAAAGATGAATAGATGATAGGAGTTCAGAGTTACACACCTGTGCTGAAAGATGCGTGGAACGAGGCAGTGGAGGCATCAAGAAATGCCACTTTCCTCTTCGACCGCAACTTCATGGACTATCACAAAGACCGGTTCCGTGATGCTTCGCTGATGTTCACTGACGATAAGCGCCACACCATTGCCCTGTTGCCTGCCAATGCCAACACCGGTGACCACACCATCCATTCGCACCAGGGACTGACGTACGGAGGACTGTTGCTGACACGCGAGGCTCGCACCGAGCACGTGATGGAAGCGCTCGAAGCTGCCTGCCGCCGCTATGCAAGGGACGGTTTCAAGAAACTTTTCTACAAGCCTATACCTTATATATATTATAAGTACCCGTCGCAGGAAGACCTTTACTTCCTCTACCGCCACGGTGCGCAACTTCATTCGCGCAATCTCTCGCAGACCATCTTCATCCCCGATGCCATCCGGATGAACCAGCTGCGCAGACGCTGCATCGCAAAGTCGGTGAAGGCCGGGCACACGATAAGCGAGGAGAGCGACGTGACGGAGTTCTGGCACATCCTCGACCACAACCTGCAGGAGCGCCATGGAGTGCGCCCTGTGCATTCCATCGACGAGCTCCATCTGCTCATGCACCGGTTCGAGGACAGAATAAGGCTTTTTGTGGCGAAGAACCAGTCGGGGGAAACGATTGCAGGCACTGTGGTGTTCGACATGGGACACGTGGTCCACACGCAATATATCTCGGCAAACGACGAGGGAAAAGCCACCGGAGCGTTCGACCGCCTTGTGTCGCACCTGCTCACCGAGGTCTATCCCGACCGCCAGTACCTGGATTTCGGAGTGTCGACCGAAGACGGAGGACATATCCTGAACGAAGGGCTCACCTTCCAGAAAGAATCGTTCGGCGGCAGAGGAGTGTGCTACGACACCTGGGAGCTCGACCTTTCCGCCTTCCGATAGCTGAAAGAAACGCACGGCAGCGCTTGGAGGGTTAAACCTTTCCATGTTTCTTTAGTCAAACGATTATACTTACGGAGTAATTGGATATAAACAAAACAAAAAAACAGATACAGCATGAAGCAATTCAGTCTTTTAGTCTTTGCCCTGCTCTTTTCCCTTGGCATCCATGCCCAAGGCTGGGGAGGAGGCGGCTGGGGCTGGGGAGGCAACGACGAGAAGTCTTCACAAGCCAAGACAAGCCAAAACAAAGCCGACTCCTATGCGGACGAAGCAAAAATCCTCATCAAGAAATTCAAGCTCAAGAAAGAGAAGAAGGACTTGTTCCAGGTGGTTTACCTCAACTGGCAGAACGACCGGTTCAATGCAGTCAACCCCACAGGCGGTGACCAGGAGAGCGACGAGTCGTCAATCGACTTCGACAACCTCACCAAGGAAGAAGCCGACAAGTATGTGCAGCAGAGCATCGACCGCCAGCTGAAGCAAATCGAAGTCGACAAGAAGTACTACAAGGAATTCCAGTCAATCGTCACGCAGCAGCAGTCCGCACAAATCTTCCTCCAGGGCACCGGCACATCGGGCTGGGGAGGTTTCTTTGGCGGAGGAATGATGATGATGATGCCCCCTCCAGGAGGATTTTAACCAACTAAAAACACGAAGACGAATATGAAAAGGACAATATTGGCATTTTGCATCGGACTGCTCACCCTCGGAGCCTATGCCCAGAAGGACGGCGGCGACAAGAAGGTGGACAAGAAGCAAGAGAAGGTAGAGAAAAACAAAGAAGAGCGCTACACGGAGCAAGCCAACCAGTATGTGGAGTCATTCGACTTGGGCACCGAGACCGGTGCCAAGTTCATCAACCTCTACCTGGAGTGGCAGAACGCACGCGGGAACATCGTCGACAAGTACGGATTCCAGCAGAAGGCAGGAGCCGAAGTCAACTTCAAGAAGCTGACCACCGAGGAAGCCGAGAAGATGATGGACGAAGAATTCGCACGCCAGAAGAAGCAGGCAGAGGCAGACAAGGAGTACTACACCAAATTCCTGGAAATCCTTACACCGGGACACGCAGCGCAGGTAATTCTCCAAAGCCGCAACTCGTCAGCCGGACGCATGGCAGAATTCAAGAACATGCGCAGAGGCGGAGGCATGCGAGGCATGAGATTCTGAAAAACGCAGTAGTCAAGCATGAATTTGCGGCAGTCAAGCAGAAGAAATGCTGTGGCAAGGAAAAAGCACAGCACTCAGCCGTGATTTTGCTGCAATTATACATAAAAGAGACTCAATCGAGTCTCTTTTTTCTTTTATCTGGCAAATTCCATAGCACAGAAACGCAGATATTCCGAATTTATGCTTACCTTTGCAACCTGAAACAACTAAACAAACTAAACACACTGACTAATGAAAAAATTATTTGCTTTTGCATTGCTCGCCATACTCTCGATGACGACTTTTGCACAGCGCACGACAGACAAGCTCGACCGCGGATTGGTTGCCATACCAGGACAGTCGGGAGGCATCTTCGTTTCATGGAGAGTATTGGGAGAAGAATACTACGACGTGACCTACAACCTCTATTGCAACGGCACAAAGATTGCAAGCAACCTGGAGGCTTCAAACTACACCCACACGGCAGGAACCACCTCGTCGAAGTACAGCGTGGCACCGGTGGTGCGCGGAGTGGAACAGAAACAATGCGCACAAGTGGCCGTATGGTCCGCCGGATATAAAACGGTGCAGCTCATCAAGCCAGTCGACCGCAACGGCGATGATGCCAGCAGCTACTACCAAGTGAACGACATCAGCTTGGGCGACCTCAACGGCGACGGAGTGAGCGAGTTCATCATCAAGCGTCCATGCTCGGATGCATACACCCTCACTCAAAACGTGCGTTTCCACCATGTGGACTGCTACGACATCAACGGAAACCGCCTCTGGTGGATTGACATGGGACCAAACATGCTGGCAGGAGCCGACGAACAGTGGGACGTGGTGTGCTTCGACTGGGATGAAGACGGAAAGGCAGAAGTGCTGCTCAGAGGAGCCGACAACATGATCATCCACCACAGCGACGGAACGACAACGAAGATAGGAGGCGATGAAGACACCCGCTGGAGCGGAATGGAATACACCTCAACCGGCAACGAATACCTGCTCTATCTTGAGGGAGCAACAGGCAAGCCCTACCAAATCGGACCTTCAGCCCACCCCAACTACATGGACTATCCGCTGCAGCGCGGACAGGATTCCGACTGGGGAAGCGGCATCATAGGTCACCGGTCGACAAAGCACTATTTCGGAGCGCCCTATCTCGACGGACGCCATGCCAGCATATTCCTCGGACGCGGCTGCTACACCATGCACAAGATGGCGACCTACGACGTGGACAAAGCCACCCACCAGCTCACAAAACGCTGGAACTGGGAATGCGCCGTGTCGGGACCTTGGTTCGGACAGGGCTACCACAACTTTGCAGTGGGCGACGTTGACTGGGACGGCAAGGACGAGATAATCTTCGGTTCGATGGTCATCGACGACAACGGCAAGGGACTTTCCACCACCGGACTCGGACACGGCGACGCACAGCACTGCTCCGACTTCGACCCCTACCGCAAGTATGAAGAGCAATATGCCTGCAACGAGTCAAGCCCTGCAATGAACTACCGCAATGCAGTGACATCGAAGATCTATTACCGCATATCAAGTGGAAGCGACGACGGACGTGCCCTGATGGGAAACTTCACCAATGACTATCCGGCATCCACCGGACGCTCCGTAGGCACAGGTTGGGTGAGCGCTTGTGCAGACAAGGAAATCAGCGGACTCGACCTCATTCCCTGGAACGACCTCAATGCCCGAATTTATTGGGACGGCGACCTCTGCGACGAATACATGGACTCACCGGGAACAGCTCGCGCAGCCGTGGTTTACAAGCCAGGCACAGGCGCCCGCCTCGTGCAGTGCGTGGGTGAACTTGCCAACAGCTCGAAGAACAATGCAGGAGCCATCGGCGACATCCTCGGCGACTGGCGTGAAGAGATGGTTTTGCGCTATGGCGACAATGCCTTCGTCATCTACACAACCAACTACCCGACATCGTACAGAATACCGACCCTTTGGTCCGACCACCAGTACCGCAACGCGATGGTTTGGCAGAGCCTGGGCTACAACCAGCCGCCTCACAAGTCCTACTTCCTTGGCGAGATGGAAGGCATAACCGTTGCTCCTCCTACCAACACCATGACCGACAGGACAGAGATTGCCAACGGCGGCACCATAACCAGTCAGGACGCACATCTCATCGTGTGTGAGATGAACGACACGAAGATAAACATACAGGACGGAGCAGCGCCTTACATGGTGACTTTCAACGTGCCGTCGAATGTGGAAGGAACAGCTGGAAGCAACACTACTACAAAGGAAACTCCAATCAACTACTCATACTACACCTGCGACGTGACAGGCGGAGCACTGACCGGAAGCATGCGACTGGTGAAGCAAGGCGACGGAATCCTGAAACTGCCGGCAGTCGACATGACCTACACAGGCGAGACCAACATCTGGGCAGGAACACTCGAGTTCAGCGGCAAACTGCAGAAGTCACCGCTGTGGCTCAACCGCTTTGCCGAACTCAACTCCAACGGAGGCGAATTCCAAAGCATCAAGGCAGACTACGGATCAATCATCCGTCCGGGTGGAGTCGACAACCAGGGCAGCGTCACTGTGGACAGCACACTCTATCTTGGCTTCGGTTCACGCATCGTCCTCGACCTCTATTCCGACGGACTGAAGGCAGACCAAATCAATGCCGGAACAATGCAGATAGAGAAGAAGACATCAAGCGTATGGCAGACCTACGGACCTGCATACATCCAGCCAGTCTTCGAAATTGTGGAACACATGGCAGACGGGGCTTCAACCCTTGAGCCGGGCAGTTATATAATAGGAAAGGTAGGCAAGTTGACCGGTTCGCTTGCAAACATCAAGATAGAAGGCGTGACCGACCTGAAGGCAGGACTTTCGCTCGACAGCGAAGGCAACCTCGTGCTCACCCTCGGCAATGTGCGCGGAGCATCAGAAATCGTATGGACAGGTTCAGAGTCCAACATCTGGGACTTTGCAAAAACCAACAACTTCTACTTGGCAGGCGATGCTTCGAAGGCAGCCGACTATTTCGTGAAGGGCGACATCGTAAACTTCACCGACGATGCCCAGAAAGTGGCAGTAAGCCTGGAAGACGAAGTGGTAGCCGACACAGTGAAGTTCAGCAACTCAACCAAAAACTACTCACTCTCCGGCATCGGTTCAATCCAGGAAGGGACAGCCTTCGTAAAGGAAGGGACCGGCACAGTGACAATCACCAACGACAACTCATACACCGGCGGCAACTACCTCAAGGGCGGAACCGTCATCATCAACTCACTTGCCAACGAAAACAAGGAGAAAGGAAATCTCGGAGCAGTGACCACATCGGGACTGAAGTTCACGATGGAGAACGGAGCGACACTGCAGAACACAGAATCCATCATCAACGGCTCGCCAATCAAGTTCATCGGAACTGAGGGCGGAGTAATCAACAACATCGGCGGATTCACCCAGAATGCAGCATTCTCGGGCAGTCTGCTGACAAAGAAAGGCGCTGGATGGCTCACAGTCAGCACCGCTTGTTCACTGACCAAGATGATAGCCCAGGCAGGAACAGTCAATGCCTCAGCCAAGGTGGCAAACTCAGTCGAGCTTCAGGGCACAGCATCGCTTCTGGGAAGCGGATTCCTCAATACTCCGATAAAGGTGGCAAGCGGAGCCAATGCATCGCTGACCACCGTCAACAGAGCCACTACCAATTTGGCTCTCACAGGCGACGGACAAATCACCGTGTATTGCGCAGCAGAGAAAGGATCAGGTTGGGTTGCAACACGTACACCGCTCGCCCTCAACATGACGAAGTTTGAGGGAACACTCGTGGCAAATGCCACCATCGCTACCGACGGCAGATTCACACTCGACACCGGCAACGGCGGCCAGGGTTGGACACTCAACATCCCGTCGGGCATTTATGTGCAGAACTCGGGCAAGACCCTCCGCATGGGACAGCTCACTGGTGAAGGTTCGCTCGGAGGATTCAGCTCATTCTCCAACTCATCGAGCGCATCAGCCAACACATGGCAGGTGGGCAACGACAGCACCGACTTCACGTTTGCAGGCGTAGTGACCGGCATCGACAAGTTCAGCAAGATGGGCAAGTGCAAGATGACCGTCAAGGGCGCATGGAACAACACAGGAGCAGTAACCGTTTCCGCAGGCGAACTCAATGTGAAATCCGGTGCAGCACTGGGAACATCCACTCTCACCGTAAGCAAGGGCGCAACACTCTCCGGAGTGGGAACACTCACCAACTCATCATACACCATCAACGGAACACTGCAGGTAGGTGCCACAGCCACATCCTACAGCGGAACCCTCGACATGGGCGGCAAGAACGTGAACTTCAGTTCTGCCAGCACCTATCAGACTTGTGTGCGCAAGTGTGCCGCTGCAAGCAACAACGGATGTGCCGCAATCACGAACGTGAACAAGCTGACGATGAACGGAACCATAGAAGTGGTGCTCAGCAAGTACTCAGTGCTCAGCGTGGGCGACTCAGTCAGAGTGTTTGAGGCAACAACTGTCACCGGCAATCCTAAGTTCAATCTGCCGAACGTATTCATCTGGGACACCAGCCGCATCAAGGAAGGACTTCTCTTCATCACCGGCCGCCTCGATGTCAACTCCGACGGGCTGGTCGACACCCAGGATGTGCTGCAGGTCTACGAGTACATGAAGAGCCATGAGTCGGACAGCGCAACTGGAGCCATTGAAGATGTCAACGGCGACGGAGTGGTCGACACCCAGGATGTGCTCAGAATCTACGAAAGCATCAGTGAAGACTAATGGCATTGAGCCTCAATTAAACGTATAACAGGCAAACGCATTGAGCGTCAACTTAACGTAAAAGCATAAAGACCAAATGTTCGCAATTGGAATGGACATAGGCGGTACGAACACCGTATTCGGAATAGTGGACAAGACGGGGAAAGTCCTGGCAGAAGACTCGGTAAAAACCCGGGATTTCCCCGTGTTGGACGACTACATACAGACGGTGAGTGTCCGGATAAAAGAACTGTGTGAAAAGCATGGCATCAAGATGAGCGACATCGCCGGACTCGGCATAGGTGCGCCAAACGCCAACTACTACAAAGGCACGATTGAGTTTGCACCCAACCTCCCCTGGAAAGATGCCGTCATTCCGTTGGCAGACCTTTTCTCAGCTGCGCTTGGCGGAATGAAGGTGAAGGCTACCAACGATGCCAATGCAGCAGCACTCGGTGAGAAAACCTACGGAGTGGCAAAAGGGCTCGACAACTTCATCATGATAACCCTCGGCACCGGAGTGGGTTCGGGCATCGTGGTCAACGGAGAACTGGTCTATGGTCACGACGGATTTGCAGGAGAACTGGGACACGTAATCGTGAAGCCCAACGGCAGACTCTGCGGCTGCGGACGCAAGGGCTGTCTCGAGACCTATTGCTCAGCCACGGGCATTGTGCGTACAGCCAAGGAATTCCTGCAGACATCCGACGAGCCGTCGCTGCTGCGCAACATTCCGCTGGATGGAATCACTTCAAAAGGCATCTACGATGCGGCAGTGAAAGGCGACGCAATGGCAGTGCAGATATTCAAGGAGACAGGAACCATCCTCGGACAGGCATTCGCCAATTTTGTGGCTTTCTCCAGCCCTGAGGCAATCATTCTGTTTGGCGGACTTGCCAAGGCAGGCGATTTCATCCGGCAGTACACTTACGAGGCGATGGAAGCAAACCTGCTGAACATCTACAAGGGTAAAACCCGACTTCTCGTGTCGTCAATCAAGGATTCTGATGCGGCAGTATTGGGTGCTTCGGCAATAGCCTGGTGAGCGACTGAGTAGCCTTACGTTGAGGCAAGCGGACATGAACACAGTTTTTTTTAGAACCAGCCGTCAAAAAAATATCAGTTTATTGAACGCTGTTTGTCAATTATTGGCTAACTTTGCAGACAAAATTAACTATAGCAACTAAGAAGATATGAAACCAACACTATTTCTGCTTGCTGCAGGTATGGGAAGCCGCTATGGCGGTTTGAAGCAGCTCGATGGTCTGGGACCAAATGGGGAAACAATCATGGACTACAGCATCTATGATGCAATCCGTGCAGGATTCGGCAAAATCGTATGGGTAATCCGCAAGGATTTCGAAGAGCAGTTCCGCACACAGATTCTTTCGAAATATGAAGGAAAGGTCGCATGCGAACTCTGCTTCCAGTCTCTCGATGCCCTTCCAGAAGGATTCAAATGCCCGGACGGACGTGTGAAGCCTTGGGGAACAAACCATGCAGTGCTCATGGGCAAGGACGTGATCAAGGAACCGTTCTGCGTAATCAACTGCGACGACTTCTACGGACGCGATGCATTTGCGGCCATCGGCAAGTTCCTCAACGAACTGCCTGAAGGCGCAACCAACAAATATGCCATGGTAGGATTCCGCGTTTGCAACACCCTGAGCGAAAACGGTTCAGTGGCTCGTGGCATCTGCTCAACCAATGCACAGCACCACCTCACCGACGTAGTTGAGCGTACCGAAATCATGCGCGTCGACGGCAAAATCTGCTACAAGGATGGTGAGAAGTGGGTGGAGATTGAAGAAAACTCACCTGTCTCAATGAACATGTGGGGTTTCACTCCCGATTACTTCCAGCACAGCGAAGAATATTTCAAGGAATTCCTCAGCGACCCGAAGAACATGGAAAATCTGAAAGCCGAGTTCTTCATCCCGCTCATGGTGAACAAACTCATCAACGAGGGCACAGCAACAGTAGAGGTGCTCGACACCACCAGCAAGTGGTTCGGAGTTACCTACGCAGCCGACCGCCCGGATACAGTGGCACGTATCAAAGCACTTGTTGAAGCCGGAGAATATCCAAACAAGCTGTTCTGATTCAACAAGGGGGTTAAGTCCTCTTGTGCAATCATGAGGCGCTTTAGTGCCCGAATACAAGAGACATGAAACAGCCCCTTCCACTTCATGCAGCGAGTGGGAGGGGCTTTCTGTTTTTCTTGAACCTGCCCAATATGAGAGCATCAATTCCCATTTTTCAGCAGCAGTCAAATTGAAAGCGTCAATCTCCTTTTTCAGCAGCAGCCCAATATGAAAACATCAATCATAATCCTCGTCAGTCTGATTCTTTGTGAATGCAATGTGCAGGCACAACCGTTCACCATCATGTCGTACAACTGCGAGAATGCGTTCGACACCATTCCCGATGCAGGTAAGGACGACAAGGCATATCTGCCCCAGAGTACACGCCGATGGACACGCAAACGCATGTACACGAAGCTGAAGAACATCGGTAAGGTCATTGCCGCAGTGAGCCCGGAAAAGCCCGTAGACATCATCTGCCTGCAGGAAGTGGAGAACGACACGGTGCTCACCTACCTCACCCGTCACACACCCCTTGCCAACATCGGCTACGAATACATCATGACCCGTTCAGCCGACCAGCGCGGCATCGACGTGGCATTGGTCTATTCCCCCTTCACGTTCCATCCCCTCACTCATCATGCAATACGAGCCACAACAAGCAAACCAACCCGCGACGTGCTCTACGTAAGCGGTACGGCAGGCTCCGACACACTCGACATCTATGTGGTGCATCTGCCATCGAAACTCAACGGAAAGGTGAGCGAGAGGAATCGCAGGATAGTGGCAAGTGCCATCATGCAGTCGATAGATTCCATCAAGGCAGTAAGGCAGCAGCCACGGATAATCGTGCTGGGAGACTTCAACGATGGACCGGATTCCCAGTTGAGCAAGACCGCATTCAGTTCCCTCACCTGCCTTTCACAGTCCTATCAGTTGCTGAATAAAGACGAACACTACAAAGTCGAAGGCTCGTACAAATACCAAGGCAACTGGGACTGCATCGACCAGATATTCACAAGCCCGAATTTGGGCACATCCACTGCCTTCATTGCCAATCTGCCATTCCTCCTGGAGGAAGACAGCAAATACGGCGGACTGCAGCCCACACGCACATACATCGGCTACAAGTACCACCGCGGATTCAGCGACCACCTGCCCGTACTTCTGAGGCTTGGGAAAGGAAAGCAAGGCGAAGAGACAGGGCTATAAACTCGGACAGCGGACAGACAGACAAAAAGACAATAAAAAAAAAGAGGTACCCCATATTTCAACTTTTCCCCTTTTTATATATATAATATATTAATAATTAATTAGTTATATAA